>JALWMR010000225.1 GCA_027083815.1 Thiotrichaceae bacterium
CTGAAAACAGTTTAAGCTTCATTAAAAAAAGTACACCCCCCACCTTTTTTACGGTTTTGTCGCCCTACGGGTTGTCGCGCAAGCTCCGACATTGTCTCGCTTCGCTCGGCTTGCCCTTTTCTCCAATCATTTCAAAAAGCGCCTTAAAACCACAAATAGCAAGCTAGTAATAGCCATGGAAAGCAAGGCAAGAAGAGCCGCGATATAGGCAAATAAATCGGGGGCTTTCATCATAGTGCTCATTAAAGAATCTTCATAATAGAAAAACCACTGATGATTATCAGGGAAAACCCAGCGGTGCAACTGATTAAATACAATTTCGGGGCCTATGGATAAGACCAGGGCGCTGAGGATCAATAGTATCAAGGCGCTTAACAATAACTGTTTAACACCTGGCAGTGTTTTCTTTAAACGCCACAGAATAATGACAATCACCAACCAAAGCGCCATTAAAAATAGAACCAGCACTTTTAGCAGATCCAGCAAATTGGCAACATCCTGTAAATGAGTGATTTCAGCCTGGGTAAACAGCGGTATGTTTTTAGCACTTGTCTTGTCAGTGTAGGCTAATTGCCTTAGCCCGGTGCCATGATTTTGAATAGCTTCAACAACCCCATGAAATAAGCCCAGACGTTGCTCTTTTGAGGTGAGTTCAAAGTGCTTTTTGCCTTGTTTATTTTTAGGGGCATAGTTTGCAATGTGTTGTTCAATCGCCAGCGTGTCATACAGAAAAGGGTAGCCAAAATCAAAACGGGCAAGCATCCACCAGCTTAGTGGCAAGCTAATGACAAAGGTCAGGATCAGAAAAAAACCCCAATAAAGCCTGGTCATTTTATGGCACTCAACAGGTAATCCTTCCAGGCAACAAACAAGGTTTCATCCGGTGAAATTAACACCGAGCGCGGTGCCATTGCCGGCCTGAAAACGTTCTCGCCTTCCAGAGTGCATGCGTAACCACCAGCCTCTGAAAGAATCAAGGTGCCAGCAGCCAAATCCCACAATTTCATGCCTCCATGTAAATAGAGGTGACCACGATTAGACGCCATCCATGCCCATTCCAAAACACAACTACCCAAATTACGTTGTGATTTATAGGGCGCATCGCTAAGTAAATGCTGAACCAACGCGGGTTTAAGGCGTTTAAAATCAATAATGGCGATGGTTTTATTTAAAGGGAAATTGCTGGGCATACATTTTAAGGGCTTACCATTTAACCATGCGCCCCGCCCCTTGAGCGCGCTAAACATTTCATCTCTTACCGGGTCGTAAGTAATGCCAATTTGCACCTCACCTTTCACAAATAAAGCCAGTGATGTGGCAAATAGAGGGATTCCTGCAGCAAAATTACTGGTGCCATCAAGCGGATCAAGACACCAAAGGCGTTCACTTTGGAGTAATAAGGTTTCCTGCTCCTGCTGACTCATTTCCTCGCTAAGAAATGCGATATCCGGGTAGCTCTGCGCCAGGGCCTGGCAAATTCGTTTATCGGCAGATAAATCAGCCTCGGTTAACAAGCTGCCATCGGCTTTTACGTGATAGCCAACTTGATTAAAACGTGGCAGTATCTCTTCTTTTGCAACACGTCGGATCAGGCTTTCTAATTGTTTTATATCGGGAAGCATGTTTATTTCTGTTTTATAACCCCTATAGTGTACCAATGGCTAGCATTTTAATCATACTCTTTTTAGCCCTGCTTGCATGGTTTTGGATGGCTTCTGTTCGCGCCAAGGAAATCGCTATGCAATCATCGGCACAGGCCTGCCAACAAATTCAGGCGCAGTTTCTGGATCAAACCGCCTCATTAATAAAAATTCGTCCAATACGTGGCAGCAACGGTCGACTTGCGCTAGAACGCATCTACACCTTTGAATTTAGCCGCGATCGAGAAAAGCGCTTGCAAGGCCAGGTGACCATTATCGGTAATCATGTCAGCCAGGTATTACTGGATGAAGATGGCGGCGCGACAATCTTGTAATTTTCACTGTAATTAGGTCTATACTCCCTTGTGTTAACACTACATTTGTAACCAACTTATAAAGGAGAAAACCATGTCTGTTGCAAAAATTACTGAAATCACTTCTACCTCAACTAAAAGCTTCGAAGATGCCGTTGAGAATGGCATAGAGAGAGCCAACAAAACCTTAAAAAACATCAGTGGCGCATGGGTGGCTGACCAAAGTGTTACGGTGAAAGGTGGCAAGATTACTGGCTACCAGGTTCGCATGAAAATCACCTTTGTGCTTGAGTGAGTTATTCTTGCTAACACACGCCCTTAATCATTAAACTCTATTTTTAATGATTAAGGGCATTTTGTTTTTATATGAGACCTTTGCACAAGAGGATGGCGAGAGGGAAATTTAAGCAATTTTTATCCGTTATATCTTTTGTGCAAAGGTCTCTATACATATAATCCTGTAAAGATTATTGTAAAGCCTCCCTCCTCTCCGTATTATTCTGGTCAATACAAACAAACAGCAAAAGGATTTTAATATGGGTTTTATGACAGGCAAACGTGTCTTGATTGCGGGCATCGCCAGCAACCGTTCAATTGCTTATGGCATTGCCAAGGCCATGTATCGTGAAGGTGCCGAAATTGCACTGACTTACCAGGGTGAACGTCTTAAAGGGCGTGTCGAGAAATTTGCCCAGGAACTAGGCTCTGGCCCAGTTTTTGAGCTGGATGCTGGCAGTGATGAATCTATCCAGAAATGTTTTTCTGATCTTGGTAAGGTATGGGATGGCCTTGATGTAGCGGTGCATTCAATCGGCTTTGCACCCAAAGAAGAGCTGGATGGCAGCATTGTTGAAAATACCACACGGGAAGGCTCCAGCATTGCCCACGACATTAGTTCGTATAGCTTTTTGGCGATGGCAAAATATGCCAGGCCGTTAATGCAGGGGCGCGAAAATCCATCCATGCTAACCTTAAGTTATTTAGGCGCGGTGGCCTCGATTCCTAATTATAATGTTATGGGAATGGCTAAAGCCTCTTTGGAGTCTGCAGTGCGTTTTATGGCAGCCGATCTCGGCCAGGACGGTATTCGTGTCAACTGTATCTCAGCCGGGCCCATTCGCACCCTTGCTGCCATGGGTATTAAAGGCTTTAGAAAAATGCTCGATCAATTTGCTGCTGCAGCCCCCCTGCATCGCAATGTCACCATTGAAGAAGTTGGCAATGCGGCTGCCTTTTTATGTTCAGATCTGGCAAGCGGCATCACGGCAGAAATTATGTATGTTGATGGTGGTTTTAACACCGTTGGCATGGTCATCTGCCCTGAAGACGACGCTGAATGAGATAGTCCGTTATGGATACCCGAATAGATACCCGACAATTTCTTTTAACCGCCGACGATATCAAGGGCCTTGATGGAAAGATTATCAGCCACTTTCTTAACCCTAATGCGATTCGTTTTAATCAATCCCTTGGGGATGCGGTGGGCATGAATAATATGGGGGTACATATTATTCATGTAGAGCCGGGGCATGATTCAACCGAATTCCACAAGCATCTTTATGAAGAAGAATGCATCTATATCCTGTCCGGCACCGGCAAGCTGACGCTGGATGAAGACATTTATCAAGTCAACAAGGGTGATTTTATTGGCCTGCCCGCCAATCAGGTGGCACACCAGCTATCCAATAACGGAGAAGAAACACTCACTTGTCTGGTTATGGGGCAACGTTTAAAGCATGATGTGGCGGACTACCCCGACAAAAAGAAGCGCATTTATCGTCACAACGGCGAGGCCGAAGTGATTAAGCATGATGCTATTGAATACCCTAATATCCATACCGGGCGAAAAAAATAAGGCATGCCTTATCAACCCATTGATTGTCGACTTTACGACTATATTGAAATTGCCTGTATGCGGCATTATGACCTGCAAATCAAACTATTATCGGGTGAAAACATAATTGGACAAGCGCAAACAACACGAGTGGCCCAAAAAGAAGAGTTTTTACTAATAAAGGTTAATTCTACTATTCAGGAAATACGTCTGGATAAGATTTCTACACTTAAAGCCCTGAATAATGGCGCTGAGTTTGAAAAAGTTACGATTGCCAGCCTCCCTGAATAACAATAAAGTACACCCCCCAATGCCAGTAAGTTAAGAGATAAGCCGTCATACTGGCGAAGGCCAGTATCTATTCTAAACGACGGCACATAGCTTCTAACATGGATTCTGGCCTACGCCAGAATGACGAGATTTTTTCGGCTGCCCCACCTCTGGGTAGTAGTCGCCCGTCTGCCCTTTTCTCGGCTACGCGCTTATTATCTAAATGGATTAAACTGAGATGCACCTAAGAAATTTCCAACCATAGGAGAGCCTTGTCCTAGCAATGGAGATAAGGGTGCTCTTGGCGCTGTAGGAAAACGGGGTGCCAGAGGTCTACGCGGTGCTCCTGGGAATCTATATGCCAGCGGTGAGGTAAACCCTGTGCTTCTTCCTATTGATGGCAGTGTACCCAGCGATGACATAGGTGATAGTCCCATGCCCGGTACGCCTCCCATCCCTAGTGGCGACATAGGCGAGATTGGTGACAACGGTGACATCGGTGAAAACGGCGAGCCAAGCCCGCTCATGCCACCCAGTCCAGATAATCCTCCCAAACCCATTGGCGAGGTCATCGATGTCATTGGCGAACTAAAGGGTGAACTAAAAGGCGAAGAAAAAGCGGAGGACGAGAAAGGTGATCCAAATTGATTAAACGACGCCCCCCCCATTGAAGAAAAGGATGTAAATGGCGAGCCACCAAAGCCGTTAGAAAAAGGGGATAATCCGCTGCCAAATGATCGAGTTTGCGGATAAGCCAGGCCGGGATAGCGACCATAAGCCGAATAAGCATTAGTACGTGCAGACGGATAGCCCGCATAAGCCCCTGCATAAGGGCTAACACCACGACCATAATAAGAATAAGGTGAAGGATAAGCCGAACCATAGCGTGACCCGTAAATACCCCCGTTATAACCATTATTATAACAGTCGTTATTACCTGCCATTTCTTCCATCCAGTACATTGGCGTCCACTCGGGCCAGTCGTTGCAGTTGTTGTTATTATTACCAAAAAAACTATTGCCGCCAAACCAGTCCTTAGCCTGCGTCGTACTCGCCATTGCTAATAGGACGGTTAAGAGCGCGATTTTTAAATGTGGCCTATTCATATACTTATCCCTAAATATGATATTTTAAACAGTATAAATCTAAACACCTTAACTTAAGCTTAGCAGTAGAATGGCTTATGCGGGTGAAAAAGGCTGAAATTCTTAAGAGACCTAATCATAGGGCTCTTAAGGAGACACTGATTAAGCTTATGAGAAATAGGCAAGGATAGGCTTATTGGCATCTGGAAAAGTGTAGTTTTCTAAATCCTGCTTATCTATCCAGCGGATTATCTGACCTTCATTACCGCTCACTTCACCGCTCCAGCGATCTACCTGATAGATATGTAGCACAAGCTGTTTGGCCGGGTGATGGGCGCTGGCAGGATAACAATGCGTAATATCAAAAAGAAACTTTGCCGAAGAAACTGAAATACCCAGCTCTTCTTTAAGCTCACGAAAAAGGGCTATTTGTGAGTCCTCGCCCTGCTCTATCTTGCCTCCGGGAAATTCCCACTTATCTCCCTGATGTTGATGCGATGCGCGTCGTGCTATCAAGATTTGATTTTCTGTATTGATGATAACGCCAACGGCTACATGCACTGTGTGCATTTTTATTTCCTATTAAACTGACGACCTTTGACACGTAAAAGAGGCACAAAGTCAGCAGCACAACGCATTTGAGGTATCCAGCGCGCCAAATTATTCGCCGTGAAAACACGTCCTTCGTGTTCATTTTCAAAAACACCATCATGGAATAACACCACACCATCACGACCTTTGCCACCACACATCTGTTTCATCACATTGTCCAGAATCTGGTCACCATGTTGGTATTTTTCATTCCAGTCGTAGGCTGTCATTTCCCAACCAAGGTGTTCAAAGCCATTGCGTTTAAGCGCCTGCATTACCTGCGGGGCCTGTTTTTGATTGAACCAGCCATCACCATAGGGCAATCGAAATATGGCTGGCTGGGTAGTGAAGTAAGGTTCCAGGAGTTGATGCGAATGAGCAATGGTTTGCTGTAACTGTGCTGGCGTTAGTTTTGAATGATGATAATGTTCATAACTATGCGAGCCAATCTCATGACCTTCACGCTTGATTCGCTTTAAAGTGGCAAGACGCTGCTGACAAAGTTTATAAGACTTTGTGCCGACTTGATATTTTCCACAATCAATTTTGTTCCCTAAAATCAGAAAAGTTGCTTTAATGTGCTCGCGCTTTAAAATATCCAGGATTTTTGGTGTAACACTGCCCACACCGTCATCAAAACTCAAATGCAGTTTATGTTTTTTAACCGGACAATGGTACTTGGCACGAACCGCATTACAATCAACCGCATAGGCCGTTGAAAGACTGAACAACAGCAAAAAAACAGCGATTAACAGAGAAAAGGCGGGCCAAGCGAAGCGAAACAATGCCAGAGCATGGCGACGACAACCCATAGGGCGACAAAACCGTAAAAAAGTGGGGGGGTGTACTTTTTTAATCATTTATTAGCCCTTACAAAGATATAAATGAATGCTCAATATCGTGCATTGCAAACAGGAAATGACTGTTTTAACTACGATATTCAGCGTTTATCGTAACATATTCATGCGATAAATCGGATGTCCAGACGGTAGCTTCCGATTCTCCCGCATTTAACTCGACACGAACAGTGATTTCATCCTTGTTCATCTCTTTTTGACCTTGTTCTTCGCGGTAAGTTTCCAGCGGTTCGCCGGATTCAAGTAATTGGGTGTCACCTAACCACAATGCAACTTTAGTGACATCCAGATTTTTTACTGGCGCTTTGCCAATTGCCATTAACAGCCGCCCCCAGTTAGGATCACTGGCAAAAAAGGCTGTTTTAACCAGGGGTGATCGCGCCACAGAATAGGCAATTTGTTTGGCATAATTATAATCAGGTGCTGAGCCAACGTGAATAGTTACAAATTTGGTAGCACCTTCGGCATCACGAATAATAGCTTGAGAAAGCTCCTGGCAGACCTCATTGATGGCAGCGACAATAATGCTACGATTGCTGTTATCCAGATCAACGCCTGATTGTCCCGTTGCCATTAAGATGAGTGAATCATTGGTTGAGGTATCACTATCCACCGTAATACTATTAAAGGAATCACGCACCGCATCATTTAAAATGACTTGCAAGGTATCATTATCAATACCTGCATCTGTGGCAACATAGGCAAGCATGGTAGCCATATTAGGCTCTATCATGCCAGCACCTTTTGTTATGCCAGTAATATTTACTGTTTTACCGTTTAATTCCAGTGACTTGCTACAGGCTTTTACAGTAGTATCTGTGGTCATAATCGCCTTGGCAGCCCGCAACCAGTTATCTTCCTGGAGGCTTTCCATTAAGGCAGGTATTTGCTCTACAATCTTCCAGTAAGGCAACTGCTCACCAATAACGCCGGTCGAAAAAGGTAAAACGCTATCCAGCGCCGTCATACCTTCTTCAGCAATTTCAGCACAGATCATGCGAGCCGAAGTTAGACCTTCTTCACCCGTTCCAGCATTGGCATTGCCTGCATTGATGACCAAATATCGAATACCATCAGTGCATTGCAAGTGTTCGCGACAAACAATCACGGGTGCCGCACAAAAGGCATTTTGGGTGAAAACTCCGGCGATACTGCTTCCCTCAGCCAACTCAATCAGGGTTAAATCATCGCGCCCCTGATAGCGTAAATTAGCTTCAAGGCAGCCCAGACGTACGCCTTTAATTGGCGTTAAGGATTTTGGCGCCTGGTAATTAACTGGCATGACTAATTATCACGACAATTTACCATGGCATTGCTTATACTTTTTACCCGAGCCACAAGGACACGGCTCATTACGCCCTACTTTCTGTATCTCGCGCTTAAACGGTTTCATGGCTTCTGGCTTTATTTCAGGCTCGGCAGGTTCCAGTGCGCCAGCACCTTTCTCATGTACAAAGTCAAGTTCGCCCTCTTGCTCAAGATGAAGCCCTTCTTCTATCTGTTCAACTTCATCAGGCATGGTGATTTCAAGTTTGGTAAAGAATGAAACAACATCGTGCTTGATTTTTTCAAGCAGATCTTCGAACATTTCATAGGCTTCACGCTTGTATTCCTGCTTGGGATCTTTTTGAGCATAACCACGCAGACCAACCGACTGACGCAAATAATCCATTGAAGCAAGATGCTCTTTCCAGTGGGTATCCAGCACGTGCAGCATTACATCTCGCTCAAGACGACGCATTGCTTCATCACCAATGAGCTCTTCCTTGGCCTTGATGGTTTTACTGACTTCATCCTGTAGCTTTTCTCTAAGGGTTTCTTCATGCAATGATTCATCACTATCAAGCCAGCCTTGAATATCGAAATCCAGACCCATTTCTTCTTTAAAATGTTTGGTCAATCCTTCGATATCCCATATTTCATCAAGACTACCGCGTGGAATAAAGCGGTCTACCGTTGAGTCAACCACATCATAAACAAATGACTCTACATCCTCGGAAACGTCGGCAGATTCAAGCAAGGCGGAGCGTTGATCGTAAATGACTTTACGCTGGTCATTGGCGACATTATCGTATTCAAGCAGATTTTTACGAATATCAAAGTTGTGTCCTTCAACCTTTCGCTGTGCATTTTCAATCGACTTGGTGACCATTTTTGCTTCGATTGCCTGACCTTTTTCCATGCCTAAACGTTGCATAATCGCCTTAACACGATCAGAGGCAAAAATGCGCATCAGGTTATCTTCCAGTGACAGGAAGAAACGTGAAGAACCCGGATCACCCTGACGACCCGAACGCCCACGCAACTGATTATCAATACGTCGTGATTCGTGTCGTTCTGTGCCGATAATATGTAAACCACCGGCTGCAATCACCGCATCATGACGCTTTTGCCAATCGGCCTTGACCCTGGCTATATCAGCTTCAGTAGCATCTTCACCTAGCGCTTTTAGTTCGGCATCCAAAGAACCACCCAGTACAATATCAGTACCACGACCTGCCATATTGGTGGCAATAGTCAAGGCACCGGGACGACCCGCATTTTCGATAATATGGGCTTCACGTTCATGTTGTTTGGCATTTAAAACCTCATGCTTAATACCTTTTTGATTCAGCAGATTAGAGAGTATTTCTGAGGTTTCTATTGAGGCTGTACCAACCAGAACCGGCTGGCCTTTTTTCTGACAGTGCTCTATTTCATCGGCGATTGCCTGATATTTTTCTTCTTCTGACATATAAACCAGGTCGTTGGCATCGTTACGCGCCAATGGTTTATTGCCGGGAATAACGACCACTTCAAGACCATAAATTTCCTGTAATTCAAAGGCTTCAGTATCAGCCGTACCCGTCATTCCGGATAACTTATTGTATAAGCGGAAATAGTTCTGGAAGGTAATGGATGCCATGGTTTGGTTTTCAGGGTTAATATCTAGCCCCTCTTTGGCTTCAATTGCCTGATGCAAGCCATCAGACCAACGCCTTCCCGGCATAGTTCTGCCGGTGAATTCATCGACGATAACAACCTCACCATTACTGACGATATAATCGACATTTTTGTGAAAAAGATTATGCGCCCTTAATGCAGCATTGAAATGGTGCAGAATTGAGATACTGGCATTGTCATACAAACCCTGATCTTCGCCTAAAATACCCTCTTTGCGTAATAAATTTTCAGCTGTTTGGTGACCTGCATCGGTCAGGAAAATCTGTTTGCTTTTTTCATCGACGGTGAAATCACCGGGTACTGTTACCTCTTCCTCATCTTCACCTTCCTGACGCTTCAATGAAGGAACCACTTTATTAATAGCCGCATACAAATCAGAGGAGTCTTCTGCTGCACCTGAGATGATTAATGGTGTTCGCGCTTCATCAATAAGAATTGAGTCAACCTCATCAACAATGGCGTAGTTTAAGCCTCGCTGTACCCGCTCTTCCTGATTAAAAGCCATATTATCGCGCAGGTAATCAAAACCAAATTCATTATTGGTGCCGTAGGTAATATCAGCCGCATAAGCAGCCTGTCGCTGCTCCTGGTCCAAACCATTAACAATAACACCGGTGCTTAAGCCCAAAAAGCTGTACAGCCTGGACATCCACTCGGCATCACGTTGCGCCAGATAATCATTCACCGTAATGACATGAACACCTTCACCAGGCAAGGCATTCAGGTAAGCAGCCAATGTTGCAACCAGTGTCTTACCTTCACCGGTACGCATTTCAGCAATCTTGCCTTCATGCAGAACCATGCCACCAATCATTTGTACATCATAATGGCGCATACCCATGACGCGTTTACTGGCCTCACGGACAACGGCAAAAGCCTCCGGTAAAATATCGTCAAGGGTACTGCCATCTTTTAAGCGCTGGCGAAATTCTTCAGTTTTAGCTTGAAGCTGCTGGTCTGACAGGCTTGAAAATGCCTCATCAAACTCGTTTATTTTTGTTGTTGTTTTTGTATATGCCTTTATGAGTCTTTCATTACGACTACCAAAAAGCTTTTTGGTAACTTTTCCAAACATGTTGAATTTCCCCTGAATGTCCGGTGTTTTTATAAATGCCTATTCACTGAAGGAAGTCCTGATCAAGTCCAATTATTTTTAGCTTGCCAAAACCGTCGCTATTTTCCACGAAAATCGGCGCAATAGAATGACTATTACGTCTCTCTTCATGAAAAATAGCAACAATTTTTTCTGCGCTAAATTCTAATCAACTTAATCAGGGCTTCCTTAAGGAAGTCCTGATCAAGATAATTATCATAAGCTTGCTAAAACTGTTGCTTAATTCTAATCGACTCAATCAAACTCTTCTTCACAAGTATCTCATATGACTTTAAAGACCCATTTGAGATAGCCAGAATAGAGCTGATAATGTGGGCGCGACGCATTAAAGCAAGCGACAAGCCCAAAAATAACACGACATTATATTACAAGTTTGCTGATATGTACCTTAATGTCTTATTTTTATTGATTTAAAACACCTTTATTTTACGGCAAATTCACCCAATGCGAGATTTAGGTAATTTTGTGGGTTTACCGCACTGCCATTTTTCCAGACTTCCAGATGCAGGTGCGGCCCTGTTACACGACCGGTAGCACCAAGTGTAGCAATTTTTTCACCTTGTCGAACCACACTGCCCTTTTTAACCAAAATCGTGTTTAAATGTGCATAGCGACTCTTGAGACTATCACTATGATGTATCTCAACTACATTACCATACCCCCCCTTGTGCCCAGCAAAAGTAACAAAACCACTGGCAATCGTTTCAATGGACGACCCTTTTCTACCCGCAATATCAATACCTTTGTGGAAACGATGACGACCATTAATCGGATCATTGCGCATACCGTATTTTGAAGAGATATAGCCAGTCTTAACCGGATTTAAATAGTGTGCATATTGCTGGGTAGAGCTTGATTTTGAATTGCTATTAAGACGCTTCTTCTGTTTCTTTAATCGTTGTTCCGAGTAGCGGATACTTTTTAGTAATTGTGCCTCCGTTAAACTTTTCGTGATGTGATCAGGATCCTCTGGCTCTAATGAGTCGCCCATAATACCGCCAACGGCTGGTAGCTGATTTAAACGAAAGGATCGTATATCCACCTTTGTCTGTGTGGCAATATATTCACCTAATTGAGATAATCGCTGTGTTTGTGCTTCTACCATTGCTACTCTACGAATTAGATTATTACTTGTTTCACGACTAACAAACCATGAAAAAAATAATAAATTAGAAATAAGCAATACGAGCAATGCTAAATGCACCCATCCGACATGAAACTTCAGAGGCGCATATCCCTGACCTCTTAACAGTATGACTTTCATGGTATCCTTACCAAATTTAAACCGAGTTTATCGTCTACACCATGAAGAGATTAAACGACTTAGTTAATAACCAACTTGCCAAAAGCGTCAAAAGCTACGATAGACTGTCAAATTCTGTTTATAAACTGCTTCATCTGAATAAGAAAAAACACAATCTCTGGGTAGTGGTGCGGCAGCAGCAATTAACCCTGATGACTGATAATCCTTATTTGGGAACACAACTTCGCTACCAGCAAGATAATATAAGGGAGGCATTGAATCGTGAATATTTGCTGGAACTTAAAAAAAGCAAGGTCAAAATTGTTCCGCCTACGGCATCGAGAGAAATAATAAAAGAAGAGCGCTTTGTAATCTCGGAACAAACCGGCAAGACCCTGGAAAGCATTGCCAATATGATAGAAGATAAAGAACTAAGTGAATCTCTTAGGCAATTAGGGCAAAAAAACAGTAAATCATAAAGCCTTTTGGTAAAAAGCCATGAAAACTTGTCCAAATAAACCTGATATAGGTATTAACAAGTACACCCCCCACCTTTTTGCCACTTTTCTCTTGTTGTATGACTAAAGACTCCCCTAATAATATCTATAAGCAATTTTCATACCACTAATCATTTTTAATGAAGATTTAATCCTGCGTCATGCTACAATCATAAGAAATGTCGGGATAAACAAAAATCTATTTTCTTACGATAACAATGGTCAATAACAAGAAATGATAAAGCAGGGACTCAATATAAAACTTGGACAGTCAATGTCCATGACCCCTCAGTTGCAACAGGCTATTCGGCTTTTGCAGTTATCATCACTTGAACTGCAGCAGGAAATACAGGAAGTTCTCGAAACAAACCCGTTACTTGAAATAGCCGAAGATGACATCCAGCCAGCCCAGGAAACGCTTGAATCAGCTGATGCGTCCACGGAGCTTCCAGATACATTAAATGACAATATCCCGGAAGAAATGGGCATTGATGCCGACTGGGATGACATATACGACCCGACCTGGAAAACAGCAAACAATAATGCTGAGTCTACTTCCAGTGCATCAGATTTTCTTGAAACCATGCATTCTTCACCACAAGGTTTGCATGAACATTTAAACTGGCAGATAGACATGTCTAATTTAAGCTTTCAAGATAAGGAAATTGCACGATTGATTATTGACTATATCAATGAAGATGGCTTTTTAACCGAACCACTGGATCAGATTTTTGAGTCCCTTGAAAATACGTTATTGATTGAGTTTGATGAAGTTGAAGCCATTTTGACCTATATTCAAAACCTTGGCCCGGCTGGTATAGGCGCAAGATCTTTGAGCGAATGTTTGCTTATTCAACTAAATCAGGAGCGAAATAAATCTCATCCTTATTTCAAAAAGGCTAACCGTCTTTTAGAAAAACATCTGGACTTAATTGAAAAAAGAGATTATACAGGTATAAAAAGAACATTAAGGCTAACTAATTCTGATTTGGATCAACTGCTTCAGTTAATACGCTCATTTGATCCAAAACCGGGAAAAGCCTTTAGTACAGAAGCTACTGATTATATAACGCCCGATATTTACGTTCGTAAAATAAAAGGTAAATGGAGAATCTCTTTAAATGGAGATACGCAACCAGAACTTAAAATCAACGACTACTATGCAAACATGCTAAAAACGGATTCGCAAACCACTAAAGATGATAAGAAGTCTGGTGTATTGAGTACAGCTTCATACCAGGATAATAAACAACAAAAACAGACCAACGCCTATATTAAAGATAACCTGCAACAAGCACGCTGGTTCATGAAAAGTTTGGAAAACCGAAACTCGACCATTGTAAACGTTGCCCATGCCATTGTTGAACGACAATTACCTTTCTTTCAATATGGCGACGAAGCCATGAAACCCATGGTCTTAAAAGATCTGGCCGACCAGCTCGGGCTTCATGAATCAACCATCTCCCGTGTAACTACTCGCAAATATATGCACACACCTCGTGGCATATTTGAATTTAAACATTTCTTCTCCAGCCATGTCAGTACTGACACGGGTGGGGAGTGCTCAGCAACGGCTATTCGCGCCATGATAAAAAAATTAATCGCCGAAGAAGACCCTGGCAAGCCATTGAGCGACAACAAATTGACAAACCTGCTTAAAGAGCGGGGAATCAATGTAGCGCGACGTACCGTCGCCAAGTACCGTGAAGCATTAGCAATTCCTTCTTCACACGACCGAAAAGTTTTTGTTTGAGGTTTATCTAATATTCATATAGCCAGCAAAAAAATACAAAGGTAGTGCTTAGAATCAGTTGTAAACGCTTCATCTGCGATCATCCTGAAAGGGCTTTCAGGGGAATGATCTGCAATAACCAAAATAGGAGTGAATAAGATGCAATTAGATATAACTGGTCACAATCTTGACGTAACCCCATTACTCAATAACTATATCAATGATAAGGTTACACGGTTAAAGCGTCATTTTGATCAAGTGCTCAATATACACATGATCCTTGAAGTACAAAAACATAATAACAAAGCCGAAGCCTCACTTAATGTGAGCGGCAATCATATTTTTGCAGATGCATCGGGGCATGATATGTATGCTGCAATAGATGCCTTGGCCGACAAGCTAGACCGGCAAATACTCAAACATAAAGAAAAACTACGAAGTCATCACCGCAGAGAAGGTAACCACCGTAATATTGTGATGAACCAATTTGCTTAAACTTAATTAATGCATTAGCAAACAAAGTCAGGGACGCCTTATTCTGCTAGATTTTCCTAGCGTTTAAGGTATCCTTGGCTCATGAATGAAAACCATCCTCCCTTACTATCAATTGAGCGCATCAAGTTTCTTAAAAAGATCGAAAGTAAAAAATGTATCTTTGATACACTTACAGAATTACTTGTAAAAGGTCAAAGTGAAGTCACAAAAGACCAGGTTTTTGATGCACTTATTTCTCGAGAAAAACTTGGCAATACCACCCTTGGAAATGGAATAGCCATACCAAGAGCCCACCTTGATATAACCAGGCCAAGAGCTGCACTGTTAATATTAAAAAAAGGAATTAATTTAAGTTCAGCTGATAAAATTGACGTCCGTATTTTTCTTGCTATATTAGTTCCAAATAACAATAAAGCTTTCTATGAGAAATTAATTCATGAAATAAATAAACTGCTAATAATGGACAAACAATATAATTTCAAAAACCTAGATGAAAAAATAAACACTAAAAATATTGAATTAGTCATGAACCTGTTTGAATCGTTGTTTGATAAAGCTTTTGTAGCATTGAACCCATAATTATTTTAAGAGAATCACATGCATATAGTCATTGTTAGCGGAATGTCAGGGGCGGGAAAATCCCAGGCGCTTCATACTTTGGAGGATCAGGGCTACTACTGTATTGATAATCTTCCCCTTGAATTATTAGATAGAGCATTAGATACAGAAAGGGTGCTAAAACGGAAAAAAATAGCGATAGGCATTGATGTGCGTAGTGGCAAAAAGTATTTAGAAAAGCTACCTGAAAAAGTCACCCAGTTAAAACAACGCTTTAAGACTGACGTACTCTATCTTTATGCAGGTAAGTCAGTGCTCATAAAACGTTATGATGAAACACGTCGAAAGCATCCCTTATCTGAAAAAGAAATACCATTACGTGAGGCCATTCTTAAAGAATATGAATTACTCGAACCAATACGCGAAGCAGCAGATTTACAAATAGACACGAGCGCAACCGATATTTATGAACTGGCAAACCTAATCAAAACACGGGTATCAGGTAGCGACAACCGAGCGTTATCACTGATGTTCCAGTCTTTTGGCTTTAAATACGGCACACCGAGGGATTCTGATTTTCTATTTGATGTTCGTTGTTTACCAAATCCCTATTGGATACCAGAACTACGTGGACACACCGGCTTAGAACCAGTCGTTACTGATTGGCTTAGCTCTCAACAACTTGTCAAAGAAATGAATGCTGATTTAATCAATTTTCTGGGCAATTGGATTCCACATTTCATAGAAAACCAGCGCGCTTATCTAACAGTCTCAATTGGCTGTACCGGCGGACACCACCGATCCGTCTACCTAACTGAGTCCCTGGCTGACCACTTTCGTAAAACTTATGGCAGTTCGGTCATTGTGATTCACCGAGAGTTAAATTAACACATTCGTATAAACCCAAAATAACAGAATAACATCCTGATTCTCCAAATGATTACTGTTAGACTAACGCACCAGAACGACAACAATTATTAATCAAAACTCCGCATGAGCAATCAATTACACATAAATACAGAAGAGCGACTCGAACAGTTAGCCAATACGATTGAGTCAGGCTCTTTATATCAGCTACAACGCATGATTAATGCCATGCACCCTGCTGAAATTGCTCATTTACTCGAATCATCCCCCCCCTCACGAAGACGTCTGCTCTGGGAGCTTGTTGACCCCGAAAATGAAGGTGAAGTGCTTATCGAACTGGGTGATGAAGTCCGTGCCAGCCTTGTTGATGAAATGGAGACAGGTGATGTACTCGAAGCGGTAAAAGGTCTTGATATTGATGACATGGCAGACTTTCTACAAAGCCTGCCTGACAAGCTGACAGAAGAAACCCTGGAAGGCATGAACCGCCAACAGCGAAGGCGTGTAGAACAGGTTCTTGCCTACGACGAAGATACGGCCGCCGGCATGATGGATACCGAGGTCATTACTATCCGTACTAATGTTCCAGTGGATGTCGTTTTACGTTACCTACGTCTTCAGGACGAACTTCCTTCACATACAGACAATTTGTTTGTTATTGATAAATATGAAAAATATCTGGGTATTTTACCCATCATAAAACTTCTGACCAGCCAGCCAGATGATCGCGTTGAAGATATTATGAATACCGACCATCCCGCTATACCTGCAGATATGTCGAGCACCGAGGTAGCTAGCTTATTTGAAGATAGAAACTTGATCTCAGCTCCTGTTGTGGATAATGATGGTAAGCTCATAGGCCGGATTACTGTGGATGATGTACTGGATGTTATTCGTGATGAGTCAGAACATTCCATGATGAGTATGGCCGGCTTGAATGAAGAGGAAGACTTATTCGCTCCGGTTGGCTCCAGTGTAAAAAGGCGTGCACTCTGGCTAGGCACAAACTTATTAACTGCATTTTTGGCAGCCTGGGTAATTGATCAGTTTTCAACAACCATTGAATCTGCTATTGCACTTGCGGTGCTCATGGGCATTGTACCAAGCATGGGTGGGATTGCTGGCAGCCAAACTCTAACTCTGGTGATTCGGGGACTAGCTCTGGGTCAAATTGGCAAAGGCAATACAACATCACTGTTATTCAAAGAGGTTATGTTAGGCTTTATCAATGGTTTGATCTGGGCTGTGGTTGTCTTCGGCATTTCAACCATAGCGTTTCACGATACCAGCATTGGTATTGTTATAGCCCTGGCCATGTTACTCAATTTATTAATCGCGCCTTTAACTGGTGTTTTATTACCTATTTTATTACGGAAACTTAACATTGATCCAGCGCTTGCTGGTAGCGTCATTCTGACTACCGTTACAGATATCGTTGGTTATACGGCTGTTCTAGGCTTGGCGACCCTGCTGCTACCCTATATACGTTCATTGCTTGGTTAAATACAGATATTGTTTAGCATTGTAAAAGTTAAACAGCTAATATTTTCGATTATATTGGCGGTTAATTCCTCTAGCACTGCTAATAATAGACTTTAAAAGTACACCCCCCACCTTTTTGGCTTTTATTCCCTTTTCGTTCAACCTCAGGGCTCTTTGCTGTTTCGCTCCTATAAGTTTGGTTTGTATAAACACAATTAAGAGACCTTTTAAAAACCCGGGTAACTGCCGTCATATAGGTCTTCTTCTCTAAATGTCAAACTTCTTAAATCATAAACATTCTGTCCATCAATCAGTTCAACCTCTAGACTTGTAACTGAATCTTCCAAGGTGTATCCATATTCATCAAATGGCATATCAATGGGGAACGCGGCTACAATTAAAGAGCGGACATTTTCAAACCCTCCTGCATCCATAAAACTAACATCCAGAGTGTAATTACCTGTAAAGTAACTACCAGTAACGGGGTAGTCCGGATCTATTGTTCCATCATTTCTCCTGATAAAAATAACAACCTCAACCTCTGTACTATTTCGTACACGCTGATGCCCACCACTTGGCAGAGTAACAATCTTATAAATATTACCGCTTACACGAATTGAAGCATCCATAGACTGGCAAGAGAACGATGTACTTCCATCATCATTTGTAATCGTTGATTCAAAATAGCCTGGTAGACATGCATCTGGTTTTGCCATATCAACAGTAACAATATTACTTATATCCCAGGATTCGGCCGGATCAAAGGCATTTAAAACGGTGTAATCTTTGGTCCATTTAAAACCTCCTTCCTCAATTTGTCTGGTTGCAAGACCTATGCCTATCAAGCCTTCTTTACCAACCTCTCCTGAGTTTTCTACCAGCCCAGTAGCCAGGGCAAATTTTCTGTGTCCATAGCTACCACTGGTATCTGCTTTATCGGCATAAATCCATGCGTAAACAGCCTTGGCAACAGATTCATACAGGGTCGGATACTGATTGCTTGCTCCACGACCTCGATAGGCCAAGTTCTCAGCATACTGGAAGAAGTCCGCATTACCACCATTTCCAACAGTAACTCCAGCTTTCGTAGCCAGTCGCTCACCGGGATTTGACCCATCTTCATAGTGCCCGAAGACATCATTGGCAGCTAGATAGTCAGCATAATACTGAGCCGGAGAAGTAACCACCTCGGGAGAAATACCTTCAAATGGGCGGATTCCTCTGGCACAGCGCTCGCTATTAAGAAGATAAAGGGCTTTTTGCGAATCAGTATAGCCATCCCATACCGCTTGCTCTGGTAACTTTAATTGCTTTCCAGAAACAATCGAACTATCCGTGGCCCTAGCAGTATTAAATACAGATTCAATATCTGCCGTAGTCAGTGCAACACCATCCATATTAGATGGCCATGGTAAGTCATCGACACTTCCAGATATGAATGAATCCGCAAAGTTTGCCTCAGTCTGTTCGGTTGCTGGGCAAGTGTAAGCAGCTGCAACTGGTGCTTCTATAATCTGCACTTCACGGGTAACTTGCGTCGCAGCATTTCCAGAGGAATCATTAACATCATAAGTTATAACAAACGTAGTCCCAACGTCAGCACTGGTATCTACTGTATCACCACCAATAACCACATCTCGCGATGAAATACGATCAACATTATCCTGAACAGTAACACCCGGATCAACAAACTCACTGCCCTGTACAACCGTCATGGGAGAATCGCCAAGCAAGGTGATGACGGGAGCCGTAATATCTCTGACAACAACCGTTAAGGTAGCAGTGACAAGCCGTTCAAATTCATCAGTAAATGTGTATTCAAGTGCGTATTCACCGGGTGTTGTCAGATCAACACTCGCCTGGTTAGTAAATGTTGGCGTACCATCAACCGGATTATTATCAGCGTCAACTACCGATGCATTAAATGCAAGTTCTTCATAGAAGAACGTTCCAGGATCAACATCCTCATCAACATAATAGGGGTTGGTTGCAAACACAATACGATATGGAGCTGGCAAAGCCACATTAACATCGACTGTATCAGTTGACGTTTTACCTTGGTTATCCCTAACCTTCAGGGTCAGGGTATGCGTACCAACTGAGTCAGGTGTATAAGAATAGCTAATACCTGTCGCAAGCAGTGCGCCATCAGCATCAAGCCACTGATACTCTACAATATTACCATCCGGGTCATTTGAGGCGGAGCCATCCAGAGTAACAGTTTCACCCAATACGATATCTTTGTCAGCCCCGGCATTTGCAACAGGTGCGACATTTTGCTGAGGCGTTACTATCACATCTAAACGATCATCAACAAGACCATTACCGAACTGGTTGGTATATTGAATATCAATAAAGGCATTGCCAACCACATTGGGGTCAAAAGACTCTTCGCTAACTTCAAAATAACCTGAAAAGTCATACTGGTAGGCAGCATCATTATGCACATTGCCTGCATAGTCATAAACCACAATATTAGCTTTTAACCAATTATAAAAGTCCTGTCTATTAGCGTATGTGCCGGCTTCAATGGTCAATGGATTTCCAAAGGGAAAGGTCATCTGGGCTGGTTCGGTAAGTGCTGGTAGTATGGTGATTTTGACATCATCAATAGCTGTTGCGCCATCATTGTCCGTAACCGTCAGGCTCAGAATAACATCACCTAGATAATTGCTTGTATCAAAATCAAATGATGCAGTGGTTGCATATTCATAATTATAGTTTGCACTTGTCCAGCGATAACTGGCTATAGTGCCGTCTGTGTCTGTACCCGTTCCTGTTAAGGTAACAATATCCCCCCTGCGAACGGTAATGTCCTCACCTGCATTGGCAGTTGGTGGTACATTTTCAATGCTTGACAGGAGCTGAATATCATCAACTCGACCGCTACCACGAATTAAAAAGGCTTGCACGGCTAATACCGTATTATCAGGTTCAAACTCTTTTAGATCAGCTTCAAGGTCACGGGTGTATGTATGCCACAGCCCATCTTTTGAATTCACACCAAGACCATGATGGATATAGCGGCCCGACGCACCGCGAATACCCCTATCTGTATCACTGGCGGTATAATAGAGATAACGTGGGCCAGTTGTCGTCGTTACACGAACAAACACGGTATAGGCTTCACTGTATTTCATACTCCAGCGAATATTCTTGTTTTGAGTATCATTCCAGGCACCTGAGTAATTTTCCCAATTACCTAAAATATAGCCATTTCGACTTGCATCCCCTTGAAGCTGAATAACCCTGCTTTCCCTGTCTGCATCAACCACATTGCTGATAGTGGCACCAGCGGGAGTTTTATCATAGACACGCCAGCCCAATGTATTGCCATCTTCAGCATCCTCATAAAGCATACTGCCATCTGCGGACAGCACACGTACGGTACGTGAAACATTTGCAGAATTACCCATCTGGTCGATTGCTGTATAACTTATTACATAAAACCCCGATTTTGAGGTATCGACACTTCCTTCTATAGAAACGGTCACAGGACCATCAACATAATCAACCGCGTTAGCGCCTGCATCAACATAATTATCACCCACGGAAAGATCTATTTGAGACTCTCCATTCAGCGTTAATACTGGAGCCGTTGTATCAGGAATGGTTAATCCACTGAGTAACTCAATATCGTCAACACGCCCACTGCCTCGAATCAGGAATGCCTGAACTGCCAACAAATCATTCCCAGGCTCAAAATTCTTTAAATCAGCTTGAAGGTCACGCGTAAAAGTCCGCCATGTTCCATCTCGCGCATCACTGCCAAGACCATAGTGGATATAAGTCCCATTGCTATGTAAACCTTTATCCGTATCGCTGGCAGTATAATAAATATAACGAGGCCCATTGGTAGTCGTAACACGAATATACACCGTAAATGCTTCGCTGTATTTCATGCTCCAACGGATTTGATTATTTTGGCTGTCATTCCAGGCACCCGAGCGGTTTTCCCAATTACCCAAAATATAGCCATTGCGGGTTGAGTCGCCTTGAAGCTCTATGACTTTACTGCTTTTTTCAGCATCGTCCACATTACTAATTGTGGCCCCGGCGGGAGTTTTATCATAGACACGCCAGCCTAATGTATTTCCATCTTCGGCATCTTCATAAAGCATACTACCGTCTGCTGAGAGCACCCGGACGGTTCTGCTTGTGCTTGATGAGTTGCCGGCCTGGTCAGTCGCTGTATAGGTTAGAACATAAAAACCCGATTTTGAGGTATCGACACTTCCTTCTACAGAAACGGTTACAGGTCCATCAACATAATCAACCGCGTTAGCGCCCGCATCAATATAATTATCGCCTACAGAAACATCAAGTTGTGCGTCACCATTTAGGGTCAATAGCGGTGCTGTTGTGTCTGGTATCTCAAGACCATTTAGCAGCTCGATATCATCAACGCGCCCACTGCCGCGAATAAGAAAGGCCTGAACGGCTAATAACTCATTAGCAGGTTCAAAGTTCTTTAAATCAGCCTGTAAATCACGGGTAAACGTTTGCCATGCTCCGTTTCTTGCTCCTGCGCCAAGGCCATAGTGAATATAAGTCCCATTACTATTCAAGCCTCTATTAGTATCGCTAGCGGTATAATAAATATACCGAGGACCATTATTTGTAGTAACACGAATAAATACGGTGAACGCTTCAGTATATTTCATGCTCCAGCGAATTTGATTATTCTGGCTATCATTCCAGGCACCTGGTCGGTTTTCCCAACTCCCCAAAATATAACCATTATTTGTGCCGCTGCCTTGTAGCTCAATGACCTTGCTTCCCCTGTCAGCATCATCAACATTGTTGATATTAGCTCCAGCGGGGGATTTGTCATAAACACTCCAACCTGATACGGTGCCATCTTCAGCATCTTCATAGGTTTGCGCAAAACCGGTTGTCGTTGTGATAAGCAGAATAAAAAGGGATAGTAAAGTTGCTAACAAGCTTTTATTCACGGGCATTTGTTGTCCTTGATCAGAGAAAATCCATAGGGTTTGACGTTGTTATTCAATATTAGATAAATAAGCGTTCTAATAAGGGATATTGATTTAACCTATATGAAATAGGTTTGTTTTTCAAGGATAATATTTGAGCAAAGAAAGATTATGATCTTATATTTTTTTACAAATAGGCGAATCATCCGGGTTTTCAACACTGCTTACAATCGTCTCAACAAACTGATTAAATTCATCCATACTGATAACTTCAAGCATACGATTCATTACGTCGGGGTCAATTTGAGCGACTGTTTGATCACCGCCTGATAATTGAATATAGATACCTGCCGCATTCGTTTCTGTTTCTGTATCCGCCAAACCTTCTTCAAGCAGCTTTTGATCCTCCAGGCCCAGTTCTTCATGATAATCATCCAGTTCATCCCAAAGATCATCAGCGATATCTTCAGATGTTTTTATCACAATAGAACCCAGCATTGGATCGTCATGCTGGCTCCATTGCAGTTCTTTTGATTTGAGAAAAGCAATAAACTTGTCAGCAATCGCCTGATTAAAAAAAAGATATTCAAGCATTATTTCATTTCTCCACCGGCAACTTTCATAATGAATTTATCCATCCATTTTGCTGGCAACAAGCGTTTTAGAGTGCCCATGATATAGGTAGGTTTAGTGACGTAATAATGGGCTTTTGGTGCATCGCTTTCTAGCGCATGGATAACTTTTTCGAAGACGGCTTCCGGTGAAAGGGTATAGGGGTCAACATTGCCCTCTTTTGCCAAACGGGAAAGGGTTCGCTTGTAACGATCCCGATGCACACTATCTTCCATATTAACATTATCTTTAAGAGCTTGAAGCGCATTGGGCCGGAAGCGACTTTCTATGGGGCCAGGCTCTATTAACGACACCTTTATATTGCTATCCGAAAGCTCCAGACGCAGTGTATCGGCAAAACCTTCTATGGCATATTTACTGGCATTATAGGCGCCGCGAAAAGGCAATGAAATTAAACCAAGTACTGAGCTATTAAAGATAATACGACCGCGATTATTATGCCGCATTAGCACAATCAGGCGATTGTTTAACTCCATCCAGCCAAACACATTGGTAGCAAATTGCTTCTCAATCGTTTCGCGGCTTAAATCCTCAACCGCGCCGGGCTGACCATAGGCACCATTATGAAACACAGCATATAAATTGGTACCCACCAATAACATCAGTTCATTGGCTAAATCCTGAACACTTTCCGAGTCAGAATAGTCCATTTTAAGGCATTTAAAGCCCTCTTCAATAAGACGCTGCACATCCTCATCTTTACGCGCAGTCGTATAGACATTATAACCTCTTTCTTTAAGCCTTTTGGCGACATGATAGCCAATTCCACTCGAACAACCTGTTACTAATACTGTTTCCATGCGCCATATCCTAACAACAATTATTTAAAAGTACACCCCCCACCTTTTTTGCCCTTTTCTCATAGACTCATCTCGCACAATCAAGGCCATGATGATACCCTTCACCTTTTGAATCAATTGATGTTTGCCATGACTGTTAGAACACGTTTTGCCCCCAGCCCCACCGGTTATCTTCATATTGGTGGGGTACGCACTGCACTTTATTCCTGGTTGCATGCTCGCCAGAATGACGGCAAGTTTATTCTGCGTATCGAAGATACCGACCGCGAGCGATCCACCCAGGAATCAGTTGATGCCATTATAGAAGGTATGGACTGGATCGGGCTGGACTATGATGAAGGCCCAATTTTTCAAACAGAGCGTTTTGATCGTTATGCCGAGGTGATACAGCAGCTTCTCGATCAAGGTGATGCTTATCATTGCTATTGCACCAAAGAAGAGCTTGTTGAGGTTCGTGAACAACAACGCGCCAACAAAGAAAAGCCTCGTTACAATGGTAAATGTCGCGATCTTGATGAAGAACCTGATGGCAGGGAATCTGTGATTCGTTTTAAAAATCCACTCGAAGGTGATGTGGTAATTGATGACCTGATTAAAGGTAAGATAGTCATTAATAATCGTGAGCTGGATGACCTGATTATTGCTCGTTCAGATGGTACGCCCACTTACAATTTTACCGTGGTTGTCGATGACATTGATATGGGAATAACCCATGTGATACGTGGTGACGACCATATCAATAACACACCCCGCCAGATTAATATGATGAAGGCGCTGGGCTATCAAATCCCAAAGTTTGCTCATGCCCCGATGATTCTTGGTGATGATGGCAAGCGACTTTCCAAACGCCATGGTGCGGTTGGTGTTATGCAATATCGCGATGATGGTTTTATTCCTCAGGCTGTTTTAAATTACCTGCTACGCCTGGGCTGGTCACATGAGGATCAGGAAATCTTTAGCCGTGAAGAAATGATAAAGCTTTTTAAGCTTGAAGAAGTCAATGGCGCACCTTCAACCTTTAATACCCAAAAGCTGATTTGGGTTAATGAGCAATATATTAAAACCCTGCCTGCCGATGAAATACTTCAACACTTACAATGGCATCTGGATCAACAAAAACTGGATACCAGTAACGGCCCGGCCATCAGGGATGTTATTGAAGCACACCGTGATCGCGCTAAAACTTTAAAAGAACTGGCTGCCAGCATTCGTTATTATTATGAAGATTTTAAAGAGTATGATGAGAAAGCAGCAAAAAAACACTTTAAAACAGCTACCCCCGGTATCTTACAAAAACTACTGGACAACTTGAGTGCCCTCCCCGAGTGGACCGCTGAAGCCATTGAGGCCAGCATAAAGAAAACCTGTGACGAACTGGAACTTGGCATGGGAAAGGTCGGCCCAGCCTTGCGTGTCGCTGTAACAGGTGCGGCAGTATCACCATCACTGGATACGACACTTGCCCTGATAGGTCGTGATAAAAGCCTCGAACGCTTGCAAAAAGCGATTCACTTTGCAACAGAAAAATACGCATAGTACTTATACATCCATTAGTACATCAATTAGAATGCGGTATAATTTTGATTAACACTCATTGAAGGTTATGGAACATGTTACGGACAACATCAATAGCAGGCATGCTACTGCTATTACTTTTATTTGTATCAGGATGCAGCAGTCACACTGTCAATGCTGGTTCAATCCAAACCAGAGACCCACTGGAAAAATACAACCGAGCTGTTTATCGAATGAATGTTGGCCTGGACAGGCGTATTCTTAAACCGGTCGCCAAAGCTTATAAAAGAATAACACCCGAAGTAGTGGATAATGGCATCACCAACTTCTTTTTGAACCTGCAAGATATCAGGAATGCAGCCAATAGCCTGTTACAACTAAAACCCAGGCATACTCTGGTTAACACAGAGCGCTTTATCTTTAATTCAACCTTTGGCATAGCTGGCATTTTTGATATTGCCACTGAAATGGGCCTGCAAAAACATGATGAAGATTTCGGCCAAACCTTAGCCTATTGGGGGGTAAAATCTGGCCCTTATATTATGCTGCCTCTGTTTGGACCCTCTACGTTAAGAGATGCAAGTGGTAAGTTCACCCTGGACAGGTTAGCTGACCCAGTCACCTATGCAGATTCAAATCCGGCATTAGCTGCCTTTATTCTAAAGAATCTTGATAAACGAGCTGACTTGCTAGGCGTAGATGAGGCCCTAGAAGGCGTTACCGATGATCAATATCTTGCAGTACGTGACGCCTGGTTGCAACGTCGACAGTACCTGATTACAGATGGCAAGGTAGATAGCAAAGCTGACTCTGATCTGATTGATGAGCTGGAATCACTGGATGACGAATAAGATTCATATTTTGGGAATCTGCGGCACTTTTATGGGTGGCATTGCCCAGCTTGCCAAAGAGTCAGGTGTGACGGTGACTGGCTCAGATCAAAATGTTTACCCACCCATGAGTACTTTGCTTGAATCAAAGGGTATCGCAATACAAAAAGGCTTTAAGCCGCAATATCTGTCTGCACCCCTCTTCAATGAAGAGAAAGATACCGTGGTAGTTGGCAATGTTATGACCCGTGGTATGGACGTTGTTGAGAGCATGCTAAACAAGAGCCTTTCCTATACCTCAGGGCCGCAGTGGCTCTATGAAAATATCTTGAAAGATCGCTGGGTTCTGGCCGTTTCAGGCACGCATGGCAAAACCACAACGGCTAGCATATTGGCATGGATTCTGGAATATGCCGGTTTGAATCCGGGCTTTTTAATTGGCGGCATACCACAAAACTTTGGCGTATCCGCCCGCCTGGGTGACTCACCTTTTTTCGTTGTCGAAGCAGATGAATATGACACCGCTTTTTTTGATAAACGCTCCAAATTTGTGCATTACCATCCGCGCACCCTTATTTTGAATAATCTGGAATACGACCACGCCGATATTTTTCCTGATCTTGAAGCGATTAAAATTCAGTTTCATCATTTAATGCGAATGCTTCCCGAAGAAGGTTTGGCAGTGACCAACGCGGATGAACAAGATTTGCAGGATGTACTGGATCGTGGTTGCTGGACACCGGTAGAATATTTTAGTGGTAAAAGTAGCAACAACAATCAATCTTCAAGCGGTTGGCAATGCGATTACCTGGAAGCGGATGGCAGCAAGTTTGAGGTTTATTTTGATGGTGAATTGCAAGGCACAGTTCATTGGGCTTTACTAGGTCAGCATAATGTCAGTAATGCCCTGGCGGCTATCAGCGCGGCGCGTCATGCCGGTGTGCCTGTAAAACACGCCATAGCGGCCCTATCCACATTCAAGGGTATCAAACGTCGCATGGAGTTACGTGGCGAAGTTGATGGAGTACGCGTCTATGATGATTTTGCACATCACCCAACCGCCATTGAAACGACCTTAAAAGGCCTGCGCAAAAATGTAGGCAATCAAAAAATTATTGCCATATTAGAACCTCGCTCCAATACCATGCGTTTAGGCGTGCATAAAGATGCCCTGGCTAGCGCTTTACAGCTTGCCGATCAGGTTATCCTGTATCAATCGCCTGATCTTGACTGGGATTTACACGATGTCCTAAACACGCTGGGAGATAAGGCAAGTATCCATCAGGATATTAATGCGCTGGTCAATAATGTGGCCAGCAAGGCGCAATCATCGGATCAAATACTGGTTATGAGTAATGGTGGCTTCGCCGGAATACACGACAAGCTCATAAAGGGTCTCAAAGAAAAAGGTAATGCTCATTAAGCCCAAAACGCTAACATTGATTATGACAGGCGCATCAGGTGCCCAATATGGCTTGCGTCTGCTGCAAGAACTGGTCAGGGCAGATATTCATATACGCCTGTTAATCTCAAAACCCGGGCAGATTGTGATTAATACCGAAACAGATCTGAAAATACCAAGTCGTGCTTCTGAAATGGAAGCTTTTTTCTCTCGACAATATGCAGCAAAACCAAATCAAATCAAAGTTTACGAACGTGAGCAATGGATAGCACCCATAGCCAGTGGTTCAGGTGTTTCCGATGCTACCGTGGTTTGCCCCTGTACTACCGGAACCTTATCATCCATAGCAGTTGGCAGTAGTCGTAACTTAATGGAACGCGCCGCCGATGTTGCCATCAAAGAGCGCAAGAAACTGATCCTGGTGGTTCGTGAAACTCCTTTTTCTGACGTTCATCTGGAGAATATGCTCAAACTTTCGCGTATGGGCGTCATTATAATGCCCGCCAACCCAGGGTTTTATCATAAACCGCAAACCATAGAGGATATTATTGATTTCATTGTCGCCAGACTGCTTGACCACCTTGAAATTGAGCATCAATTAACACCTGTTTGGGGCAAACCGGATATTCCAACAAGTCAGGAATCTTAAAACAAAGGTTTAAAAGTACACCCCCCCACTTTTTTACCCTTTTCTCCCTGTAGCCAGTTTTAACAATAAATGTCTATCAAAATCGGAACCTATACATTTTCAGGAAAGCTATTTCTGGCACCCATGGCAGGTATCACCGATCTACCCTATCGACAAATATGTCGACACTATGGCGCGGCACATACCGTTTCCGAAATGCTAAGCAGCGATTCAACGCTACAAAAAAGTCGTAAAACGCAACAACGTGCTATTAACCTGGATGAACCCGAACCGCGCGCCACTCAGCTGGTCGGCACTGAAGCTGACGTTATGGCAAAAGCTGCCCGCTTAAATGAAACAAATGGTGCAAATATTATTGATATTAATATGGGCTGCCCCGCCAAAAAAGTGTGCAACAAGGCGGCAGGATCAGCATTGATGCGTGATACTAAACGGGTACAGGAAATACTAAGCGCCGTTGTTGCAGCTGTACAAATACCGGTAACACTAAAAATACGCAGTGGCTGGGCGCAAAATCAACGCAATGCCTTAGAGATTGCAAAAATAGCAGAAGAGAGTGGTATCACCAGCCTGGCTATTCACGGTCGAACCCGCAATCAGGCCTATACTGGCTATGCCGAATATGAAACGATTCGCCAAATTAAACACTCTATCAGCATTCCAGTTATTGCCAATGGTGATGTCTGTAACGCAGCTGATGCACAATTTATACTGGATTACACGTCTGCTGATGCCCTGATGCTTGGTCGCATCACGCAGGGCCAACCATGGATTTTTAAACAAATAAATGATAATTTAGAAACCGGCTTGTCACCGCAGACTATTGATCCTAATGAGAAGATTGAAACACTTTTATGGCATATAGATGCCATTCATCGCCACTATGGAACAGATCAGGGAGTTCGGATTGCACGCAAGCACATCGGCTGGTATTTATTTAGGCTGATAGGTCAGAAACAAACATTGCTTCAGTTGCTTAAAAAGGAAATATTTACTATCTCACAGCCCGACGAGCAATTATCGGTACTTGAAAAGCATCTGCGTAAGTTATTAATGACCAGGGAATTGGACTAAACAAATTATTAAAGGATTAGGTTAAAGGCATGAACCACCCTATGAAAACACTACCCATAACGACACCCAATGGTCATTCACTGGCTGAAACAACCAAAACAACGGTCAAAGAATACCTACAACTACTTGGCGATCAGGATGCAACCTATCTCTATCGACAGGTCATGGATGAAGTAGAACGCCCCTTGCTTGAAGTGCTGATGGAGTATACAGATGGCAATCAATCACGCACCGCCTCTTTTTTAGGCATTAACCGTGCTACTTTGCGCTCTAAATTAAAGCGCCATTCCCTCATATAAAGTCAGACAAGAAAGTCTCTCTATAAGGCAATAATTTGTTAGACTTAGGTAATGAGCTCCTTACCCGATAAGCAACAACAAATACTTGATGTACATGCCAGCCTGATTAATATGGTGGTACACGCATCCCATGATCCTCAACTTCGTCCACAACTGAGTCAAGTACTAAAGGCAAGTGCCGATAATGGTTGGCAAAACCTGGTACTTCGCATTTATAAAATCATGGACGGCGAGCGTTCTGATGCGCTTCTAAAAGACCTTGATGAAGAAGATGAAATCATTATCAAGGCTATTTTAAGAGGTCTGCAAGACCCGAGCACCTTACCAGATCCCTCCCAGGCAAAAGCAAACCCGACCATGGCAGCGCCGGGAATCGCACATATGATTCACCAGGCCAGCTCAGGCAACACACAGGCTCTTACCCTACTCTCTCACATGGCTGAGCAAATGAGTCTGGCGGGTGGTGATATGACCTTGCTATCAGCAATCATAAAGAAAATGATTGATGGTGAACGTAATCCGGATGTGCTGTGCAAGGGCATGGGCGCGCAGGGAGAAAGTCTTGTCAATTCCATTCTTGAAGAGCTTGCCAGGTTACAGCTTCATTAGTTCCCAATAGTTGCCCTGATTGGGTGAATCAATAACAAATCAGTGTTAGAATCCGCACTTTAAAATACCCCTGTCTGATTACATGTCAAATAAAACGCCCCTGACCTATCGTGACTCTGGTGTCGATATTGATACTGGAAATGCCTTAATTGATCGCATAAAGCCACATACCAAACGCACATTGCGCCCCGAAGTCATGGGAGGACTTGGTGGTTTCGGTGGACTGATGGCTTTACCGCAAGGGTATAAAGAACCCATTTTAGTCTCTGGAACGGATGGCGTTGGCACCAAGCTAAAGCTCGCCATAGACGCCAATATTTATGACACCATCGGTATTGACCTGGTCGCCATGTGTGTTAATGACATTATTGTTACCGGCGCAGAACCACTCTTCTTTCTTGATTATTATGCAACGGCCAAGCTGGATAATAATATTGCTGAAGATGTTATTAAAGGCATAGCCGATGGTTGTGTAGAATCCGGCTGCGCCTTGATAGGTGGTGAAACTGCCGAGATGCCCGGCATGTATGCTCAGGGAGACTTTGATTTAGCAGGTTTCAGCGTTGGCGTGGTTGAGAAATCAAAGATACTTGACCCCAAAAATGTAAAGCCAGGGCAAGTACTGTTAGGGCTTGCCTCCAGCGGGCCTCATTCAAATGGCTATTCACTCATACGCAAAGTGATTGAAGTTAGTGGCGCCTCATTAGATGATTCATTCAATAGCACAAGCCTGGGTAAAGCCTTATTAGCCCCGACCAAACTGTATGTTAAGCCAATACTTAAAGCATTAAGCAAACACCCCATCCACGCGATTGCACATATCACTGGTGGAGGCTTGACTGAAAATCTACCCCGCGTTATGCCGGACAATAGCAAAGGCCTTATAAAATTAAATAGCTGGACTTGTAACCCTGTTTTTGAATGGTTACAAAAAGAAGGGAATATTGAAGATCAGGAAATGCTGCGCACATTCAACTGCGGGATCGGTATGGTCGTTGTTATTGATGAGTCTGATATTGATGCCGTCTCCGCAACATTTAACGACATGAATATTGATAATTATGTGATTGGCCGCATAGAAAGCTCGAAGCAACGCGAGCCTTATATTGAATATCAATAAGGCAAAGTAGATAATCAACATGTTCAAACTCGTTGTATTAATCTCGGGTAACGGCTCTAATCTACAAAAAATAATTGAGCAGATCGAAACTGGCGCGATAAACGCAGAAATCAGTGCTGTTATCAGTAACCGACCCGATGCCTATGGGCTTAAACGTGCACAACAGGCTAATATTCCAACCGTTGTACTGGATCATACCCAATTCGCCGACCGTGAAGCGTTCGATCAGTCTCTTGCTCAAATCGTTGATAGCTACAATCCCAATTTGGTTGTTCTTGCGGGATTTATGCGTATTTTAAGCGACTCCTTTGTTGAGCAATTCTCTAACAGGCTGATAAATATACACCCTTCTCTTCTACCCAGGTATAAGGGCTTACATACCCATAAACGGGCGCTTGAGGATAAACAACAAGAACACGGCGCCAGTGTTCATTTTGTAATTCCGGAGCTTGATGCCGGCACTGTCATACTTCAAGGTGTTGTACCTGTTAAAGTAAACGATACAGAAGAAACACTGGCAGAGCGTGTTCATAAAATTGAACATATCATTTACCCTAAAGCCATTCAGTGGCTGGTTGAAGAGAGAGAATTAAGCCCTGAAAAACCTGTTAAAGTATTCCTTGAGGAAGAAAGTTGAAAAAATACTAGTCTATAAAGTTAAAGTACTAAAAAATAGTCATAAATGAAGAAAGGTAAGCCAAACAAAGTGAGATAATGTTGGAACGAAAGCGACAGCTACCCAAGGGCGGATGAGCCGAGCCGCAGGCGAGACAACAGCTTTAGCTGACCCGCAGTAACTGTGTTCAAAGTCAATATTATTCAGCATAATTTGGATCCCATCGAGTATTATTTTTCAACATGGAATTCAATATAGTCAGAAGTTTTCT
>JALWMR010000226.1:0-1598 GCA_027083815.1 Thiotrichaceae bacterium
TCTGCGTTATGTTCGCTTACAAGGCTCGTTGCACCATGCCACAGGCGTTCATTCTAAGCTCACATGCCTTGATTCTGGAAATTTGGCGTTGCCAGAATTTATTGGACTTGATCAATGTCTCCTTAAGAGCATTAATTGATTTCAATCAACAGGAGAAAAAGGCAAAAAGATAGGGGGGTGTACTTTTTAAAACTAATATAAGCCGTATAATCCGCACTTTGTTTATCATTATTGAGAGATGTCTATGAGACCCAGCGGTCGCGCTACAAATGAAATGCGCCAAGTTAAGTTTACCCGTAATTACACCATGCATGCCGAGGGTTCGGTATTGGTTGAGTTTGGCAATACCAAGGTGTTGTGCACCGCAACGGTGGATGAGCGCACGCCGCCCTGGTTACGCGGCCAAGGCAAGGGTTGGGTGACGGCTGAATACGGTATGCTGCCACGTTCGACAAATTCTCGCATGGGGCGTGAAGCGGCTCGCGGCAAGCAAGGCGGGCGTACTCAGGAGATTCAGCGTTTAATTGGTCGTTCATTGCGAGCGGTGGTCAATCTGGAAGCTTTGGGTGAGCGCCAAATCATTGTTGATTGTGATGTTATTCAGGCAGATGGCGGCACACGCACGGCATCTATTAGCGGTGGCTATGTGGCGCTTTGTGATGCCGTTCAGACCTTACTGGATTCTAAAAAAATAAAGAAAGATCCCTTAATCGGGCAGCTTGCCTCTATCTCGGTGGGTATTTATAAAGGGGAGCCGGTGCTTGATCTGGATTATGCAGAAGATTCGAATGCCGAAACAGATATGAATGTGGTGATGAATAATGCCGGTCATTTCATTGAGGTGCAGGGCACGGCGGAAGGACATGCTTATAGCCGTGAAGAAATGGACGCCATGCTTGATCTGGCTGAAAAGGGAATTAATGAAATTATTGCTGTTCAGGATGATGTACTAGCATGATGTATTAGCATGGCAACGAGGCGAATAATGACAAAGAAAGTGATTTTGGCAAGTGGTAATCAGGGCAAGTTACGAGAATTTTACCGTATTCTTGGTAGTGCTGGCTTTGAGATAGCACCGCAGTCTGATTATGATGTTGTCGATGTGCCTGAAACAGGCTTAACCTTTGTTGAAAATGCTATTATCAAGGCGCGTAATGCGGCGCAGCAATCTGGCTTGCCCGCACTGGCGGATGATTCGGGCATTGAGGTAGATGCCTTGAATGGTCGCCCCGGGATTTACTCGGCGCGCTATTCTGGCAAAGGTGATGATGCCAATAATCAAAAACTGCTCGAAGAAATGAAAGATGTGCCAGATGATAAGCGTACGGCACGCTTTCGCTGCTGCATTGTGTATATGCGCCATGCTGAAGATCCATCGCCACTAATTGCCGATGCAAGCTGGGAAGGCAAAATTATGCACGAATTATCTGGCGCAAATGGCTTTGGTTATGACCCGCTGTTCTTTGTGCCAGGCCATGGAACCAGTTCAGCTGAACTATCGCCCGATGAAAAAAATGCTATCAGTCATCGGGGCAAAGCGCTGCAAATGATTCTAAGCTTAATGAAACAGGCCAAGATTTGATTGCTTGGCATGTTAT
>JALWMR010000226.1:1608-9326 GCA_027083815.1 Thiotrichaceae bacterium
TGTTATAAAAGGAAGCAAGCCATGAAAAAAATAATACTCATTATTCGGGCCACTTTATTCTGGGTTGGTTTTGCCTTAAGTACTGTTTTGGTTGGTTTAGTTACGCCCTTTATTTATTTTTTACCACCCGAAACCTGCTATAAAATACTGGTACCGTGGACCAGTTTTAATATTTGGTGGCTTAAACTAAGCTGTGGTGTGGATTATAAAATTAAAGGTTTGGAAAATATCGACCCCGAAAATAATGGCATTATTTTGGCAAATCACCAGTCGACCTGGGAGACTTTGTTGATACCCTCTATTTTTCCACCTATTTCATGGGTACTTAAAAAAGAGCTTTTTAGAATACCTTTTTTTGGCTGGGCGCTTTCAAGGGTTAAACCTATTGCAATAGATCGCAATGCGGGTAGTTCAGCGGTTGATCAAGTTAAAACTAACGGAAAACAACGGCTTGATGAAGGTAACTGGGTATGTATTTTCCCCGAAGGTACCCGCGTAAAGCCGGGTCACAGCGAACGCTATAAACTGGGTGGCGCTATTTTAGCAGAATATTGCGCACGTAAATCAGATGATGGAAATGGCTACCCGGTTTATCCGCTGGCACACAATGCGGGTGAATGCTGGCCGCGTCACAGTTATATCAAATATCCGGGAACTATTTCAGTCAGTATTGGCAAACCCTTTAGTGTAAAGGGTTTGGATGTTGCCACCATTAATGAAAAGGTTAAAAGCTGGATAGAATCAGAGATCGAAAAAATGCCTCCTGCTGTTAAATCTTGAATTTAGCAATGCTTTATGGACAAAATGGCAAAAAAGTGGGGGGGTGTACTTTTTAACTTATCTTTTATGCCGAAATAAGCCCATTGCCGGTGGTTTTCCCTGCAAAGTGGCATTTAAATCAAGTTTTTGATGTTTTCTTCTTATTGTTACCGTGATTTTATCCCCCGGTTTGCTTGTTTCGGCAAATATACGCAGATCAAGCGTGTCTCTTATGGGGTGATGATTGAGTGCGGTAATAATATCCCCCTTTTTTATGCCTGCTTTTCGGGCTGCTCCGTGTCGGGTGACTAACGTGACAAGTACGCCCTTGTTTGCAGGCGTGTCTTTCATGCCAATACCAAAACGACCCACTGGAGGAAGCTTTTTAGCAGGACTAAATAATAAATAATCACCCGATTGTGCAAGATTATTGCCACTAATTTCATTTAAAATTACGGCCGATTTAATACCTGCCAATCTGTCTAATCGTGATGGAATGCCCTCATAATGAGTTACGTGCCCACTTCCAGCCAGAATAACCATGCTTTTTTCCGGGTGCTGTTTAAGGTATTTTGCAGCGGCAAAGGCCATACCTTCATCCCAACCCAATTGAGCATCAAGAAATTTATTAAAGCCTTTACTGCTGGTTGTGGCGTGGCGCCCAAAGACCGACTTTATACGATTTCGGTATTGCGAGTTTGAACGATCAATTGTGGCGGGTAACTGCTGGCGCTGTTGCGGGTTTAACCCTGCTATGCCTACTTTTGTAATGCGTTTGGTTAGTTCTCTGGGAATATTAAGAGAAACCATCGGTATTTTATTGGCTTTGGCATACCTGAAAATGGGGCGATAAAGGCGAAAATCATATTTCCAGCGGTTATACCATTGAATGCCGCGTAGCATAGCCTTCTCGTCAATTCGACCTGCAATATATTCATCAAGATAAGATTGATAAGGCTGTTGAACCATTTCCAGCCCAATGCTGGTGTGCTTACCCCAGCGTTTGTGCAATGCTTTAATAACGGCAAGTTGATTGAGGTGGTCGCTATAGTTGGTATGGCTTTCACCCACAAAAACGGCGCGGTGCTTGGCAGCCGTTAATTGCCTGGCGATGGAATCAACAGATTGCAGTGTTTTGAGATTAACAGCGACAATATTATTTGGCGATGAGGAGGTCGCGCTATGTAGCGAATTTGTTTTATTAGTCGAGCAGGCACCTAACAGCAGGCTACTGAATAAGGTCAGGCTGAGTAGTAGTCTATCTTTATAAATCGTTGGCATAGCGGCTGAAGAATCCAATGGTATCAATAATATAAGGTACAGCACATTGTACATGTGTATTTAGTGGGCAATCGTTTAAAGAGACATGCTCAGCACCTTTGTTTCGCATTGCATCAAGTGTTTTTTGAGCATTAATGTAGGGAACTACTTCATCCCTTGGGCCATGATATAAACGAGTTGGTGCGAGTGGCTTCCAGTTGTAGATAGAGTTGAGCGCTAACCTGGATTTTAAGGGATGTTTTCCATTGCCTTGTAAAGCGGCTAAAAAGTTGGGCTTAAATAAGTCGGACGTTGTATGGCTTAGGCGACTATTAATATCAGATGCTGAATGCTTGCCATCAAAGACAGAATTAATCGCTTTAACATAAGGCGCCTGGTAAATGTTGTTTATCTGGTTGAGTGCGTAGACGCTGTCATAAGTCTTGATAAGAAAACTCATATAAGCAGGTTTTGGGTTAATAGACCGATTGGCCAATACTTTTGCAGTTTCTAGCAGATCAAATGGCCCGGCGCCGGGGGCAGATGCGGTGACGCTAAACTCGCTGGTAAAATGTTCCTGTAACTGTTTTTGCATGGCAAGGGTGGCATAGCCGCCTTCAGAATAACCCGCAAGAAAAAGTTGCTGGTTGAATCGTATATTTTTTGATTTAAGAAAAGCCTTACTCGCCCTGAGCATATCAATGGAGGCACTAGCCAAACTTTTGGCATGAATATAGGGATGCATCTGATTGGCAGATTCGCCATAGCCAATATAATCAGGCGCACTGACAATATAGCCAATACCAGCAAGCTGCATAATGGCATTAATTGAGGTGCTGCTAATTGACGGTGCCTGGCGATTCAGGAAAATGGTGCCATGCTGGTAACTAAGCAAAGGGCTTTTTTCGATGACATCTTTTCTGGGAATGCTTAACAGGCCAGAGGTACGTATAAGTTTACCCCTGGTATCTTTAGTGGTGTAAATAATTTTATAAGCATCAACTGAATAGGGTGATAAAAAGCTGGCAGACTTGGTGGCAAGCAAGCTTGATTTTAGCAGCTCTCCCGATGTGGTTTGGTTCTTGCTATTGGCATTTAGTTGAGCTGACCCTCCACCGCAAGCACTTAATAAGAAAAAGAGTGCTAATAGAAGAACTTTAAGAGGTTGATAGTTTTTCATAGTGTAAAATATTAGGCTTTACAGACTACTTTGACATCTTGTGGTGATTCGCCTTCTTCGAATTTTTTCTTTTCAACAATAATGGTTTTGCATTTGTTTTGTAACGGGCCATTTACGCGTAAATCTTGCGGTTTGTCATAATAAAGAATAGCGGATGCGGCAGGGTCTTCATGGTTAACAGTTAGCACATGATTGCCTTTTAGCGTGGCAGCCGATGTAACAGGCAGGGTGAAAGTAAGTTTTAAATTGCTATAATCTTTATGCTTGATTTCTTCAAGGTTAAATTGTTTTACTCTACCCGTTTCAATGGGCTTTCCGTCTAACTTTAATGCTGTGAAGTATTGTATCTTTCCCAGGTCATTGATAAGTTTTTTACCAAGTTTTTTTATGTTTTTTTGGTCTTTAAGCATTAAGTCGCTGACTTCTTCATCATACGTCCAGCTAATTTGTATGGCACTAAGCTTTTGATTGTTATTACTTATCAGGGTGCTTTTAACGGGCAGTTCATAGTGAAAATGAGCAAAAGCAGGTTGTACCAGAAATGACAGTAATAGTGTTGTAATTGCTATAAAAAACGTTTTTTGTTTACTTCCTTTCATAAAACCTATCCTTTTAATGTTGTTAGAGACCTTTGCACGAAAGATATGACGGATAAAAATTGCTTAGCCGAGCAAAGCGAGACAACAGCTTTAGCTGACCCGTTAGGGTGAGGCGTTGTTTGCCGAATAAATTCCCCTGTTTTTTCGTATATTTTCGGTCAATAGCCTTGCTATTACCCTCAAATCTACAAAAAATCAGGTAAATTACGCTAATTTTTCTCTCGCCATACTCTCATGCAAAGGTCTCTACTAATTTGAATGTGAGTGTTAGCAAGGCACTGGCCACTATCCATGAGCCAATAACCCTGACAAGCACGCCTTCCCAAAACTTGTTTAGCAAGCTAGCCATAATGGCAACAAGCAAAGCCAATCCGATGATGCTTGTGACTGCACCGCCTAACCAGTTATAAATACTGTTTGAACCAAGGCCGGGAATTACTACCGGGCTTGAGTCATATCCCAATAACAACCCACCTACAGCAACCAGCAAATAAGACAGTAGTTGAGAATTTTTAAGCTTTAAAATAACGATAAAACCGACAATTAGAGCACCGATTAACAGGATTAGTTCAAAATCCCCTGGGAGAGAGACGTAATGATTGGCGACCATACCAATGATGACGGCAAAAGCGAGTATTAAGCTATCTTTAATGATTGCACCAGCTTGCCCGGTGAGCAAGGCTAAACCTATTATTAAAATAATGTGTGATGGCGTTAAAACAGGGTGAAGAAAGCCCTGAGTAAACCAGGTCTGGATAAAGGAGAAAATGCTAAGTAAGATCATTGGCCTAGTTTATCCTAATAGGGATTGCTTGACTGTAATAAAATTTACTCATATTCTGACTGGCTTAAAAGATCTTGGTTTCATTCATGTTTGAAATAGGAAATAGAAAATGAAATTTATAAAAACTTCGCTGCTGGGAGTTTTATGCTCAATGCTACTGGTTTCAGTAGTTTTTGCACATGCTGATGCAGAAACATTAAAAGGTGGTTTAATAAGTGGTTTTTTGCATCCACTCATGGGTCTGGATCATATTGTTGCGATGGTCGCGGTGGGCTTATGGGGTGTGTTCCTGGGTAGACCAGCCATCTGGTTGTTGCCTGTCATTTTTCCAATGGTAATGGCGTTTGGTGGTGCCCTTGGCGTGCTGGGTATTCCTATTCCGGGAACCGAAATTGGTATTGCACTTTCAGGTATTGTATTGGGAATAATGGTCGCTTTCGCTATTAAACCACCACTTTGGGTGGCGGCTGTTATTGTTGGTTTCTTTGCTATTTTTCATGGCTATGCACATGGTGTTGAGTTGCCCAACGCAACCAACCCACTTATATTTAGTATTGGCTTTGTTATTAGCACTGGCTTATTGCATCTGGCAGGTATTGCCTTTGGCGAACTATCACGCTGGTCACTCGGAGAGAAGCTGGTGCGTGGCTTGGGTGGTGTTATTTCGCTGGTGGGTCTTGGCTTTTTAACCGGCTATTTATAAGAGACCTCTGCACAAAAGATATGACGGATAAAAATTGCGCTAATTTCTCTCTCGCCATCCTCTTGTGCAAAGGTCTCTATAAGTTATAAGCTTAAACTTTCAGAGAAAAACGCCAAAAAGTGGGGGGGTGTACTTTCTACTCTTGTTTTCATCTAAATAAGGTGTTTTAGCATATAAAAAAGCCCTGTTCTGATAAAGAGCAGGGCTTTTTTCTGTTTAGACTTGTGGGTTCGGCTATAAAAGGTGTTGTTAACTACCTTTTGTTTGGCGAGAAGCCTTTTTCCGATCACTTTCTAGTAGAACTTTTTTGCGTATGCGAATACTTTGGGGGGTGATCTCTACTAACTCGTCATCATCTATAAACTCAAGTGCCTGTTCTAGTGTGAATTTAATGGGCTTGGTTAAAATCAGGTTCTCATCCGTTCCAGCAGCACGAATATTGGTTAATTGCTTAGCTTTAAGCGGATTCACAACCAGATCATTATCGCGACTGTGGATACCGACGACCATACCTTCGTATATTTCCTGGCCATGTTCAATAAACATTTTGCCACGCTCTTGCAAGTTAAAGATTGCAAAGGCAAGTGCCTTACCCGTTCCGTTTGAGATGAGTACGCCATTGCTACGCTGACCGATTTGTTCTTTTATCTCTGGCCCGTAGTGATCGAATGAGTGATAAATTAACCCAGTACCTGATGTCATGGTCATAAACTCAGTTTGGAATCCAATGAGCCCACGAGAAGGAATAATATATTCCAGTCTTACACGCCCTTTTCCGTCTGGTTCCATGTTTTGTAGCTGACCTTTGCGCTCACCCATTTTTTCCATAATGTTGCCTTGATGCTCTTCTTCAACATCAATGGTCAGGTTTTCATAAGGCTCTTCCCGGTTGTCACCTTCGCCACGAATCACCACTTCAGGACGGGATACGGCAAGTTCAAAACCTTCGCGGCGCATATTTTCAATTAAAATTCCCAAATGCAGTTCACCGCGACCAGATACTTTAAACTTGTCTGGGTCATCTCCCTGTTCAACACGCAAGGCAACATTGTGTAATAGCTCTTCTTCAAGGCGCTCTTGAATGTTGCGTGAGGTAACGTATTTGCCTTCTTTGCCGGCAAACGGTGAGTTGTTAACCTGAAAGGTCATGCTAACGGTTGGCTCATCAACAGTCATCGGCGGTAAGGCTTCAACATGCTCAGGATCACATAAGGTATCTGAAATATGTAACTCATCCATGCCGGTAAAACAGATAATATCGCCAGCCTGTGCTTCGTCAATTTCAATACGTTCAAGACCATGAAAACCCATTGGCTGTAAAATACGACCATTGCGAACTTTGCCATTATCATCTATGACTTTAACCGCCGAATTACGCCTGATTTTACCTTTTTTGATCCGGCCAATTCCAATCAAGCCTGTATACGAGTTGTAGTCAAGCTGACTGACTTGCATCTGAAAAGGTGCATCAGGGTCAACATCAGGGTGATTTACACTATCAATAATTGTTTGGAATAAGGGGGTCATATCGCCATCAGATACGGTATTTTCCAAACCGGCATAGCCATTAATGGCCGATGCGTATACAACGGGAAAATCAAGTTGTTCGTCACTGGCACCGAGGCGATCAAAAAGATCAAACGTTTGGTCCAGTGCCCAGTCAGGTCGAGCGCCGGGACGGTCAATTTTATTGATAACAACAATAGGTTTGAAACCCATGGCAAATGCTTTTGAGGTAACAAAGCGTGTTTGTGGCATGGGGCCATCAACGGCATCTACCAGCAACAAAACCGAATCAACCATGGACAATACACGTTCTACCTCGCCACCAAAGTCGGCGTGACCCGGTGTGTCTACGATATTAATGCGGTAGTCATTCCAGGTAATAGCGGTATTCTTGGCTAAAATCGTGATACCACGTTCTTGCTCCAGCTCGTTGGAGTCCATCATCCGCTCGGATACATTGGCACGCTCACCTAAAGTGCCGGACTGTTCTAGTAGCTTGTCTACCAGGGTTGTTTTGCCGTGGTCAACGTGGGCGATGATGGCAATATTTCTTAAATTTTCTATCACGATTTTGTACTCAGTTTTGCTTGTTATATTCTGTTTTACCCATAGTGTTATGGATAAACAGAAATTGATATATCACAGTGCGATATAAGTTGGGCGCGGATTATACTGGCAAGCTTGCCTAATTCATACCTTTATTCATCAATATATAAGGATCTTCTAATATGGACGCTAAAGTACGACTAACACCCTATGAGCAAATTGGGGGTGAAAAGGCGGTAAAAAAGCTGGTTGACCGTTTTTATGATTTGATGGATGAGAAGAAAGAAGTGTCTGAAATACGAAACATGCATGCAAAAACACTGCGTGTTTCTCGAGAAAAACTATTTTTGTTTTTGAGTGGTTGGTTAGGTGGCCCTGACT
>JALWMR010000227.1:0-2073 GCA_027083815.1 Thiotrichaceae bacterium
GAGCCGAGCAAAGCGAGACAACAGCACTGCTGACCCGAAGGGTGAGGCGCAGCCGAAGAAAAGTCATAAAAAGTGGGGGGGTGTACTTTTTAACCACTTATTGAAGCAAAAATACCTATAATAAACTTCTAAATGTTCTTTTTTTTCGTATAAATATCTGTTTTATGTTCCAAAATTTGCCTATTCCACTGCTTCTATCTCTTTAAACAAGCGTTTTATCCATTGCACACGTTGTTCGAGTGTTTCCATGGCTTCATATTCGAAATACAGCTTATCTTGCCCTTTAATTTTAAATTCCCAGGGGCGTTTTTGTACGATGCCCATGATTTTCATTGGGTCAATATTGGGTTTTTCATTAAACAGAATGCGTCCGCCTTCTTCGCCCATATCCAGTTTAATAATCCCCATTTTCTGGGCGATTTGCTTTAGGCGGGTGACCTCAAATAAGTTGTTTACTGCTTCGGGGAGAAGGCCAAAGCGGTCGATCATCTCAACGCGAAGCTCTCGCAGGGCTTCGGCATCTTTGGCGCTGGCAATGCGTTTATACATAATCAGGCGGTTGTGAACATCGGGTAGATAATCATCGGGGATTAAGGCGGGTACGCCCAAATCAACGGTAGTGCGTGTTTCGCGGTCGTCCAGTTGCGGTAGCTTGCCCGCCTTGAGTGCTTTTACAGCGCGTTCCAGTAGATCGTTATACATACTAAAACCGATTTCCTGAATCTGGCCGCTTTGGTCATCACCGAGTAGTTCGCCAGCGCCACGAATCTCCAGGTCGTGGGAAGCCAGGGTAAAGCCAACGCCTAAATCTTCCAGTGACTCAATCGCTTCGAGGCGTTTTTTAGCATCACCTGTGATGGTTTTTTTGCTGGGAATAATTAAATAGGCGTAAGCCTTGTGATGGGAGCGCCCGACGCGCCCACGAATCTGGTGCAGTTGTGCCAGTCCCAGTTTGTCTGCGCGGTTAATAATAATGGTGTTGGCATTTGGCACGTCGATGCCGCTTTCAATAATAGTGGTTGCGACTAAAATCTGAAAACGTTGGTGATAGAAGTCACGCATAATGCTTTCCAGCTCTTTCTCGGGCATTTGCCCGTGTGCAAAGCGGATTTTGGTATCGGGTAGAATGGCTGACAAGTCATCTGCCATTTTCTGAATGGTTTTAACTTCATTATGCAGGAAATAAACCTGTCCACCGCGCGCCAATTCACGGGCGCAGGCTTCCTGTATCAATGCCTTGTCCCATTCGGTCACGAAGGTTTTGATAGAGTGGCGCTGCGTGGGTGGTGTGGCGATAATGGAAAGGTCACGCAGGCCGGATAGTGACATATTGAGGGTGCGCGGAATAGGGGTTGCTGTTAGGGTGAGCATATCGACATTGGCACGCAGTTTTTTTAACTGCTCCTTATGGCGTACCCCAAAGCGATGTTCCTCATCTACAATCACCAGTCCCAGGTCTTTAAATTGAATATCCTTTTGCAATAATTTATGTGTGCCAATCACGATATCTACTTTTCCGGCGGCAAGATCAGCAACCGTTTCACGCGTTTGTTTGGGTGTTTTAAAACGTGACAGGGAGGCTATTTTAAAGGGCCAGTCGGCAAAACGATCCTGAAAGTTTTTAGCGTGCTGCTGCACCAATAAGGTAGTTGGCGCGATTAAAGCAACCTGCTTTCCTGCATTGGCTGAGACAAAGGCGGCGCGCATGGCGACTTCTGTTTTACCAAAACCAACATCACCACAAGTGACGCGATCCATGGGCTTTTCGGAAATCATGTCTTTAATAACGGTTCCGATTGCGGCGGCTTGATCGGGTGTTTCTTCAAAAGGAAAGGTATCGGCAAAGGCATGATATTCCAGCTCATTAAAGGGAAAGGCATGGCCTTTTAGAGCAGCGCGACGGGCGTGAATCTCTAACAGTTCGGCTGCTACATCGTGCGCTTTTTGTGCGGCCTTTTTGCGAACCTTGTCCCAATGTTCTGTGCCGAGTGTATGTAGCGGCGCGTGTTCTGCGCTAACGCCAGTGTAACGGCTGATTAAATGCAGCGAGGCAACGGGTACATAGAGCTTGTC
>JALWMR010000227.1:2083-9318 GCA_027083815.1 Thiotrichaceae bacterium
CTTCATGCACTACCGGATCACCTTCGCTCAGATCGGTCAGATTGCGAATAATCGTGTCGGCATCACGGGTCGGTTTTTGACGACGACGTTTTTGCTGCACCTGTTGACCAAAGAGCATTGCTTCTGGAATCACCGCAAGTGATGAGCCATCGCTACCTTGTTTGATCCACAAGCCCTGTTCCATGGGGGCGATGAGCAAACCTATTTCGGGTTTGTCGGTATTTTCAATGCCTTGATTCTGGCTAATAAACTGCTGCCAGTTTTCATATGTTTTGGTGGAATAGCCATTGTCACGCAGCAGGGATAACAGGTTTTCACGCCGCCCGGCTGATTCTGCGGTAAAAAGAATATGTCCTGGGGATTGACTAAAAGATATTAAAAACTGTTGAAACAGAATTAAAGGTGTTTCAGATCGTCCTTGTATCAGTAGAGAGGGAAGTGTATGGGTTGGATAATTGTGTGCATCTTTGTGTTTGAAGTGAAACGTGTTAATACGTCGGTGTTGCTCAATATTTTCAGTGAGTTGCCCGGCGCTTAAAAATAATCTTTCGGGGGCTAGCAGGGGGCGCTCAATATCATGACGGCGTTGTTCGTAGCGTTCCTTGACCGTATCACTGAAGGTCTCTGCAGCAGCACTTGTGCCATCGCTATTGATAAGTAGCGTTTTTTCAGGCAGGTAATCAAACAGGGTTGCTGTGCTGTCAAAAAACAAGGGAAGATAATACTCAATTCCAGCTGGTGGGTTGCCATTGCTGACATTGTCATATATTTGACTGCGGGAAAGTTCGCCGCCTATTTCGGTGCTGTAATTTTCCCTGAAACGTGAGATGCCTTCCGGGTTTAAAGGAAATTCATGTGCGGGTAATAGCTCTATTTTCCTGATTTTTTCAATGGTGCGCTGATCTTCCGGATTAAAACTGCGTATTGATTCGATTTCATCATCAAACAGGTCAATACGGTAGGGTTGTCTGTCACCCATGGGGAAAAGGTCAATTAAGGAGCCGCGTGTGCTGTATTCACCATGCTCCATTACCTGCGAAACGTGTCGGTAGCCAGCCTCTTCAAGCTGATTGCGAAATTGTGTGCTGTCAAGCTTGTCGCCTGCCTTGATAAATAAGGTGCTGGCTCGAACATAGCCAACAGGTGGCAAACGCTGCATCAGAGTGGAGACAGGAACAATCAATACGCCTTGTTCCATTTTGTTCAGTTGATAAAGTGTTTTTAGACGATCTGAAATTAAATCTTCATGAGGTGAAAATACATCATAGGGTAGTGTTTCCCAATCGGGAAAAATATGGATATTTTCCAATCCGGAAAAGAAGCGAATATTGGCTTCGGCCTCATAAGCGCTATGGCTATCGGGTGTAACTAAAACGATTAAGCCTTTGTATTCTTTGGCAGTGTTGGCAATGAGTAAATCTTGTGCGCTGCCGTGTAATTGCCCCCAACGTATTTGTTGTATTTTTTTTTCAGGGAAGATAGGGTGAAGAGTTGTGAGTGACATCAGTTATTTATAGCACTTTAGTAAAAAGTTAGATGAATAGTAAGCGCTCAATTGTACCTGAAAATAGTATTTTGGCGATGAATAAAAGTTTGATCTCGTATATTATGCTCGACTGATTGGCGGTATTTTTTTCAAGATAAAATGTAACTACTCAGCTCAATCTGGGCAGTTACGAACCGAACTGAATTGTTACGATAAATAAAAGACAAAAAGATAATGTTAAAGGGTGAAATGTCAATGCTCAACGTCCTCCTTCTGGAAGGCCTGGATATTGAAGCAATAGCAGCAGAGCTGCAGAAAAAGCATGATGAGGCGCCGCAGTTTTTTATGCAAAGCCCGTTGATTGTGGATTGTTCCCAGGTGGCTGGAGCCCTGGAAGAGGATGCGAGCGCACTGGATTTTGCCGCACTGAAAGCTGCATTATTGCAAACGGGTTTTATCCCGGTGGGGGTGCGAAATGCGCCAGCAGCTTTAAATGAAACCGTTGCACAAGGTGGTTGGGCGATTATGCGTACTGCGCCCAGTTCTTCTGCTTCAACGAATACAACAGCTGATGCTAAAGATTCTCAGCAAGCATCAGATGTTGAGAATGGAAACGAAAGCAAACAATCAGCTCAGGATGATGCACAACAGATAAAAGCGCCACAGACAATGTCTTCCATGACAATTGAACGTCCAGTACGCTCCGGGCAACAAATCTATGCGGCGAATGCCGATATGACAATATTGGCGCCGACCAGTGCCGGGTCAGAGGTGGTTGCAGATGGCTCTATTCACGTTTATGGGCCACTTCGGGGGCGGGTTCTGGCGGGCGCACGCGGCAATGAATCAGCGCGTATTTTTTGTCAGTCTTTGCAAGCCGAGCTGATTGCTATTGCGGGGCGTTATCAACTACTGGATGAAAGTGATACAGAGTTAAAGGGCAAGCCTGCAATGATTCGTCTTGAAGGTGAAAAACTGATTATAGAACCACTGGTCTAGGAGTCTGTCCGAGAATAGGAAGCGTAGCGAAAATTACAGGAAAATCGTAAGGTGAGTTTATTGAAAGAGGCGAATAGCCGTAGCTATTTAACGAATTCAATAAACTCAGATTATGGTTTTCATGGGGTTTGCAGTAGCTTCTCTATTCTTGGACAGGCTCCTTGTCTGGTGGCTAAACAATTTTAGGAAGGAGAAATAAAAATTGAGTAAAGTAATTGTGGTTACCTCTGGTAAAGGTGGCGTGGGGAAAACGACTTCCAGTGCTGCATTTGCATCGGGCCTGGCATCGCAGGGGCACAAAACTGCTGTTATTGATTTTGATGTGGGGCTTAGAAATCTTGATTTGATAATGGGGGTCGAGCGCCGGGTTGTTTACGATTTTGTTAATGTAATCAATGGTGAAGCTACCCTCAAACAAGCCTTAATCAAAGACAAACGTGTTGATAATCTTTATATATTGCCTGCATCACAGACCCGTGATAAAGATGCACTGACCAAAGAAGGTGTTGAAAGTGTTATTGAAGAGCTAAAGAAAGAAGGCTTTGAATATATTGTCTGTGATTCACCCGCCGGTATCGAAAAAGGTGCCTTTATGGCACTTTATTTTGCGGACGAGGCGATTGTGGTCACCAACCCAGAAGTTTCATCAGTTCGTGATTCGGATCGCATTTTGGGTATTTTGCAAAGTCGTTCCAAAGCCGCAGAAGAGGGGCGCACAGTTAAGGAACATTTGCTAATCACACGCTATTCACCCAATCGTGTTGAGGGTGGTGATATGTTGAGCAAGGATGATATTGTAGAGATTTTATCAGTTCCCCTGATTGGTGTTATTCCAGAATCTGAATCAGTCTTGCAGGCTTCTAATAGTGGTAACCCGGTTATACTGGATGATGAAAGTGAGGCGGGAAAAGCTTATATGGATGTGGTCAGGCGCTTTTTAGGAGAAGATGTGCCCTTGCGCTTTATGCAGGTAACTGAAGAGAAAAAAGGCTTTTTCAGCAAGCTTTTTGGCTAAGGGGAAAATAATAGAATGGGATTATTTAGTTTCTTTAAACAGGAAAAGAAAAAGAATACAGCAAATCTTGCCAAAGAACGCCTGCAGATTTTAATTGCACATGAGCATGCGGATAAATCGAAACAAACGCCTGACTACTTGCCCAAATTGCGCGATGAGATTTTAACGGTCATTCGAAAGTATGTGCATGTCAGTGAAGATGACGTCAATGTCAAAATAGAAAATGCAGAAGATTATGATGTGCTGGAGTTGAATATTACTTTACCAGAAAGCAAGTAAGCGAAAAAGCTCAGTAGTGGTTAGCTACTGAGCTTTTACTATAAGTCATTCAAATCTTTAACAAGCCCCAGGAGCTCTGTGGTAATTTCAATTAGCTCATTTAACAACTGGGGGTCAATTTCTAAATGACCTTCATATTCAGCGATATTTCTTCTTTTATGGCACTGGTCTAGTACGCGCCATTTTGGTGTTTCTAATCCCAATGTCTGTTCAAGGCATTGAAAAACAAGGTAACGATTTTCAGAGCGATAACCATGCCAGCGCATCGCTGCAAGTGATAAAGCATGAGCAGCACCGTAAGCTAATGTGAATTTACTATCCTGGGATAAACCATCAATTTTTGCATCATTTAATCGAATTTCAGCAGATGCAAGCATACCGTCAAATTCGTTTTTGTCAGGTGGCTCATGTTTTAACTGACCAATCTTGACAAGGTTGTCCAGTTTATCTAAGGGCATCGGCATCCCCTATAATATTGATTTTTTCCTGTTCCAGAACCCGTGTAATAAAGCTGTTTTTTTCATTCAGTTTATTTTTAAAATCTTCAAGCGTATAAATAGTTGGATTAATCGGACGTTGTAACTCTTTCTCTATCGGTATTAACAGATTCATCAAATCAGTATAGGCAACATCATCACCAATAATCATAAGGTCAATATCACTCCTGGCAGTATCTTCACCTTTTGCAATTGAGCCATAAATGAATGCCGACTGGATTAGCTTGGCCATAGGCTGCATTGCCTGAAGAATAATATCTGCAAGTCCAAAAGTCTTACGAGAAATTGAAACCAGCTCATTATAAACAGGGGACTCAGGGTTCGCCTGATAATGGTTTTGATTGCCAATACGCTTACGTGTTAACAAGCCAGAAGAAGTCATCCTTTCAAGCTCGCGCCTGATAGTGCCCTTGCCCATATCAGCAAGCCTGACAATCTCATTCAGGTAGAACGAAGTATCAGGATTAGCAAAGAGCAAGCCCAGTACTTTCTGTTGAGTTTTGGTAAAAAGTGAATCTGCGATATTTGATGCGTAAGCCATTAACAACCTATAAAGTCTCAATATGGGTATTATAGGTCTTTTATTGGGACTTTTCAAGATTGGGTAGTATGATCATTATGGAAATTTCCATAATGATTTACAGGCTCAAATAAAAAGACCTATGCTCTCAGTACTAAAAGCAAAGAAGACTCTGCCATATACAAGATATATAACAGCCTGGAGCGGATCAAAAGTAATGTATTCCGATTGAACGAAGTTACTGTACTTTTTACTGTAGCAAGTATTGGGATATTAATTATGGCGAACCTGTCAATCTTTTGGGATAGCCTGAGTTACGTTGCAAAGTAATTTTTGCTCATTTCGCCAAGGTAGCAATAATAAATAGCCAGTATTACCGTCTGGCGGGGGCTTATCGCTACCCTGCGAATTAGTGAGCTTATTAGTAACTGGTGCCAAAACCCTGATCCGTCTGGTGTCCTAGGTCGGGCAAATCTGCTAATTCATGTATTTGACTAAGTGGCCCTTTTGGGAATAAACGATACAAATATTTTTTACCCCCCTTATCTGCAAACTCCTGATCCATGACCTTCATCAGCTGACGGGCATTTCGACAATCCTCACAGTGCTCATAGAAGTCGAGTACAAAATCAATTGCCTCCATGCGTTCATCATTTAGCTTTATCCCCATGTTTTTTGCACGTTGCTCAATACCTTGATAACGTTCGCTGCGGTTGATACTACGCTTATCATGGTTGCGCGGTTGCTTGCGTGGAAACGCTTCGGCTTGATGGACATTCATTTTTTATCTCCTCTTCATTATTAAATATGATCTATGTATTATTTTAATTGTTCTTCATGGATTGTAGGCTATATTTGATTATTATCAAAATACTCTGGGTTCAATAGGGTTACTTTGATCTATAATAAAGTTAAAGGAGTCCATTAATGACTTTAAGGGCTTCTGATACTAATTAAAAAGAGGGAATTTAATGCTTGTTAAAATAAAATACAGAAACGTCTTTGTGGTATGTGTTGTTATCTCTATCTTTGTTACAGCTTCGCAGGTGTCTGCGGAAACAACAAAAAATGAATCGCAAAAAATGGGTAAAGTGTTAGGCATTGCCGATGTTGTTATACCTGACTGGTTTAAAGATAGCTTTCTTGACTTTAGAGAAGATGCTGCCGAAGCTGCAGAATCGGGTAAACATATGTTGGTTTTTGCTGATTTGAAGGGCTGCCCCTATTGTGCTCAAATGCTTAAAGACAATTTTAAGACTTCTGAAAAAGAAGGGGGTAACAAAGAGTTTATCCAACAAAACTTTGACAGTATTCATATTGATATAAAAGGTAGCCGGGAAGTTGCATTTGATGAAGATACTGAAGTCTCCGAATCCGAGCTTGCACAAGCCCTAAAGGTTAAATACACGCCGACCTTGTTATTTATGAATGAAAAAAACAAGGTGGTTGCACGGGTTAATGGCTATCGCTCACCCCGGGAATTTAGGCAGGTTTTGAATTATGTGAAGGACAAAGCCTACGAGAAAACCGATTTCCCCAGCTATCGTCTTGCGCATTTAACCGACTCTGTTTATACCCTACGGGATCATGAAAGCTTTAAAGATATTACCGATCTAGAGAAGGCGTCTGAATCGGATAAGCCTTTAGCCGTGTTATTTGAAGATAAAACCTGTGATGAGTGTGATCGTTTTCATAAGGAAATACTTGATCTGGCCGAAACCAGGTCTTTAATGAAAGCCTTTAACGTTGTTCGCCTGGATGCTTTATCTGACAAGAAAATAATAACCCCTGATGGTGATGAAACGACACCAGGGGAGTGGTTGAAAAAGTTGGGTATTAGTTATCGCCCTGCCATGTTGGTTTTTGTTAATGGTGAGGAAAAAGAGCGCTTGACCGGCTTGATTAAATCGTTTCACTTCCAGCAACTGTTGAGTTTCTTTGCCAATAAAAAATATAAGGAATACCCTAATTTTATTGCCTATGGAGAAGAGTACTCAAAGAAAATACTGGAATCAGGAAAAGATATTGACATCTGGAAGTAACTTTTTGGATGCGAAAATATTAGTGCCGGGGTGAATGACAGTAGCAATCATGCTTAAAGAAACGTATTATTAGCCGCTAATATTCTTAGGGCTAACTGTTAAACCATTGCTGTGTCAGACTCTTTTATAACAATTCAGGATTTGCATTTCTCCAGGGGAAGGCGCGAAATATTTTCAAATATGTCGATGCAAATTCCTGCCGGTAAAATAACCGCGATAATGGGGCCGAGTGGCACAGGAAAAACCACGCTATTACGATTGATAGGTGGGCAGCTTAAGCCAGATAGTGGAAGTATTAAAGTTGAAGATTTAGAGATACCCAGTTTAAACCGGGAAGACTTATATAAGGCACGCCGCCGTATGGGGATGCTGTTTCAGTCGGGCGCGTTATTAACAG
>JALWMR010000228.1 GCA_027083815.1 Thiotrichaceae bacterium
AGGCACATTGAACGATTCACCGGCAGAAAAGGTCTGTTTATGCTCGGAATCGGGCAACTTAACCGTTAAAGCGCCACTAATCACTGTCATTTTTTCTTTATCGTCCGTGTTAAACACATAATCACCTGGAGCCATAACGCCAACTGTAGCGGGCAGGGAGGCTGTCTGGAAGGCAATGGACTTTACTTTGCCATCAAAGTATTCATTCGTTTTAAACATCTTAACTATCTCATTTCATTTTGTTTTCGTAGTGTAGCAGGGATATACCTGCTTTTGTATGGACTAAACATTAAGCACTCGCTGCCACAATAGTATAAAAGCTTGACTATACTTATTGCGCACTGATTAAAGTAGCAAGCAGTGTATTAATAATAATTAATTTAAAATTTGGAGGTTGTATGAGTAATGTAGTTAATGAAGTAGAAAATGCAAATCAAGAATATGTTAGCGAGTTTGGGGATAAGGGTGATTTACCGATGCCACCCGGCAGGCAATTTGCAATACTAACCTGTATGGATGCGCGTTTAGATCCGGCAAAATATGCTGGCCTGTCAGAAGGGGATGCACATGTTATCCGCAATGCTGGAGGTAGAGCTAGCGATGATGCTATCCGCTCATTAGTCATTTCGTATAAATTATTAGGTACCAAAGAGTGGTTTGTCATTCATCATACAGATTGTGGGATGGAAACATTTAACAATGAAATAATGGGCGACTTACTGTCAGGCAGTTTAAAAACCGCTAGTGTAGATGAATCAGGTTGGCATGACTGTTGCGAAGGTGGTGGTACAACCGACGGAAAGTTTATTGAGTGGTTAACCATTCCTGATCAAAATGAAAGTGTATTAGCCGATGTGAAGCGCATAAGAAATAACTCAATGGTGCCCAGTGATATTCCCATTTATGGTTATATCTATGATTGTAAAACAGGTAAGCTCATAGAAGTGCCTGAGGCAACTGAAGCAGGAAAGGCAAGCTAAATATTTTAAGATTGCTATTCTTATGCCGATCAGCCGTGTATCACCCATTATCAATGTGATACACGGCGCAGGCTAGAGCCTGTAGACTGCTTATAAGACTTTTTGACACCTGCTTGATAAGGTTACCCCTATAAGACAATATAACCACTTATCAGAAACGTTGAACAAGCTGATAAGTGACCTTTACCTAGCCTCTGTGAATTCATTATAATTCTCATAAGCTACTGTAATAGTTAATAACAATAAGCTTTAATAATTAAAAAAACCCCTTATAACAATAAAGTAAAATAATAATGAAGATAAAGCCTCCTGGAAGACGCAGCTTCCTAAAAACTGCTCCTCTTTTCTGTTCAATTACTGTACTTGCGACGTTTTCAATGCCATTGCTGGCCGGGCCAACTGTCCAGTTTTCTGGTGATAAAAACAATATGGTTCAATCCGGCAAGTTAGGCTATGTTGGCGGCAATACCCGTATTGGTGTCAGTATTGATAAAAACTCACGTGGTCAGGCAGATTTGAGTCAAGTGCTTGATGAATCGGATCAAGCCTTAACCAGTGCCGACCTGTGGTTAGGTTACCAGTTAAAAGATAAAGATGCGGTGACTAAAGGCGCTAAAGGGGGTGGCATCAAGCTGAACCGTCAATGGGTCGCGGATGACAAGTCACTTGTCCATAAGATTTTCGGCGCTTATGATCGTGATAAAGCGGGTCATGCCAAAGCCACAGTGGGTTATGGCCAGGAAACAGAAGATCTATTCTGGTCTGGTCATGTCAGTAAAGGTCTGGGTAAAAAAGACCAAAATGGTGATATTGTTACTAAAGCCTATGATTATGGTGTTGGTGTTGAAGCCGGTAAATTTATTGAAGATTCATTAACCCGTATTCGTGGTGGTTTTGATTATGAATTCGCCAATGACTATAACGATGCCGAGTCGCGTCCCAGCCAGTTAAGTGTATCGGCCGGTGTTGAGCAGTTTTTTCAGGATAGTCCGCACAGTATTAGCCTTGATGTTTCAGGCAGTAAAACCCGCGGCGGTAGCCAGGCTGCGGATACCGATTACAATGCACGCCTTGGTTATCATTATGAATTTGGTGGTAATGGTGTTTTCCAATCGGCTAATCGTACCAAAAAAGTTCGTGTAGAAATTCCGGGAACACCGGGTCGCCCAGCGATTCCCGCCATTGCTGGTAGACCTGCTCAGGCGGCTATACCTGCAAAATATGAACGCCGTCCCATCAAGCGACCGGGTTATAAGTTGGTTAAAAATACCATGAAGCTTGAAAATGAAACCTTCTTTGAAAAGAACTCATCCAGGCTGACACCATCGGCAATACAGAATCTTGATAAAATCACGCAACAAATACGCAGCCATGGTTATATTGGTGCAATTCGCATTACGGGTAACACGTGTGGCCTGGGTAGTGCAAGCTATGACCAAAAGTTGTCAGAGCGTCGCGCCAAAGAAGTCAGGGATTATCTCGCCGCTAAGGGTATCAACCCCAGACACTTAATTGCACGCGGTTTGGGTAAAAATCATCCAAAGTATGTAACAAAAGATACAGGCTTTAAAAATCGTCGCGTTGATATTGAGTACGTTGTTGAGCGCTCGGTTAAAAAGAAAATTGTTGAATACCGCAATGTACTGGTTCAGCCAGGTCGTCCGGCAATTCCAGCGCAACCCGGTCGTCCGGCTGTGCCAGCAACACCGGCTACGCCAGCGCGATATGTCTGGAATACGGAAGTAGTAAAAACCGCACCTGTGTGGATAAAGCGTGCCTTGCATAATTCTATTCGTCACAATAAAACGGTAAGTACTTACTCAACGCGTGTTGACAAAAACACATCTGACGACCGTTATACGATTACAGCAGCTCGCACAACGCTTGATGTTCTGGCAAATGATAGCAGTGGTTTGATGTTGGCTCGGGTAACGCAGCCAGCTAATGGCCATGTAACAATCGAGGGTAATCGTCTGGTTTACGTACCTAACCCTGGCTTTAGTGGCACCGATACCTTTACCTACACGGTCACTGATCCAGATGGCAAAGAATTAACATCAACCGTTACGCTAAACGTACCCAATGTGATTAACTCAGCACCAACTGCCACACAGGATCAGCAAAGCATTCAGTGTTCTACAACGCCAGTCAGCATTGATGTACTTGCTAATGACACCGATCTGGAAGGCGATGTGCTTACCCTTAAAAGTGCCACAAACGGACAGTTTGGAACCACACAAATCGTCAATGGAGAGCTTGTTTACACACCTGCAGCCAACGCCTGTGGAAAGCAGGATAGCTTTAGCTACACCATTGTGGATTCAAAAGGTAATGAAGCCAGTGCTACTGTGACAGTAGATATTGCCGCTTCAGGCAATCAGCCACCTGTAGCCGTTGATGATTCGGCAACAACACCTCAAGGCATTGCAGTAACACTGGCAACCCTGGCGAATGATAGCGATCCGGACAGCGATACTCTGGTAATTACCCAGGTTGACAATCCGGCGCATGGTACAGCGACAATCTCTGGCGGTCAGATTGTGTATACACCAGATGCCAGCTTTGTTGGTACGGAAACATTTGATTACACCATTACTGATAATAATGGTCATACAGTAACGGCGACTGAGACGGTTGTGGTAACAGCCACATCATCAAATACAGCACCGCAAGCTTATGAAGATCAATCGAATATTCAATGTTCTACCAATCCGGTAACCATTGATGTTTTGTCGAATGATGATGATCCGGAAGGTGATCCCTTAACAATTCAAACGGTAGCTAATGGTCAATATGGAACAACCCAGATTGTAAATAATAACGTTGTTTATACGCCAAGTGGCAGTGGCTGTGGCCAAACAGATACCTTTACCTATACGATTAATGATGGAAATGGCAATACCTCATCCAGTCAGGTTACGGTGCTTATTGAGCAAGCAGGTAATCAGGCCCCTGATGCCGTCAATGACAAGTTCAGTGTAACAGCGGGAAGTGTGACTGATCTGGATGTTCTGGCAAATGATACAGACCCGGATGGTGGTAATGTTTGCGTATCGCATATACCGCAGCAGCCAGTGCATGGCTGGGTAGAAATATCCACAAATGGTGATTATGTAACCTTCCACGCCGATTCGGGTTACTCCGGATCAGATTCATTTATCTATACTGCATGTGATGATGAAAATGGCGCAACAGATGCCACCGTGGATCTAACAATAACGCCATAACGGTTAGTGTGAGACCTTTGCACAAGAGGATGGTGAGAGAAAAATTAGCGCAATTTTTATCCGCCATATCTTTTGTGCAAAGGTATCAATATGTAACATCGCAGTAAATAAAGCCCCTGTCACTGGATAGGGGCTTTTTTATATGCAAAAGTATTGTGATAAATCGCTACTGTTTAGTCTAAAGAGCTGTAGAAAGAGAAAATGGCCAAAAAGTGGGGGGGTGTACTTTTAAGGATTAGAAATAGACTTTTTGGTCAGCAAAATAAAGGGCTGTAAATAGTTAAGGAAATAGAATATATTTATTTCTCTCCCTAATAATAGATAATTTCTTTCTGGCAATAAAAAACCCCCGAATGCGAGGGTTTTGGTCGCTTGAAAGCGTTGCCTACGAAATAACTATTTCATTGGTATGAAAAGCAAAACAATAGGCCTTGGTTGGTTACACTGCGGGCTATTATACGAAAAGGAAATTCTATGAGCAAGAAAATATTAGGGCTTGATTTAGGAAGTAATTCAATTGGCTGGGCATTACTGGAAGACAATGGTGGTAAGCCTTGTGGCATTATTGATCTTGGAAGTCGTATCTTTACAAAAGCTGTAGAAGAAAAAACACCTACCCCAAAAAACATGAAAAGGCGTGAAGCACGTCTTGCCAGGCGCGTCATACAAAGAAGAGCAAGACGCAAATCAAGAATGCTTAACTACCTGGTGTCGCTAAACCTTTTACCCAAAGAACTACAGGGCAATACACAGCCAGAAATTGTTTTAAATGACTTGGGCGACCCTTACCAGTTACGTGCTAAAGGACTTGATTCTGAACTGACACCCTATGAACTGGGGAGGGTTTTTCTGCACCTGGTACAAAGACGAGGTTTTTTAAGCAACCGTAAAACACTGTTAGGCGATATGATTGATGATCCCGACGTGCTGGATATTTTAAATGAACTGGAAGAGAAAGATGTAAAGCCCGCAGGAGAGGAGGGCGAGTTTAAACAGGATATTGCCATCTTCCGGCAAGCTATTGAGAATAGCGGTTGTCGCACCTTGGGCGAGTATCTATCAAAGTTTGACCACCATGATTGCAAGCGTAACCGTGCCAGAGAGGGTGGGCATAATAGAACGGATCGCCAGATGTATCATGAAGAACTTGACCTTATCTGGCAAGAGCAGGAAAAATATCATCCAGCCTTAACTCAAAAAGTTAAGGAACAACTTGAAGAAATCATTTTCTTTCAACGTCCGTTAAAACTTAAAGCTGATCGGATAGGCAAGTGTTCATTAGAACCTGGCAAGCAACGCGCCCAGATAGCCAAACTGGAGTGCCAGCGTTTCCGTTACCTTCAAGATATAAATAATCTTGAGTATTTTCAGTCACAGGAAGACAGATATGTAAGGCTCACTGGTGCGGATCGGGAAAATTTGAAAGACCTGTTTGAACATAAAGCAGACGTTACATTTGCTCAAATCCGTAAAACACTTGGCTTTGACAAGAAAGCTGAATTCAATTTGGAGCAGGGAAATAAAAAGCTTAAAGGCAACCGAACGGCCTGTGAGATTCGTGAAGTTTTAAACAAATGGAATGTTGAACCTCACTGGGATGATATGCCAGAGGATGATCAATTTTCGCTTGTTGAAGATTTGCTGACGATCAAGAAAAAATCTGTTTTAAAAAAGCGGCTTCTGGAACACTGGAAATTTGACCTTCAAACAGTGATTGACCTGTGTCTACTGGAGTTTGAATCTGGTCATAGCAACTTGTCGCTTAAAGCCATTCGTAAATTACTACCCCATCTGGAAGCAGGGCAAATTTATTCTGATGCTCGACAAAGCGCAGGCTATGGTTATGAAATTGAGGAAACCCAAATTATTGACAGACTGGGTATGCCGCCAGAAATTGCCAACCCTATTGTTAGTAAAGCTTTGCACGAATTGAGACGTGTTATTAATGCCTTGATCGCTGAATATGGAAAGCCGGATTTTATTCGTATTGAAATGGCGCGTGATCTGGAAATGAATACCAGGCGATATAAAGAAAATGAAGCCAGACAAAAGAAAAATACCAAAGCGAATGATGAGGCAACAGAAAAGTTTATCTTGATGCGCCAGAAAACGCCTCACCTGAAGTTAACAAAGTACCCCAGCCGAGAGGATAAAATTCGTTATCGGCTCTGGAAAGATCAAAATGAATGTTGTGCATATAGTGGAAATAAAATATGCCTTTCTACACTGTGGAGTGCAGATATAGATGTTGACCATATCATTCCTTACAGCCAGTCACTGGATAATTCCTATATGAACAAGGTTGTTTGCTTTGCTTCAGAAAACAGATTCAAGGGGCAGCGAACTCCGATAGATGCTTACTCAGGCAATGAAGAAAAATGGAATCAGATTACACAGCGAATATCTCGCTGGCATGCTGGCTTAAAATCAAAGAAAAACCGTTTTTATATGACCGCAACGGATGTACAAAAAAGGGATTTTATCAGCAGTCAGTTAAATGATACCCGTTATATTTCCCGTGAAGCATTGAGCTATCTTGAGCCATTGGTGGGTAAAAACAATGTCACCGTAACCAAGGGCATTATGACAGGCTGGCTAAGACACCAGTGGCAACTGAATAGCCTGATTGGGCATGATAAAACACAAAAAGACCGTGTCGATCATCGCCACCATACCATTGATGCGCTGGTCACTGCCTGTATTGACCGCAAGTTGTATAACACCCTTGTAGCACAGGCAAAAGACCTGGAACGCCGCAGTGGCGATACTGAATTACGCATGCGTGATCTTCATATAGATGAACCCTGGGAAAGCTTGCGCGATGATCTGGATGAGGCACTGAGTGAGATGATTGTGGCACACACGCCGCAACGTAAAATAACTGGCGCCCTGCATGAAGAAACAGGGGCAGGATTTGTAAAAGGCGTTGGCACGGTCTATCGGGCAAATCTTGATTCTGAGTTTAAAACAACGCAAGTAAAGAAAATAGTTGATGATGAAGTTCGCAAGCTGGTATCTGAACATCTGGAAAAATATAACAATAAACCCAAGGAAGCCTTTGCCGAAGGCATTAAGGTGTATCACAAAGATGGTAAAACACCCATAAAACGGGTAAGAATTGTTCAGGCAAAAACTACTCTTAAAAAACTTGAATCAAGCAAGTTTGGAGTCAGAAACAAGGAAGGCAAAATATTTCGCTGGATGGCATACGGTAATTTGCATCATGTAGAAATCCTTTATAACAAAGCAACAGGTAAATTTGCGGGTGAGTTTGTTACCACTATGGAGGCAAGCCACCGAGCCAAAGGGATCGGCATACCTAAACAGCCCATTATTAAAACCAATCATGGTGATGAACTGGAGTTTGTTATGGCTTTGCATATTAATGATCTGGTTAGAGCAAAAGATCAATATTATCGTGTTCAAAAGCTTGATTCTGCTGGAAATAGAATGATGCTAAGGTTACATACTGCGGCAACAATAAATAATAAGGATGAAGAGTTATTTATAAGTATTAATAGAAAAAACTTTGATCAATTTGGGATAGAAAAAATTTCTGTTAATTCAATTGGAAAAATTATTGAATGATAAAAAGGATCATTGATATTAGTGAGCAGGCTTATATTCATATGAAACATAGGCAGCTTTTGATTGAACGTGACCAGAAAGTTATTGCAGAAATACCCATCGAGGATCTGGGGGCAGTAATATTACAACATCGCGCCATCGTTTTAACCCAGGCAGTGATTATTGCCTGTCAGGAAAATAATGTGATTCTGGTTTTTTGTGACAAGCAGCATTTGCCTTATTCCGTTATCTTGCCTATTAGTGATGCCAATAGTTTACATACCAAAATACTCAATGAGCAGACACAGGTAAAAAAGGCAACTCGTAAACGAATATGGAAACAGGTCGTACAGCAAAAAATCAGGGAACAGGCATTAACCCTGAAATTACTCAATAAAAACAGCAAGCCAATAGATCGTCTGGTTAAACAGGTTAAAACTGGCGACAAGGAAAACCACGAGGCTCAGGCAGCGCAAAAATACTGGAAGCTTTTAATGGGTAATGATTTTCGGCGTGACCCTAAAAGTGGAGAGATAAATGCCTTGCTAAATTACGGTTACGCTATAGTGCGAGCCATTATTGCAAGAGCCATTGTTGGCAGTGGCTTACATCCAGCATTGGGCTTGCATCACCATAATCAATACAATGGCCTGTGTCTGGCAGATGACTTGATGGAGCCATTTAGACCCTGGGTAGATTATTCGGTTTATCAACTAATAAAAGCTAAAGAACCACTTGAAGTAAATCCAGATACCAAAAAAATATTACTGGGTTTACTGAGTGAGAGTGTAATCTGGAAAGAGCAAACATTACCTTTTATGGTCGCCAGCCATTATTTTACCGCTACATTAAAGCGAGCGTATCAGAATACAAAAGAGCGCATGGTATTTCCTCATCTCGTTAGCAGGGAGCAGAAATTGCTATGACAACATTTGGAGGACTAAATACCATGTGGGTTGTTGTACTGTTTGATTTGCCAACTGATACCAAAGCAGCGCGAAAACAATATTCTATGTTTCGTAAAGAATTATTGAAAGATGGCTTTACCATGATGCAATATTCAGTTTATATGCGCCATAGCGCCAGTGATGAAAATGCCCAGGTGCATATTGATCGTGTTAAAATGGCTTTACCTGATGATGGTGAAGTCAGAATTATAAAAATCACGGACAAACAATTCTCAAAGATACAGGTTTTTTATGGAAAAAAGCGAAAACCAACCGAAACAGCACCGGAACAGCTTGGATTTTTCTAGGAAAAACCCAAGCATTATCCAGCTAAATCAATACCTTGTTTGCAAGATAGTGTAACCAACCAAGGCCTATCTGCAAATCACAACTGGATTATGAGCAAAATCACAGAATCAGCAGTGTAACCAACCAAGGCCTATCTGCAAATCACAACTCAATCCTTGATATAAAGAACGCTGAGCCAAGTGTAACCAACCAAGGCCTATCTGCAAATCACAACAAGTATTGATGTTCGTGTTTACGCAGGCAAAGTGTAACCAACCAAGGCCTATCTGCAAATCC
>JALWMR010000229.1 GCA_027083815.1 Thiotrichaceae bacterium
CCTTTTTTGTACTATTTGCTTCATTTCATAAAGTGTTTTGATGTGATAGCCCGGTTTTATGGGGAAATCTTCGGGAATTTTGTGTCTATTTAACCAACATGTTCTGATACCCATCATATCAGCACCCTTGATATCATTTTCAAGACTATCACCAATAAACAAGCTCTCTTCCGGCTTGCTATCTAGCTGTTTTAATGCCTGTTTAAATATTCCTGCCTGTGGTTTTCGTATTCCCCGTTCTCCAGAAATAATATATGCCTGAAAGACAGGTTTTAATCCACTTTTAGCTATTTTCTGTTGCTGTTTTTTAACGCGCCCATTGCTAACAATTGCCATTTTATACTCTGTTGCCAAGCCCTGTAAAAATGCTATCTGTTTTGAATCAGGCTGAATCTCATTTAACAAATAGCGTTCAAAATCAAGCTGATAATTTACCTTGCCCATTTTGTCTTGAAGACGTTTAAAAAGCTGCTTTTGCACCCTTGGATCATCGGTATTCTGATAACAAGACTTGGGGTAAAATATTTCAAAGGCATCTTTATCAACTGCATTTACCCATGTTTCCAACAGCTTATGAGTCATTATCAAAGTGTTATCCAGATCAAACAGCAAGGTATTGATGGTCATTTTTTAGCTGGATAATTTCAGCCTCTTGAGGGGTAAGATTATTATAGGTAACACCCTTTAACAAATCACCAAAGGCATTCACTTCAAGAATAAAATGATGCTTTAAGTTTATCGAAACAACAACATCCAATGCAATATATAAGGATTTTGGAAAACAGCTTGCGACCTTTTCACAGCTATCGATAAGTGAATCCCACGCAGCTGTGGTCATTTTTTTTCGTAATAAGTCAGCATCCGCACGTTTATTTAATAAATGTAGATTCGTCATCGGTGTGTGACTCATGCGCAAAACCTTATGCTGTGCTTTTCCTGCAATCATCAGTATTCTTAAATCGACATTGTAGCCATCAACCTGTGCTTTAGGTATCCAGCGTTCTACTTGTACCTCCATTTTACACAGTGTATCAATTAATCGTTGGATATAAACTTCATCCCTTGAAGTCTGAATTTTGCGGGTGTTATATAAAACAAGTTTGCCCTGTTTATTCACAACCGTTTCAATGGTTGTTTTTATTTGAATATGCTTTTTATTGGTTTCTAGTGCAATAATGCCAGAAGCAGCAGAGCCGTGTCTGAGTTTAATAAAGACACGAGGCATTTTTTTGTCGTGCATCATTTGGCGTAATGATTGATAGCTGGACACCTTCTCAAAGGGCGTGGGAACTGAGATGTCATGTGCTTTTAAATGTTGCTGACAGCGAAATTTATCAAAGGCCAAAAGAATATCTTCAGGATGATTCATAACCCATACATCAGAACACCTTTCTAGCAAAGCCTCTACTTGCAGCATGGCTTGAGTAAAACCAAAATAATACTGATGGGGCGCAATAATTTTGCCTTGATCTTCAATTGCCTCATGAATAGAATCTTCGCTTTCAAAAGGTTTTTGCGCCTCTTTAAGCGCAGCAATACCATTTTCTAAAAGCTTTACATGTGTATTTTTGTCACGACCTGGTGACTCAATACGTAAAATACACCCTTGATCTAAAGGCTCTTTTAAGGATTCAACTGAATCAAAAAAATCAAGATAACTAACAAACCTCGCTTCGGGCAAGCCCTGTTTCTGTAGGGCTTGCTGAAAGCAAATTACGCGCGGGTCATTCTCACTGGCGAGAATAACAAAAGGTAATGACACGTTTTTTATAATTATTCAGAAACGTAAATATAGCGATGCATTTCACCCTCACCCCAGTCATCTTCTTCCTGTTGATCTTCCGCAGACACATGAGGAATAGCGGCTTTGAGCAACTTTAGACCTTTGTCTGTCATATAGTGATGATCAACGTTAAGCCTTTTTAATTTAGCAATGGAAGGAGATGCCGCCAACGCTTTAGCCCCTTTATCACCTAAGGCACCAAGCGATAAGTCAAGCTCGTCCAGTTGATCAATAATGGGGGCGTTGGAAATCGCAACAGCGATATCATCAGCAAACTCACAATTGCGTAAACCAAGATAACGTAATTTAGGAAATGTTCCCGTATCGAATAAGGGAGCAATATCCTTTAAACGGGTGTTGCCATAATTTTCATCACCAATCCATAACTCCAGGTATTCCAAATTAGGTAAATCGGACCTATGAAGGTTCTCGATCGTCTTCCGGTTCATACCTCCTGTTTCTAATGCCAGTTTTTTCAGATGTTTGCTTTTTATAGGCTCATTAAAAAAATCACCTGCACCGCGCGCTCTAAAATACTCTAAAGCAAATGCACCGTTATTAATAAAAGGCGATAGGTCTATTGTCTCTATCCAGGATATTTCTGACTCTTCCTGCTCAATTGCACCAATAAACAGGGCTTTAAGAGCCGGTAACTTATCTTTGTTGGCAAAAAGGGTTTCTGCCATTTCGCTCATTTCTTTGGTTGATGATAGATCATAATCATCAGACCAGTACCCAACCACCAACGAATCCATTTTTGAGGTATCTTGCTTGGCTAGAAACCCTTCAAACATCTTGGGAAAAGTAACACCTTCTTCTGGCTCTACTCTAACTAAAGGGCTGATTGTAGACAAATCAACTTTTTCACTCTCAGAAACATCTTTAACGGGTTTACCATTAAAGGTAGTACTACTTTTATACATAAGATTAAGCCTTTTTTAGTTGTATTCTTAGGAGATAGTGTAACGACTTATAAAGTTTATTCAATGAATGAATTAGTAGCGAGGTGCGGATTAATGCTTATACAACTGCGGTGCAAGGTGGCGGTTATATTGCCAGCCATGTCGCCCTGGTTTTGAGCCCATTTTGGGCGGTTGATAGACGTGTTTGACCCGCTTTGCTTTGGGTTTGGGCCGAAGCATATTATAAACCTTTAGGACATTTTTTACATACTGCCGAGTTTCTTTATACGGCGGAATCCCTTTAAACTGGTCTACTTTTCCTTCACCTGCGTTGTAGGCTGCGATGACTTTTTTCAAATCACCTTTAAAGCGATCCAGTAAAAATTTAAGATATTGTGTGCCGCCACGAATATTTTGTTTATGGTCAAAGCTGTTTGTTACGCCAAAACGTTTTGCCGTATCAGGGATTAGCTGCATCAGTCCACGTGCGCCAGCGGATGACAATGCTTTAGGCTTAAAACAGGATTCGGCTGCAATCACCGCTCTGATAAGATTACCATCGACCTTATGTTGGCGAGCATAATGGTTGATGGTGTCATCATAGAAACGTGATTTATTTAAAATCATCTGCTTATTCCAGGTCATGCAATTTTCAGGATAATGATAAACAGGTGGCCTTTTGGATTTTTGACTTTTTGTTCTTTTGCTTGTTGCGGGTTGGTACAAACGCTTTAAATCAAGCATGGCAATTTTCAAGCCATTAATATTCAGCTCATTTCTGGGTTGGTCTGATGTTTTGTTTGTTGCACTTTTTTCTGCATATGCGGGAGCGAACCAGACCGTTGAAACTAGTATCATCAAGAAAATGTAAATTAATTGTTTCACTCTTTATTTCATTATTTGTTTCGTTTTTTATAGCAATGAACCTAATCATCATTTATCAGAAAACACTAATATAGGATACATTACAGGGGCATAAGTTCATAGTTTTATAACAAACAATACAATCAGGAGAAGTGACCGATCTCGGCAAGTACGCTTGTCGCAAATGCACCAGCAGGTAAAGAAAATGACAAGGAAATAAGCGTCCCCTCTTCATCGCCTTGAGTATAAGTATAGTCCAAATCATCAATATTAAGGCGCAAGGCTTTACGCTCCTGCTTCAGACCATTACGTTCCAGCCCTTCGCATAATATCTCAAACTGTGATGCGATTTGCTTTTCAAGAGCCAAAGCTGCTGCTTCTGTACGTAAGCTACCCCGACCCCACAAAGGGCCACTCGGGTGTAAATCCTTTTGGGTAATACGTTGCAAAATTTCGTCACTCAGTGGCTCTACAAAGCAAGAATTGCTGTTGTTAAGCATGAAGACATCACCCGCTATGGGCTGATTCCAATTGCCCTGGGCGACCCGCTCAGAAAGAACATGGTTAAAAATCCAGGAGCGTGCCGCCGATAAATAAATACTGCGTTTAGTGCGCCTTTTGACTTTAAATTCACCCTTAAACCATTGCTCTGCTTTGCGAATATTCGCACCATCATGTCCAAAGCGTTGTTCACCATAATAATTTGGGATGCCATTCATTTTGATTTGCTCAACCGCCCTGCTCAGCTGTTCTTCATTGCCTTTAAAATGGCGTACAATGATTTTAAATTGATTACCCAGCAAAGCGCCTCGTTTAAGTTTGCGCTCATGGCGTTGCTCTTCAATGACCTGAATCGACTCGGGTAACTTTTCTTGCCAGTTCGGTGCTTTGCGGCCAGGCATTTGCACGCTAAACCATTGGGTAGTTACAGCGTGACGGTCTTTCATGCCTGCATAACTGACATCCTTGCGAGGCACAGCCGCTATTTTGGCAAGCTGAGCGGCAACCCAGTCAGTATTTTCCCCTGTTTTACGGATATGTAGCCAGACATGCTCTCCTTCTCCCGATGCTGTGAAAGGCATAATTTCATCCACCTGAAAGTCTTCTGGAAGGCTACGAATCTTTCCGCTGAGGCCCGAGTGCTGGTTTACTTTATTAAAGGATTTCATCTGGTGGATTATAGGGCATACCCTATAGAGTATTCGCCAAAATACGTTCTAATTTCTGCCAATAGGAATGTCCCATTAATTTAACCACTCGCTGCTCCATCCCCAGCCAACCTTGTAAACCCCCGCTATGAAGAACGCAGATTCGTGTACCCCGGGAAAAAAAACCGACTTTAACTTGCTCTATCAGGCGCATAATTAACTTACTGGTGTAAATTGGGTCAAGTAATATGCCCGTGTCCTCATACCAGTCCCAAACGAATTCCAGCAAGGGCTGGCTGATTTTGGCAAAACCACCGTAATCAGCCTGATGAATTTGATACGTTTGATTAGCGCAAGGCTTGATAAATCGCTTTATTCTATTCTCCAAAGAAGCATCTTTCAGAGCTGAATAAACCTGCACACTCTGAGTACCCTTCGCGCCACAGATTAGGCCGGCGGCGGTTGCTCCTGTTCCGGAAGCCACCGCCAGTACATCAAAATCGGCATTATTATTTGACGTGTTTATGTCTTTAGCCAGATTAATACATCCTTTAATAGCCAGATTATTGCTACCACCTTCCGGAATTATCAAGCAAGAGGGATATTCATTTTGTAAATTCTCAATATAAGCCTGGTTGGCTCTTTGCCGGTATTCCTCACGACTCACAAAAACCAGTTTCATTCCTGCATTTCGGGCTGCTCTTAAGGTGGGGTTATCCGCATACTGGGCTTCACCACGAATAATACCAATCGTATCAAACCCGGCTTTTTGTGCCGTCAGGGCAAGCGCATGAATATGATTTGAAAAAGCACCACCAAAGCTTAACAAGCATTTGATATTATTATCTTTAGCATACTCCAGGCTGGGTTTTAATTTATAGTATTTATTACCACTGGCAAGAGGATGTATCTGATCCGCTCTTGCCATACTTACTTCAAGATTAAACTGCTGAATAATGGCTGTATTTAGACGCTCTACTATCAATGCTTATAACCCAAAAAATTTAAAAAGAAATTGCTAAATATCAAAATATAAGATATAGCTATTGCCAGGGTGTATCTTGAGGAGATACTGATCAAGTCCAATTATTTTAAGTTTACCCGTTTTTTCTGCTCTTAATTCTAACCAACTTAATCAGGCTCTCCTTCAAGACTTAAATTTTCTAACCGCAATGGAGTTCTTATGACTACAAACAAGTTTATTAAACCGTTTCTTATGCTATCTGTCTCGGCTGCCTTTTTATCTGCAACATCCCTGGCATTAGCCGACATAGAGGCAGGCAAAAAGACTTATGATTCAACCTGCTTTGCTTGCCATAACACCGGTGTAGCCGGATCACCCAAACTGGGTGACAAAGAAGCCTGGGCTCCTCGGATTGCCGAAGGCATGGAGACTGTCTATAAAATTGCACTGGAAGGAAAAGGAGCAATGCCTCCCAAGGGCGGACGTGCTGACCTGTCTGATGAAGCCGTTAAAGATGCTGTTGATTACATGGTTAGTAAAGCAAAGTAATCATTTTCCTGTTCCTGGCTGAATGCCAGGAACAGCCCTTGTTTCCCGTTAGTTAGTTTTTCTTTCACATAAGAAATAATTCATGATTAGCCACTCCGTACACCCAGACCAACACCACTCGCCAGTTTGACAAAATCAGGAAAAGAGGTATTCACATTGGCACAATCATTAATGGTTATCTCACCATTGGCGCGTAAGCCAGCAATGGAAAATGCCATAGCAATACGATGATCACCGTGGCTGTCTACTGTTCCACTAGTTAGTTGACCGGGCTGGATAATAATCCCGTCAGGTGTGGCGTTTGCATCTATGCCACAATTAATCAAGCCATCAGCCATCACCTGGATACGATCACTTTCTTTAACGCGCAACTCCTCTGCACCACTTAAAATAGTCTCGCCTTCAGCACAGGCAGCTGCAATAAAAATCACTGGAAACTCATCAATCGCCAGAGGAACAAGCTCTTCGGGAATATGAATACCTTTTAGCTGTGCAGAACGAATTCGAATATCAGCCACTGGCTCACCACCTACCTCATGTTGATTTGATAAGCTAATATCTGCGCCCATGAGTTTTAAAATATCAATCACACCGGTACGGGTTGGGTTAATTCCCACATGCTTTAAGGTCAAATCAGAGCCCTCTGCAATGCTTGCACCCACCATAAAAAAGGCAGCGGACGATATATCGGCAGGTACATCTATCCGGGTTGCCTTCAAGCTACCACCACCTGTTAACGAGATCTTCTCGCCCTTGTCACCACGGGTTACTACATCATAACCAAAGCCGCGCAACATACGCTCGGTGTGATCGCGAGTAACGCCAGGCTCTGTCACACTGGTTTCACCTTCTGCAAATAAGCCTGCCAGTAACACTGCCGATTTAACCTGAGCGCTGGCAACCGGTAAATCGTAATGGATGCCCTTGAGTTGTGCGCCACCATTAATCTTTAATGGCGGACGACCACCCTCTTCGGGTTCAATCTGCGCACCCATCATTGAAAGTGGTTTTATAATGCGATTCATCGGACGTGTTGAAAGAGATGCATCCCCAACCAGAGTTGAAGCAAAATTCTGCCCTGCCAATAAGCCCGTCATCAAACGCATTGCCGTGCCGCTATTGCCCATATCCAAATCAGTCTTTGGCGCTTGTAAACCCTGTATTCCGACACCATTAATCGTCAACTCAGTCGGGCTTTGTTCCTCAATATCCACTCCCATGGCACGAAAGGCATTCATGGTCGCAATACAGTCCTCTCCATTTAAAAAGCCCTTTACCTGCGTAGCACCTTGCGCCAGTGAACCCAACATAATTGAACGATGTGACATTGATTTATCGCCGGGGACACGTAAAGTCCCGTTTAATTGTCCATTTGGTGAAGTTTTGAACTGTATTTTTGACATATTTAACTGCTTTTAGATCATTTTTATAAAGAAATGGGAATGTAGCATGGTTGAGGACTAGATTTAAGGGTATCTATAGTAATAAAAAGTACACCCCCCTACTTTTTTAGGGTTTTCTCCAGATTAGTCTCTAACTGATCTTGATTTGACTATCAACGACAATCTAATCATAAATAAGAGTACCTGGCAGGCTGCTAAAAAAACAAAACCCCGGACAATTATCCGGGGTTTTGAGAAAACTTGGGCGATTACAGCATCAATCAACAATAATGCGTGCATCGATAGCTTGTATATTACGATTGTTTGGATGATGCATTACATGCAAAAACTTCTCTATTTGCTCTTTTGAGGCTGTTAGAGGCTTTTTCATAACATGCCAGTAAACACCCTCAGTACAGGGTGGTGTAGTAAATGAACCGTTAAAGCGGTAGTAATCCTGATCCTCTGGCAACAACCTGGTATAGTCGAGAGCCTGATCCAGTTTCACTGATTCACGAGCTTTCCTGGGCATTTTATTCCAGATCTGTTCAAGAATCGGATTTGCGTCACCTTCTTCAAACATCACGGCAACGACTGCAAAGGTATCCTCATTAGGCATACGATGTACAAAGTGTGCTTCTAATGGAAAGCTCTTGCCATTGATTTTATTTTCACTGGGTGTATGAAAATGAAATTGCTTTAATTCAAAAACTTTTCCATCTGATTCTATTTTACTTCCCGGTGCTATGTCTACCTGAATGGTATGACCGTTATTGAGCACCTTGGTAGTTTTGGCAGTATAGTCAAACTTAATCTTTGGAAGATCTACATCGAAATTACTTTTGATGTCGATTGGAGACTGATTTTTACCTGCGCTACACAGTGAAAACTTATCTGATAATTCTCCCCAGTGTTCAGGGCCAACCTCGCCTTCATAACCCCAATTAGCCACTTTATGCTTGCCTGCATCTGCCATTTCCTTTGCATTCACTGATGAAAAAGATAAGCCCATTGCCACCAAAGATAGCATTATTATTTGTTTTTTCATTGAAAAATTCCTGTAAAAAAAAAAGAATTATACACACTGGTTCTAAAGTTTGAATATGAGAATTATCAAATCCAACAGTTCGGTTTTACCGAAAAATGGCTAGATATTTCTATCGCGGGTTGCCTTGGCATGAGCAAAAATATCGGTGAGTGCTTTGTCATCTTCAGCCTCTATATGCATGACCAGCTCTCTAAGGTCTGTCTGATATTGCTGCAAGGCGGCTAATATCGCTTCTTTATTTTCTATACAAACATCGCGCCACATAACAGGATCACTTGATGCGATACGCGAAAAGCTTTTAAATCCACCGGCGGCAAAGGCAAACACATCATCACCGTATTCTGATTTTGAAAGCGTATTAACCAGTGAATAAGCCAGTATATGCGGAAGGTGACTGGTTGCCGCCAGAACATCATCATGCTGTTTAACATCCAGTATTTCGACGATTGCACCGGCTGCCTGCCACATTTTCCTAACCCGGGAGATAGCTTTATCGCTGGTTTCCACGGTAGGCGTTAATACCACCTTGTGATCGACATAGAGATCATCAATGGCTGCTTCAACCGTGCTTTTTTCGCGCCCGGCTACGGGGTGACCTGCAACGAAGTTAGCCGGAATTTGACCACCAAAAGCGGCTTTTGCTGCACGCAATACACTCCCTTTGGAGCTACCAGCATCGGTAATCACGGCATCTTTTTCGATATGCCCGGCAATGCTTTCCAACACCGGTTGAATGGCTCGCAAGGGGACGGCAAGCAAAATCATGTCGGCACCTTTGACCGCCTCGACCGGATCCAGTGTGTATGCGTCAATCACACCCAAATCGACCGCTCGTTGCAGGTGCTCGGCACTGCGACTACAACCAACCACCTCATCAACATAGTTGGCTTTTTTCAATGCCATGGCAAGCGAACCGCCGATTAAACCAACGCCAAAAATCGTGAGCTTTTTTATGGGCTTGCTTTTGTCGGGCTTAGTCAAGATTAACCACCTTATCCAGTGCATCAAGGCAGGTTTGATTTTCTTCTTCGGTCGAAATGGTAATTCGCAGATGATTTGGCAGACCATAGTTGGCAATCGGACGTACGATCACCGCTTCACGCAGCAGGGCTTCATAAACAGGCATGGCATCACGCTCAAAGTCGATGGTGATAAAGTTTCCCACAGTTGGTATGTATTCCAGGCCGCGATATTGACACGCCCAATACCAGAATTTTATCCCTTTTGAATTTATCTCACGGCAGGTTTCCAGATGCTCCTGATCGTCCAGTGCGGCTGTTGCTGCCAGTAGCGCAGGCGTATTCACATTAAAGGGTTGGCGCACCCGGTTGAGCAGGTCTGCAATTTGTTCATTGCAGACGGCATAACCAACCCGCAGGGCAGCGAGCGCATAGATTTTGGAAAAAGTACGCGTCACAATCAGGTTGGGGTATTTATCCAGCCATTGCATTGTATCGGGGTATTCGTCCTCCTCAACATATTCAAAATAGGCTTCATCGACTACCACAATGACATCATCGGGAACGACTGCAATAAAAGTATCCAGCTCTTTGGCGTTAAGCCAGGTACCGGTTGGATTATTAGGGTTGGCGATAAAAATCACTCGTGTTTTATCGCTAATAAGGGCACGCATTGCATCCAGATCATGCCCGTATGGATTGTCTGCATCATCGGCGGGCAAGGCTTTAGCAACCTTAGCTGTTGCGCCTACCGCCTGAACGCTAATGGGATAAACCGCAAAGGCATATTCAGAATAAATGGCTTCACGGCCTTCGCACAAAAAGGCTCTGGCAATCATATCCAGCACATCATTTGAGCCGTTACCCAGTGTGATTTGTTCTTTATTGACAGCCAGCTTTCTGGCAAGTTTGTCTTTTAAAATAAAGCCGCCGCCGTCCGGATATAAATCAAGTTCAGGAGCAGGATCATGCAGTGCGTCAATCACCAAAGTGCTTGGCCCCATGGGGTTTTCATTGGATGCCAGCTTTAAGGTGTTACTCACACCCAGCTCGCGCTCCAGCTCTTCAATCGGCTTGCCCGGCTGGTAGGGCTGCAAACCTTGCACACCCTTAACCGCCAGTTTTAGAAAGTCACTACTCATTATTCGGATTCACCTACATGATCGCCTTGGGATAAGAACCGAGAACCCGCATTAACTCAGCTTCTTTCTCAAGCTCCGCTAATGCCCTGGCAACATGCTCTTCTTGCACATGACCATTCACATCCACAAAGAAATAGTATTCCCAGTTGGCATTGCGCGAAGGACGCGATTCAATGCGGGTCATGTCCAGACCATTATCAGCCAGTGGAGCCAACAGGTGATACAAAGCACCAGCACGGTTTTTGGCAGAAATCATCAGAGTGGTTTTATCACGACCGCAAGGCGGCACATCCTGTTTGCCAATGATCAGAAAACGGGTGGTATTATCTTTACTGTCTTCGATATTTTCCTGCACGATTTTCAGGCCGTAGGTTTCTGCTGCCAGCTTTCCGGCGATAGCGGCGGCATTATCATCTTCCAGCGCCATGCGTGCCGCTTCGGTATTACTTGAGACCGGAATTCGCTCAACATGCGGCAAATTGCTATCCAGCCATTCACGGCATTGCGCCAATGATTGCTGATGTGAGTAAACGCGCTCTACATTTTTCCATACGTTTTCAGTGGCTTCTGGGTGCATCATCAAATTTTGATGGATACGCAGCTTAACCTCGCCACTGATTTGCAAGGGCGAATTCATAAAGACATCCAGAGTATACGAAATCACGCCCTCGGTAGAATTTTCGATTGGTACCACGCCATAATCAACCGAGCCATTTTCAACTTCTCGAAAGACCTGACCAATTGAACCGGTTGGCACGGTGACGACCGCTTTACCAAAGTGTTTAACAGCCGCTTCTTGCGAAAAAGTTCCTTCAGGGCCAAGATAAGCAACCCGAATGCTTTGCTCCAGCGCCAGACAGGAAGAAATGATTTCGCGGTAAATGGCCGTTATTCGTTCATTATCCAGCGGGCCGGGGTTGTTCTCCACCATTCGGTTGAGAATTTGTGCCTCACGCTCGGGTCGATAAAACCAAAGGTCTTCCTCACCCGCTTCACGTTTGGTTTCTCCCACTTCTTCGGCACATTGCGCCCGTTGTGAAAGCAGTTCCAGGATTTGATTATCTATCGCATCAATGCGATCACGAATAGCCAGCAGCTTTTTATTGACCAGACCTTTGTTCGTCATCTCTTTGGGATCGTTTTTTTGACTCATTAATTTACAGTGCCGTTACAAAACTCGGAGTTTAAGCATACCATCTATGGAAGATAATTCATTCACTGTATTTTCATCAATGACTGCTTCCAGATCCATTAATGTGGCAGCAAAATCATCGCGTGAGCTGTTTATCATGTGAACGATATTGGCGCCTGCCTTACCCAGAATATGAGACACCTGACCCACCATATCCGGTATATTTCTATGGATCATAGACAAACGTGCCTGCCCTGCCCGGGGTAATTCAATGGCAGGCATATTAACCGAATTCACTATCGTTCCATTTTCAAGATAATCACGCACCTCATTGGCGACCATAATAGCGCAGTTCTCCTCTGCTTCGCGGGTCGATGCGCCCAAATGTGGCAGTGCTATCACCCGCGAATGCTGATTAAGTAAATTAGATGGAAAATCACAAACATAGGAATAAACCTTACCCGTATCAAGCGCGGCACAAACGGCTTCATCATTCACAATACCATTACGTGCAAAATTAAGAATAATGACATTATCCTTCATTGTTTGCAGGCTGTCAGCGTTTATCAGGTTATTGGTCGCATCAACCAAAGGCACATGAAAGGTCACGAAATCAGCTTCTTGCAATAGATGATTAATATCACGCGCCTTTTCAACATGAGCATCCAGCTCCCAGGCTTTGTCGATTGAGATCAGCGGATCAAAACCAATAACGCGCATTCCCAGGGCAATCGCAGCATTGGCGACTAAAACACCAATGGCTCCCAAACCGACAACACCCAAGGTTCGACCGGGTAATTCAAAACCACCAAAATTCTTTTTGCCCGCTTCAACCTGTTTGCCGATTTCCTCATCTGTACCCTGCAAATTAATAGCAAAGTCACGCGCCAGAACCAAATTACGACAGGCCATTAACATGCCTGCTATAACCAACTCTTTTACTGCATTCGAATTGGCACCCGGCGCATTAAAAACTACCACGCCAGCGTCAGACATTTTATCCAGAGGAATATTATTAACCCCTGCCCCGGCGCGTCCAACCGCTTTAAGCTTGGCGGGAATTTCCATATCGTGCATTTTACAGGAGCGCAATAAAATGGCATCCGGGTTTTCAATGTCATCCGACACCACATATTTTGAGGCGGGTAACAGGCTTAGGCCTTTATCTGAAATATTATTAAGTGTTTTTATTGAATAAGTCATGATTTTTGAGTCGCTGATCGGTTCAACAGGAATACCCCCACAAAAGGGGAAAAAAGTGGGGGGGTGTACTTTTTATATACTATTTCTAATAGCTTTTAGCCATATTCCTTTTCAAAATCTCGCATCATGGCTATTAAGGCATCAACACCGGCTTCTGGCATGGCATTGTAGATGCTGGCGCGCATACCACCAACTGAACGATGCCCTTTAAGTGTGACCAGGTCACGTTCCGCTGCCTGTTTTAAGAACTCGCCATCCAACTCTGAATTTGCCAGAGTAAAAGGCACGTTCATCCAGGAACGAAATTCTTTTTGAACCGGGTTTTTATAAAAATCAGAATCATCAATGGCCGCATAAAGCTTATCTGCCTTACGCTTGTTGATTTCAGCCATGCCTTCCAGACCACCTTGTCTTTGCAACCATTTGAATACAAGACCAGCCAGATACCATGCGTAAGTCGGTGGCGTGTTATACATTGAACCGGCTTTCGCCTGCACTGCATAATCCATCATGGTTGGCGTGATATCGGCCGCCTTGCCAATCAAGTCATCGCGAACAATCACTATGGTTAAACCCGCAGGGCCTATATTTTTTTGTGCTCCCGCGTAAATCAAACCAAACTTTGAGACATCGACTGGACGCGATAAAATAGTGGATGACATGTCCGCCACCAGGGGGACATCACCCGTTTCAGGTATCCAGGGGAATTCCAGACCGCCTATAGTTTCATTAGGCGTGTAGTGCAAATAAGCCGCATCTGGATTGGTGTCCCAGCTTTCCTGCGGGTAAATGCTGGAGAAATTGGTATCTTCAGAACTTGAAGCGACATTCACAGCACAGTAACGACTTGCCTCAGCAATGGCCTTTTTAGACCAGGCGCCCGTATTGATATAATCTGCGCCAGCCTTGCCATGAAGCAAGTTAAGCGGAATCGCGCTAAACTGACTACTGGCTCCACCTTGCAAAAACAGTACTTTATAATTATCCGGAATAGCCATAACCTCACGTAGATCAGCTTCGGCAGCCTCTGCTATCGACATATATTCCTTGCCGCGATGTGACATTTCCATAACCGACATGCCACTTCCGTGCCAATCAAGCATCTCAGCTTGCGCTTGTTCCAAAACTTCCTGCGGCAACATGGCAGGCCCGGCACTAAAATTGTACTTACGAGTCATTGCTTCTTCCTATGTCATGAGGTAACTTAAAATTTAAGGAAGTGTTTTACCATGAAGTAGCACTTTGTGCATGTGATTTATCCGTTAATCTCTACTTTGTTGCTCTATTATTGCTTGTAATGAATGCAACGAATGTAATCCTCACCCACTGGTTACTGTTGATGTTTCTACCACATGCGATAGAGGCGTTGCTAACGAAATATCTTTCGCTTTGGACGTATCAAGCATGAGTTGCAATAAACGCTGGCGGGTCAACATCAATTTTTCTACATCTTTGGTGTAATAATAAAAGACCCATTCAACCGCATGATCACCGGTATCATTAATCCCATATTCCAGTTCATATTGCTCTTCAATCGCAATTCCGACATCTTCTTTTGCTTTGGAATAAACCGTTTCAAACAGGTCTTTTACGGCATCAGTCGGCACATCATAGCCAATTTTAAAAGTCAGGCTTTCACGCAAACCCCGTGCCGAAGCAAACTTGGACAAATTATGAACAATATAGTCGCGCAGCTTCGAGTTTCTAATCATAACACGATGATTATTAACAATATTAAGAATCACCGTATGGAATACTTTTGTCTTGTAAACCAGGCCATAGATCGTCTCTGAACCCTCTTTAAACTGGATTACATCCCCTTCTGAAAGCATATCGCTGTTTAAAATAATCAGACCATGAAAAATATCAGGCGCCCAGATACTTGAGGTTAAAGCCAGAAAAACGCCAATTATGCCAATAACGCCACCTGCTTCGAGCAAGGAGTCATAGCCCAGAAAGCGAATAATAATAAGCAAAGCCAGTACGCCAATAAAAATACTACTAAAGATACTTAGAAGACGCGCCTGATAGGTTGATATGTAGCGCTTTTTGCCATTGATTTCACGCTCTTTTCCATACTGGCGAACCAATAAGGCATGAGCCAGATGCATGGATAAATAGGCAAAATAAATAATGGCCAAAACAGCCAGAATATTAAGCCATAGCACCTTGTTCTCTTTATCCTGAAAGAAGCGGTAATAACCGTAAACAAGTATGATGAGCAGATTAAACGCTCGGAAAATCATGACTTTACGATTAAAACCTGAAACCTCATCAGGGTCAGAATAGACCCGCATCAGAATTTGTCTGGCAAAAATCAAAAGAAGAAAATTTACACCGATGATTATATAGCCCAGCGCATCAAACTGATTAAGTAGGTTTAAAAGCTGTTCCATATCGGCTATTTATCCTTTAACTGACCATTTTTACATGAGTGAAGGTACAAAAAAGGGGGAATACTTATATTAAAAAGTACACCCCCCCACCATTTTGCCTGTTTTCTCCACTGAGCTGATGATTTAGCTTTCTGTGCTATCAGAACCTTCTGGATTATCAGTTTCAGGCAATATTTCTTCATTGCCCTCCTCGTCATCATCACCCATGCTGGCAACTTGTACCAGTTGAGTCAGCTTCTCACCCTTACCCAGCTTGATTAAGCGCACGCCTTGTGTATTTCGGCCAACCACTGATACATCAGCAACCCTGGTTCTGACCAGAATGCCACCATTGGTTATCAGCATGATCTCGTCATCATCCAGCACTTGTACTGCGCCGATAGATGCACCATTACGTTCTGATGTCTGAATGGCAATCACACCTGAGCCACCACGGTTTTGTGCTTTAAATTCTTCAACTTCGGTACGTTTTCCATAGCCGTTTTCTGTCGCCATTAACAGGCGGCCTTCACGCAATACAATCAAGGCATTAACATGATGACCTTCTGGCATTTTGATGCCGCGCACACCTGCGGCGGTGCGTCCCATGGCACGTACATCCGATTCTTTAAAGCGAATTGCTTTACCTTGTGTGGTAAAGAGCATGACTTCATCATCTTTTTCGGTTAGTGCCACATCGACAAGCTGATTATCATCACGCAAATTCAGGGCAATCAGGCCAGACGTGCGTTGATTAGAGAAGGCTTTAAGCTCGGTTTTCTTAACGGTGCCATCCTGGGTTGCCATAAAGATGTATTTGTCATCTTCGTATTCGCGGATTGGCAAAATCGCCTGTATGCGCTCGTCTTCCTCTAACGGCAATAAATTAACAATCGGCCTACCGCGAGAGGTGCGGCTGGCAATCGGTATTTGATAAACCATGAGCCAGTAAACTTTACCTTTTGAGGAGAAACACAGCACAGTATCATGGGTGCTGGCAACAAACAGTTTTTCGATAAAATCTTCATCCTTCATCTTGGTGGCGGCTTTGCCGCGTCCACCACGTCGCTGGGCGCGATAGGTGTCAACCGGCTGTGCCTTGGCATAACCTTCGTGGGACAGGGTTACAACCACATCTTCTTCTGGAATCAGGTCAATATCATTCAGATCATCACCGACCGGGTTTATTTTGGTTAAACGCTCATCACCATACATTTCAAGCATTTCAAGTAATTCTTCACGAATCACCTGCATCAGGCGCTCAGGGCTGCCTAAAATATCCAGGAAATCAATGATTTTGGAAAGTAGCTCACGATACTCTGTTAGTATCTTGTCTTTTTCCAGGCCGGTTAAACGATGCAGTTGCAAATCAAGAATGGCTTTAACCTGTACTTCAGTTAGCCAGTAACCATCCTCTTTCAAGCCAAAACGGGGGTCAAGATTTTCAGGGCGCGCCGTACCTTGATCGCCACGCTCCAACATTTCCATAACAATGTTGGCCTTCCACGGCTTGGCTAACAAACGCTCGCGCGCCTCTGCCGGATTAGCTGATGAACGAATGGTTTCGATGATCTCATCAATGCTACCCAGTGCAACCGCCAAACCTTCCAGTATATGCGCCCTGTCGCGCGCCTTGCGTAATAAATAAATGGTACGACGGGTAACCACTTCACGACGATGACGGATAAAGGCTTCGAGAATTTCTTTTAGATTAAACAGCTTGGGCGCACCATCAATCAAGGCAACCATATTGATGCCAAAGCTATTTTGCATCTGAGTCTGTTTATAGAGATTATTGAGAACCACTTCGCCGTTTTCACCGCGTTTTAGCTCTATCACCATGCGCATGCCATCTTTATCAGACTCATCACGCAGCTCAGAAATGCCTTCTATCTTCTTGTCTTTAACCAGTTCGGCTATCTTCTCGATCAGGCGTGCCTTATTCACCTGATAAGGCAGTTGTGTCACAACGATTTTTTCACGACCGTTTTTATCCGTTTCAAAATCGGCAACGGCACGTATTTTTACGCTACCTCGTCCGGTGTGATAGGCCTGTTTGATTCCGTGCGCGCCATTGATAATGCCCGCCGTGGGGAAATCCGGCCCAGGCAAGTGTTGCATTAAATCATCAATGCTTAGTTCGGGTTCATCAATCAAGGCGACCGTGGCATTAATCACTTCGGTGATATTGTGTGGCGGAATATTGGTCGCCATGCCCACCGCAATACCCGATGATCCGTTAAGCAACAGGTTAGGCAGGCGCGTTGGGAAAACCGTTGGCTCAAACTCCGAATCATCATAGTTACCGACAAAATCAACCGTTTCCTTGTCAATATCAGCAAGAAGCTCATGGGCAATTTTTGCCATGCGCACTTCGGTATAACGCATCGCCGCAGGTGAATCACCGTCAACCGAACCAAAGTTGCCCTGCCCGTCGATGAGCATATAACGCATCGAGAAAGGCTGTGCCATACGCACCATGGTGTCATATACGGCTGTATCACCATGCGGATGGTATTTACCAATCACGTCACCGACAATACGAGCAGATTTCTTATAGGGTTTGTTATAGCTATTGCCGAGCTCACTCATAGCGTATAAAACGCGACGATGCACCGGCTTCAAACCATCGCGAACATCAGGTAAGGCACGCCCTACAATAACGCTCATAGCGTATTCCAGATAGGATTTACGCATCTCGTCTTCCAGATTAATCGGAATTATTTCTTTCGCGAATTCAGCCATAGTATTTCTTTGTTTTCAGGGGTCTTTTTGATCGTTACAAAGCAACCGGGGAGTATAACAGATTGAGGTGGAAAAGGTACTGTTTATACAGGACATTATAAAGTACACCCCCCACCTTTTTCCCAGTTTTGTCGTCTATCTTTGCGTTTGAGATAATGCAGTTTATGTGTAGTTCTCCTTAAGGAGTTTTCTTATTCATTAGCATCAAAAACAGAGCACTGGATATGCCGCCCGAGCCATAAATCATCGCCATAACCATGATTTGATATCGTACTGCAATTAAGGGATCAACACCTGATAGTATCTGGCCTGTCATCATGCCGGGCAAGGAGACCAAACCTACCGCAAACAATGAGTTTGTAATGGGGATCATCGCCGTCGTAAAAGCTACTTTTTTTGCCTCATGTGCAGACATATCTCTATCAAGCTCCTCGAAGTAACGTTCAGCCGCCAGACTGATGCTATTCATGCTATTTGAGAAGATCATACCCGCCAGGGGAATCATATACTGCGGATTAAACCATGGGGTGATCTTTAACACACCTTGCGTGACCAGCAGCAATGTGGTGGAAGCGCCAATGACTAAAGAGATCAGAACATAAAAATAAAGCGTTTTCCGCTGCGCTTTAATGGTTCTTAAGGCTATCCAGCTGGAGAACATAATCATGATCGACAGCATCAATACAATAATCCAGGCCTTGTCAGCATGAAAAATAAACCCCAGAAAATAACCAATTATTAACAACTGCCCCAGCATTCGGGAAACGGCGTATATCCCCTCTTTATAGTCAAGTGACCATTTGTACTGTATCCACAAAACAATGGCAACAGGGACTAATATCAAGGCCAAGGAGCTTATTGGTATTATTGAAACACTATGAGTCATCGACGTTTAATCATTGTTTGAGGGACACTTATCCATAATTTGATGCACTTCCTCTTCTGTTACTGTTTTGATGCACTATTATCAATCATAGTTCTGTACTATTAATAGCTCTGTAATCATGGTTTGCACTCATAGTTTGTAACTATAGTACCGTTTACTTAATTCCTGAAGTACTTACAGAACCATGAAAAACCAAAGACGACTCAAGGATCAACTTACACTATTATGTCATTCTTCCCTTTCAAGTTTTTCACTAAAAATCAATTGGGTCGTGATTTTGTAGTGGGTGACATTCACGGCATGTTTTCTTACCTTGAGTTTTTACTTGAATCGATTGATTTCAACCCTGAAGTTGATCGTGTTTTCTCTGTCGGTGATTTAATTGACAGAGGACCTGAGTCCTATCGCGTCCTTGAGTTTCTGGATAAACCGTGGTTTTACGCCATCAAGGGAAACCATGAAATGATGCTCATAGAAGCCCGACATAAAAAAACCAACTACCGAAGCTGGATCAAAAACAATGGAGGAGAATGGTGGGAAGACATTGAACACAATGCCCAAACTGAAATTAGAAAGCGGTTATCGCAACTCTCTGTTGCTTTTGAGATAACCACTAACTCTGGAAAAGTAGGTGTTGTGCACGCGGATGTCCCAGTGGGGCAAAGCTGGCCCGAAATAATTCATAGCATACATTTTGATCGCGAAGTTCAAGATTATATGATGTGGTCCAGGAATCGTTTTAAATACATACAGCTAACAGGAGAGACACAAGCTGTTGAAGGCATTGACCTGATTGTTATGGGTCATACTCCAAGCCCAAAACCCTTAAATATAGAGAATTTGTTTTATATTGATACGGGTGCTGCTTACCCAAACGAAAAGCACTTAGGTCATTTGACGCTATTGCAGATACATCCATCTATTAAAAGTTATCAATATCCAGAATCTTTATTTGATTCAACTTTCAATGATTAATTAAGGAAGCTTCCTTAAATAGCTTTTTATCACTTTTTTATACCCCTCCGGTTATAAATAAATACTCCTAATACACCAAAAAGTTACAATAAGCAGCTACTCAACATATTAATATGCCCTACCGACACATGAATAACAAAAAACTTAATTACAAGACAATCTCATTGGTTCTATTGGCTATGGCTATCAGCCTTGCTTATATTCAATCATTATCAACGCCATTTTCATTTATAGAAGAAGGGGTCTACCACCTACAGCCCTATGACCTGAAAGGATTTATTAAAGGTGGTATTTATTTTTCTATTTACCTTGCATCATTACTCGTTATTGCTTTGGCCATTTTTACCCGCAATAGCTTAGTGGCCGTTATTCTTATAGGTTTTATAGGGCTTGCCTATGGTGTTGACTTGTTTGTTCAGCTGGTGGGTAGCAATGACAATGGTATATCGCTGGGAACCTTTTCGCTTGCCATGACAGAAAGTTCAAGAGCTGGCGATATGATGTTATTTAAAACACAACTTATTCAAGCAAGTATTTTTGCACTGGCAATTATTATTGGCGCACTTGTTATTCGCCTATTTATCCTCAAATCATTTCGGATCAATTCCTGGCTTGGTATTGGTGGTATTATTACTCTATCAGTTGCTGTCTTAGGATCTGTTATAGCTATCTTTTCTATCGTAGGGCAAGCATTCCCCGCACCTGTGAAGTCTATAGCCATAGCTTCAGAATATTTTATCGAAGATCAAGATAATGAGCCCAGAGTTTTGAAGGCATCTATCAAAGCAACAAAACCGCCACAATATAAAACAATTGTTTGGCTAATTGATGAATCTGTAGGTGGTCAATATCTGTCAGTCAATGGCTATGAAAAGGATACAACACCTTATTTGAGAACAATAAGTAAAACCAGCCCTGATTTTTTCAACTATGGTGTTGTGCCTTCAGTATCCAATTGCTCGGCATCTTCAAATCTTTTTTTACGAATTGGCATGACAAGTGCTTTCCCTACCAATAAAATCCGAAGCAACAAAAAAAGTCTTCCTACAATTTTCCAATACGCTGATAGGGCTGGGTTTGAGACCTACCTAATTGATGCACAGGTTGCAAAAGGCCAAATACAAAACTTCCTGTCTGTTTCTGATAAGTTAGAGATTGATAATTATATTACCTATAGTCGCAAGTACCTACCTAATCAACGGGATCGTCAGGTATTAAAAACACTTAAAAATATTTTATCTAAAAAGGATTCAAAAAAGCGTTTTATTGTTGTTGTAAAATGGGGATCACATTGGCCGTACCCTTTAACCTATGAGAAGGAAATTTTTAAACCTGCAGCAAAAGAAAGTTTTGTTGAAATGATACCAGAAAATAAAGAACTGATACTTAATGCCTATTATAACAGCTTACGTTTTGGAACTGATGATTTTCAATATCAACTAACCCACGACAGAAAATACAATGATGAAATTATCTTTTATACCTCCGATCACGGGCAGAACCTGTTTAAAGATGACAGCCCTTTAACACACTGCCACGAAGTGAAAGGTACCCCGCCAATGGATGATTATAAGGTGCCACTGATGGTTTTCTCAAAAAATATTAAAAACAAATTGAAAAAGCCTGTAGACAAAATCACGGCTCAAGAACAAATCTTCCCAACAACCCTGGAATTTATGGGATACCCTGACAGCATTAGTAAAACTTTTGGTCCAGATTTATATGAAGGTACATCGCCATTATCATTCCAGGTGAATGTAGGTAATACCGGACGACGTGTAGAATACGCTCCCGCATTAGCACATTTTAAAAAAATAAAGCATGCTCAGGTTAATCTGGATAAAAAGTAAACAAATCCAAAATAACTAGTTCACTTTAAATTCTAACAGTTGTTTCTGTAAGCAATCAGACTATTGATCTGCTGTTATTAAACACATGAGACTAATTCAATATATTTATCATCTAACAACGGTATAACGTAGCATCACTTATAAACTTCAATTCTTCTTACCAAAATAAAAAATATGAATATTAAAAAAGTTTTACTCATTAGCCTATTAATCACTATCATTCTGGCATCTGAATTCTTATTCCTTTATCCAGAATTCTTGAAAGAGTACAAGGAGCTCTTGTTCTCTAAAAGCATACTTAAAAGCGGTTTTTATACGCTAAGCTATGCGGTCGCAGTGTTAGCGGTGGCTTTTATTCCTTTTATCAGAAACAAAACGGTTTTCTTTAGTCTTTCCTTAATAGCAATACTTTATTATTTCGTTGTAATTACCTACACCTTGATTAACCATCATGGCTTTGGCTTACCAGAGTTACAAGTACTAATAAACGAATCAAATAAATTCTCTAGTGATGCCTGGAACTCTTATAAACCATACATAATAAAAGGAGCTTCACTGTCACTGGCGATTATCATTCTGATAGCAATTCTGCGTTATTATATTTCTAAAAATCTGTTATTTATCTCTACTCGCTTCTCGCTTCTAACCCTGTTAGCTGCTTTCGGTTTAAGCATGGTCGTTATTATCAAGACAGTAAATACCAATATTGCTTATCCTGTGCCGATAAATGTTATGGGAACCGTAGCTTACTTTTTTGCGAACGCACCCTACTATGGTCCAAGGGATAAAGTCACTCAATCACCTTCCAAACCCAAATTGTACAACAATATTATATGGATGATTGATGAGAGTATTGGAGGAAAGTACCTTTCTATCAATGGTTATAAAAAACTAACGACACCCTATCTTGCATCAATAAGTGATAAATATATTAACCTCGGCCTTGCTTCATCTACTGCAAACTGTTCTGCCGAAAGCAATATTTCACTGATGAGCGGTATTCAGCTTAATCAGCTACCTGATAATGAATATACTGCGCTTAAAAACCCAAATATTTTTCAATATGCAAAAAAAGCTGGATATAAAACACATTACATTTCAGGACAATCACATGATGACCTTCTGCAAAACTATATGACAAATTTTGACCTCGAATTTATAGATGATTTCTATCAACCTCCCATTTTCTTTGCAAATAAAAAAATACCAGAAGATGACTTAATCAAAAAAATTAAAAAAATTTTAGCGAATGGCGAAGATAATTTTATCTATGTTGTAAAACGTGGCGCCCACTTTCACTGGGAGAAACAATACCCAAAAGACAAAGCAGTTTTTAAACCAACGTTATTACCAACCGACGGTTTAACAAGAGAAAATAAAGAAAAAGCACTTAACTCCTATGCTAATGCAGTCAAATATAAGGTAGATGACTTTTTCAAGGCATTCTTGAATGAAACAGATTTTTTTCATGATACATCAACATTAATAATATACACATCCGATCATGGTCAATCTATTATTGAAGGTGACAGTTTTGGAACACACTGTGACGGGGTTAACCCCAATAAAACTCAAGGTATTGTTCCATTGCTATTATTTACAAATAGCCACAAGGAGCTTTTTAAAGGCTTGCAAAAGGATAAATACAGCTCTTTTCAACTGTTTCCAACGACACTTGAGCTTATGGGATATGCGCAATTTAATGGTAAATCGATACTACATCAGGTTCCACAAAAACAACGCTTCTATTCTGGTGACCTGTTTGGAAGAGCCAGTTCTCAGAAAAACCCAATTAATTAAACTAGCTTTTTTTCCTTTTCTGGAGCAAATCACCTATTGCTAAAGCAAAGAATAGCGCACTTTTGAGAAATTAAAATGTACATTTAAGCCCCGTGGCTAATATAATTGCTGATGTGAATAAACTCCTTCAACACGCCCTATCATTTTATTTTTTACTGGTTATTTCTGTAATAACTCTATTCCCCAATATCGGCCTTGCCAAAACAAGTGTAAAGGAAGATCAATGGGGAAAATGCCAGGCTACAGGAACCTCAAAAGAGGTAGGAGTTAAAGCCGCTGCTAATAATCCCCATCCAGATGCAATTTACCTGGAATCAGATACAGGCACAATCAGCCTGTCCAGCACATCAAGACTTAACGGTAGCGTCGTTATTCAACAAAATGAACTAATTTTTAATGCTGATAAGGCCAGTTATGATCGTCAAACATCGCAACTTAATGCCAAAGGCCATGTTGTTTTTTACACACCCGGCCTCGAATTAAAAAGCGATTCAATAATCTATAATCTAAAAAGTAAAAATGGAGAGGTTGATAAAGCAAGCTACAAAGTAGGCAAACAGGGTGCGCATGGAAAAAGTAATATAATAACCATCACCGGTGCCAAACAACTAGAGCTAGATAGCGCCACTTTTACTACTTGCCCTGTTTCTGTGGATAGTTGGCATCTTGCCTCATCCAGCATAAAGCTTGATAATGAAAGCCAGATCGGACACGCTAAAAATGTTACATTAAAAGTGGGCACTGTGCCCGTTTTTTACTTTCCATGGCTGAAGTTTCCAATTAATAATCAACGCCTTTCCGGGTTTTTGTCTCCTTCTGTAAGGCTACAATCAAATGCCGGAATATCAGTCCCCTATTATTTCAATCTTGCTCCTAATTACGATGCAACTGTCACTACCTCCTACTTAAGCAACCACGGCTTTGAGTTTGATACTGAGTTTCGATATCTCACAGACAAGCACAAAGGTCGTGTCGTCTATGACTTAATCCCTAAAGACAAGTCATTTGAAGATAAGGCCCGAGACTATTTTAAAATTAATCATCATACGACTGTTACAAAAAGCACAGAAATTAATTTGCTTGCCGAAGGTGTTTCTGACAAAGACTTCTTTGATGATTTCTCAACCTCACTTGAAGACAGCTCCCGCTCCTCATTAAAAAGACGCTTAGAAATAAGATCAAAAAAAGGTCCATGGCTGGCAAGCGCAGCAATGGAAGATTTTCAAATACTGGATATTAACGATGCACCCTACGCGCGTTTACCAGAATTACGCCTGAGCTATAAACCTCAAAGTCCGGCAAAGTCGCTAAAACTGGAAGCTGACAGCGAAATTGTTTATTTCGATAAAAGCGCACCAATTGTGACCGGAACGCGTGCCAATCTTAAGCTATCTGCTTCTAAAAAATGGGGAGAGGATGCCTGGTACTTTAAACCTGGTTTAAAGCTACAACACACATTTTATAGCCTTAATAAGGGTATCAAAACAGAAATAAGCCGTACCTTACCGACCTTAACACTTGATAGTGGCCTTTTCTTTGACAGAGAGTTTAATAGCCCGAAAACAGGTCGGCCCTATGTTCAAACCCTGGAACCACGCCTTTTTTATACCTACACTCCCTTTAAGGATCAAAGCGACATCCCCATTTTTGATACTTCCTTACAAAATTTTTCAGCAACAACTGCCCTATTCTCAGACAACCGCTTTACCGGTAAAGATCGGATTGCTGACAATAATCAACTAACATTCGCTGTAACAAGCCGCTTTCAGGATCGAGTCAATGGAAAAGAGTTGTTCAAAGCCAGCATTGGACAATCCTTTAACTTTAATGATAAAAAAGTTACGTTACCCGGCGGAACTATTCACACCGGAAAACGATCAGATCTGGTACTGGAACTTAGTGGCCGCTTGAATGATAATTTTAGATTATCGACAACAGCCTTATGGAGTCATGAAAAGAAACGTGTTCCCAGTTATGAATTACGCCTTAATTATCAGGATGAAGAAAAGCGCATTGCCAATATACATTTTTTAAAACTTGATACTGAATTAAAGCAAGTAACCCTATCAGGCGCATTGCCCATCAATGACAAATGGTCAATGGTTGCAAGTAGTAGTCATGATTTGGATAATGATCGTAATTTAGAATCGCTAGTTGGTATAGAATATCAGGACTGTTGCTGGAAAACACGACTGGTGGCGAAACGTTATTTAAACTCAGATAATGAAACCTATGAAACACCCATTTTTCTGGAATTTGAATTAAAAGGCCTGGGCAATCTTGGCACTGGTGCAAGTCGTGAAATTAAGGATAAAATATACGGATATGATGACTATTAAACACAAGTTTGAAATGACCTTTCTAACATCCAAACAAATGGGGACAGCCCTCTTTGCTTTGTTTCTCACTTTTTCAGCTCAAGCTAAAGAAGTTTCGTTAGATCGAATTGCTGCTGTAGTAAACGATGATGTAGTCATGCTAAGCGAAGTAAGAGACATTGTTGCCCGCCTTAGCCGCAACAAGTCTACAGCTCCACCTCAAGAGGTCTATAAGAAGGTGCTGGATAAGTTAATCATGGAAAAAATTCAAATGCAGCGCGCTAAAGATTTAGGCATTAAAATTGATAATGCTGCACTTAATCGCGCTGTATTAAGCATTGCAAAACAAAACAAGTTAAATCTTGACCAGTTTAGAGTAGCCCTGGCTCGCGAAGGAATTGATTATAAAAAATTCCGTGAAAGCATCCGTGATAAACTTTACATAGAGTCACTACGTAAACGCCAGCAAGGTCGAAATGCCAAAATTTCGGAAATAGAGGTTGATGATCTTATAAAAGACGAAAGCTTACAGCTCAACCAGTCTGTCCAGTATCATATTAAAGATATTCTAATACCCGCACCCAATGGCTTAACCGTTCCTCAATTTAATAACAAGCTTGCTCAAGCTCAACAGTTGAGAAAACACTTAATTGGAAAACCTGAGCCCAGTGTAGCGAGCCTGCTAAAAAAATATGGCGCATCCCTAAAAGACTCTGGCTGGCAAGGAAGCAAAGAATTAAATCCTGCTAAAATAAGAGCACTTAGCCTGCTGGAACCGGGAGAGCTATCAAATGTGGTTAGAGATCCGGCAGGCTTTCATATATTAAAACTCATTGAACAGCGCGGTGGTGACCGAAAAATCCGAAAACTGGCCCGTGTTAGACATATATTAATACCAGCCAGCGATCCCAAAGGCCGATTAAAAGCCATTCTGTTACGCAATAAAATTTTAGCAGGTGAAAGCTTTGCCAAGTTGGCTAAAGATAATTCGGCGGATACAGGCAGCGCACAAAATGGTGGCGAGCTTGACTTCACCAGCCCGGATTCATTCGTTCCTCCATTTGCAGCAGCCGTTAAGAGCTTGCCACTCAATACCCTGAGCCAGCCCATTAAAACTCGTTTTGGTTGGCACATTTTAGAGGTACTTGAAAGAAAAACTACCGATACCACCCGCGAAGCCTTAAAAGAGAAGGCGGGCTCACTCATAACGGATAAAAAGAAGTCTGAAGAATATAAAAACTGGTTACAAGGTTTACGCGATCAAGCCTATGTTGAATACCGCATCTGATAGCGTTTGATAATGGCAATTAATAGACAATGAATAACAAATCATGAGAAATACAATTCCAAGACTAGCTGTAACGCCGGGCGAACCGGCCGGAATTGGTCCCGATTTGATCATTCAGCTAAGCCAGACACCTCAAGATTGTGAGCTTATCGTAGTAGCCAATGAAGATGTCATCCGCGCCAGAGCCAAACAGTTACAAATAAACATTGAATTAATAAAATATCGAGCTAACAGTGACCCTGCCCCAAACAAGGCGGGTGAAATCAAAATACTCAATGTTAACTCCCCCGAAGCTGTGTCTCCCGGTGTCTTAAATGCTAATAATTCACAATATGTGTTACAAACACTAACACGGGCAACTGAAGGATGCCTCTCAGGTGAATTTGATGCCATGGTCACTGCGCCGCTTCATAAAGGTATTATCAACGATGCTGGTATACCTTTTACCGGCCATACTGAATTTCTTGCTGAACTTACCCAGGCTAAGCTGCCTGTCATGATGCTTGCAGCTGATAAATTGCGCGTTGCACTTGCAACCACCCACCTGCCTTTAAAAGATGTCAGCCAGGCCATCACAAGAGAGTCGCTTACCCAGGTATTAAGTATTTTAAATCAAGACTTAAGAGAAAAATTTGGTTTAAAATCGCCGCGTATTCTGGTCTGTGGACTTAACCCTCATGCAGGTGAATCTGGACACTTGGGCACAGAAGAAATTGACACTATTCAACCCGTTATCAACAAACTTAGAGAAAGTGGCTTAAATTTATCCGACCCATTGCCGGCAGATACCCTGTTCACCCCTAAATATCTGGAAACCGCTGATGCCGTACTTGCCATGTATCACGATCAGGGCTTACCCGTGCTAAAACACATTGGTTTTGGTCACGCGGTTAATATTACACTTGGTTTACCCATTATACGTACCTCGGTCGATCATGGAACGGCTTTAGATCTAGCCGGGTCGGGCAAGGCCAGCACAGGAAGCCTGATTGCCGCCATAAAAACAGCTTTGGAGATGGTTTTAAGCCAAAATAAGTAGTGAAAAAGTACACCCCCCTACTTTTTGACGGTTTTGACCGCCCTTCGGGTTGTCGTCGCAAGCTCCGACATTGTCTCACTTCGCTCGACTGCCCTTTTCTCCTGTTTAATTAAAAATAAAGGAAAACAGCAAAATGACAACAACTTTTCGATCCGCCATGATTATTGGTTTTCTCATTACTGCGGCAATGATCGGCACGGCCTTATTCTTCCAGTATGTCATGTACCTGGACCCCTGCCCACTTTGTATTACGCAACGAGTTATTGTGATTGCATTAGGTATTGTTTTCTTAATTGCAGCAATTCTTAACCCTTCGGGCTGGGGGCAACGAATAACCGGATTATTACTTGCTTTAATCAGTTTTACAGGTATTTTGGTAGCAGGGCGGCATACCTGGTTGCAACATTTACCACCAGAAGAAGTACCTGAATGTGGTCCGGGACTACAATTCTGGATTGATAACTTACCCGCTCAAGAAGTGATTCAAAAGCTGTTTCAAGGCTCCGGAGAATGTGCCGAGGTTGTCTTTACTTTTATTGGTTTAAGTATCCCTGAGTGGTCTTTGATTGCTTTTTTATTATTTTTTATTTTCAGCCTTAAATTACTCTTTAGGAAGCCCTGATTAAGTCGATTAGAATTTAACGCAGAAAAAGTTGTCGCTATTTTTCATGAAGAGAGACGTAATAGTCATTAATAGAGCGCTACCACCACCATTGGAATATCAACCATGACTTACATGAAGCATACGAGTTTATTATTGTTTGCTCTTATACTCCTGACACCACTGGTCTCTGCTAGCCCTTCATCAATCCGGGAAGCGTTGCTCGCACATAACCAGGTCAGGGCGAAAGATCACCAACAACCATTAAAATGGTCAAAAGATCTCGAAAATATTTCTCAAAACTGGGCAGACAAGCTCGCCAGTAGCTGTCGGGTTTACCATCATCGCGGCCAACTTCCTTTTGGAGAAAATCTGTTTTTCTCATCTAATGCCAGCAGCATCACGCGTGCCGTTAATGCGTGGGCAGCTGAGAAAAAAAACTATAATTACAAACAGAATAAGTGCCAACCGGGGAAACAATGTGGTCACTACACTCAAATTGTCTGGAAAGGCACTACAGAGGTAGGCTGCGGCACCAAACAATGTGCCAATGGCTCACAAATTTGGGTATGTAGTTATTTTCCCGCCGGAAATATTGTTGGTGCTAGACCTTTCTGACAGACCAGTGAATAGAGACCTTTGCACGAGAGTATGGCGAGAGAAAAATTAGCGCAATTTTTATCCGTCATATCTGTTGTGCAAAGGTCTCGAATAATAAGGTTTATTCAAAATCATTTGAAAAAAGCATAGACTGTCCCAATACTTAGAATCCTATTTAAAAACTAATATTAAACAAAGATAAGTGAGAGAAAACCATGGATGTAATGGATAGAATAAAAGATGCTGTAGAAAGTAACCCCGTCATCATTTTTATGAAGGGTACGCCTCAGCTACCTCAATGTGGCTTTTCAAGTCGAGCTGCACAAGCCTTAATGGGTTGTGGCGAAGAGTTTGCCTATGTCAATATACTAACCGACCCCGAAATTTTTGAGAATTTACCCCAGTATGCTAACTGGCCAACCTTCCCACAAGTTTATATCAATGGTGAGCTTATTGGTGGCTGTGATATTACGCTGGAGATGTTTGAGAAAGGTGAGCTACAAAAAATGGTTAAAGAAGCCAATGGAAAGCCACAAGCTGACGCTTAATACTTCCCTCCCCACAATAGACAATAAAAGCAGCCTTTTGGTTGCTTTTATTGGGCATTTATCTTGAAGCTTGTCTGAGAATTAATCTGTTAACTGGCTTTGATCAGCACTCCCCAGAATCTTTTGCACTGTTTCATTTTTGATTGAATAAAACACACGATTAGCATCTTTTCTGGATTCCACGATGCCTTTATCCTTTAACAAACAGAGGTGTTGCGACACATTACTTTGGGTTGTCCCTACAATGGATAAAATTTCCTGAACACTTAATTCATCAGTCCCCAATACGCAAAGTATTTTTAACCTTAGTGGATGTGATATGGCTTTAAAAGAACGGGAAGCATCTTCCAGTTCACTTCCTGCCAGAATACCTTTCATAAATTTACAATTTGATGTTTGCTCAGTGCTATGCCCTTCACTATGCATTTGATTACTCTCATTTTTAGAAATTATCATACTATATCCGCTAATATATTAGTATTATCTAATATTGTAATGTAATATTATCTAAGTGTCACTAAAGTCTTTTATGTTTTTATAAACTATTGTTATTTTAGTGTTTTTAACCGTACTTTCAAACGTCTAAACTCATCTTTTGACAGACTATCCGGTGTGATTAAAACACTATACGTTGCTTTGACCACAGAGTTTTGAGAAAGGTCAGAAAAGTTTAAAATGATTAAAAAGTTGCTATAAAAAGATGAGCCCAATAAGATGACATTGGTGTAATCCTGGCTTTTTTTGAAAAATTGTAATTTAACGCCCCAGTTTTTTGCAGAGTCCAGCCTGACAGCCTTTACAGATTTATTCAAATCAGTCCGTATGTGCAAGCGATAATAATAAACAAATGAAGCCACCACCAGTGCTATAGCTACTCCTTTTTCTGTGTAATCCAGTGGTGGGGCCAATAAAATAACAAAACCAACCAAAGCATGAGGTATTATCAAAAAAAGCCACTTTTGAAAACTGGGCTTAATGTTTAATACGAAGGGTGTATTGAATGGACTTGATGACATATTTCATTTTTGGGTTTGACGGAGAAGTATTATCCATGAGTAATTCAAATAAAGGATTATCTTCATAAGACAGCAATTCTTCGAAGTATTCTTGCTGGATTTTATCAAGCTCCTTGTAGCCATGATCTAAAAAAGTGTGCAGCATAATATCCAGTTCCAGCATACCGCGACGACACTTCCAGCGTAAGCGATTAATGCGTTCAATGTCAGACATCATATTTTATGCTTTAACATCTCTTTTTTGATTTGACCAATAGCTTTTGTCGGGTTTAGGTTTTTAGGGCAAACCTGCACACAATTCATAATGGTATGACAACGAAATAGCTTATAGGCATCATCTAGCTGACTTAATCTTTCTTCGGTGGCCTGATCGCGAGAATCCTGAATAAAACGGGAAGCCTGCAACAAAGCAGCCGGGCCTAAAAAGCGATCTGGGTTCCACCAATAAGAGGGACAGGCTGCCGAACAACAACCGCACAAAATGCACTCATACAGGCCATCCAGCTTATTACGATCTTCTACCGACTGCTTACGCTCGCTTTCTGGCTGTGGCTCATCATCAGCGATTAGCCAGGGCTTAACTGCTTTATACTGTTTAAAAAATGGCTGCATATTGGCAATTAAATCGCGTATCACAGGCATTCCGGGGAGTGGTTTGATCCGAATAGGCTGTTTTAAACCTTCGATAGGCGTTACACAGGCTAGTGCATTGCTTCCGTTGATATTCATGCCATCCGATCCACA
>JALWMR010000230.1 GCA_027083815.1 Thiotrichaceae bacterium
GATGCATCCGGGTGTGGCTCTGTCAAGTTTGCCCAGCACGGTAAAACGTGGTGACTTGATTGATTTTGGATTAAAAGGGCCACAAGACAAAGTTGCAAAAGCGTCTCAATGGTTAGAAAATCGCCTGGATAAATTGTCCATCAATTATCAACGCAGGTCAGGGCATGTTTAAAGACTGTGGTGTTCCTTTAAGCCTTGCTTTGTTTCAGCCTCGTTATTGGTTGAGCTGGATCGGTCTGGGGGTGTTAGCCTTTATTGCTCAGCTGCCTACCTCTGTGCGGCACTGGCTGGGGAAGCGTTTGGGCAAACTTATTTATCAACGAAACCAGAAACGCCGCCATGTGGTAAACACCAATCTTAAAATCGCCTTTCCAGAGTTAAGTGATGCAGAGCGCGATGTTATGACGCTGACGCATTTGCAATGGTATGGTTGTGCCATGGTCGATTATAGCCTGCTTTTTTTTGCATCAAGTCAACGTCTTGCCAGGATGTTAAAAATTGAAGGCAAAGAGTATATTGATAACGACCTGGAAGAAAATAAAAACATCATGATTCTGTTGGCACACAGCGTTATGCTTGAATTTGCGCCAGCAGCGCTGGGTTTACACTATGATGTTTTTGGTTCTTATAAAGCATCGAAAAATGCGCTTTTAAACTGGATAATTGCCAAAAGCCGCTGTCGGCACGTTAAATTTGTTGTTTCTCGAGAGGAAGGCTTACGCAAATTAATTAAGTCACTGGCACCCGGAAAAATAATGATTTTTTTGCCCGATGAAGATTTAGGTAGTGATAATGCAACGTTTGTCCCGTTTTTTAATAAGGATAAGGCAACACTCACCACCACGGCAAGAATTGCCAAAATGGGTAAGGCGGTGGCTTTTCCGGCATTTGCCAGGTTTGATGAGAAAGAACAGAAGTACATTTTGCAAATTATGCCCGCGCTGAGTAACTATCCCAGTGGTGATGCAACGAAAGATGCCATTACACTGAATCAAGCATTGGAAGCGATGATCAAACAGCATCCCGAGCAATATATGTGGTTGATGAAGTGGTATCGGACCCGCCCTGACGGCGAGGCTGGTCTTTACTGATGTCGCAACTGTTGCCTGTTCTATTCCCGATCTTTTCTATTATTTTGGTGGGCTATCTTTATGCCCGCTGGCGCCCTGTCAATATCGAATTTGCCAACCGCATGAATATGGAGTTGTTTATTCCGGCTCTGCTGATTGATGCCCTTTCCCGACAAAATTTTTCATTACTGGATTATCAGCCTTTGGCATTGGCGGGAATTATTCTAGTGCTGTTATCAGGCGTGTTTGCCTGGGCTTTTGCCAGGGTCTTTCATTTGTCTGTACCCATGTTTGTGCCTTCGATGATGTTTAATAACTCGGGGAATATGGGCTTGCCACTGGCGATTCTTGCCTTTGGTGAAGATGCTCTAAGCGCCGCTGTGGTACTCTTTTTAATGAGCAATTTATTTCATTTTACTTTGGGCACTTATATTGTTGGGGGCAAAATATCCTGGTGGAACTTGCTAAAAATGCCGGTTAATATCGCTACCATTATCGGCTTGAGCATCAGCTTTTCTGGCTGGCAAATGCCCGAGTTGCTGCAAGTACCGGTTAAGATGCTGGCGCAAATAGCTATTCCATTGATGTTGGTTTCACTGGGTGTGCGTATGACATTGGTTGATTTAAAAGCATGGCGCATCGGCCTGATAGGGGCGATTATGTGCCCTTTGCTTAGTGTTGTTGCCGCTTTTCTTATCTTGTTATTTATTCCGCTTGAGCCCATGCAACGAACTGAGTTGTTATTGTTTGCAGTGCTTCCACCGGCGGTACTAAACTATATGTTTGCAGAAAAATATCACCAACATCCCACTGAGGTTGCCTCCATTGTTGTTGTGGGGAATGCCCTGTCTATCTTCACTCTTTCTTTAATGCTGTTATATTTAGGAACCTCTTGTATCTCTCAAAAGATGATAAATTAGATAGCTTCTGATTTATCAGGACACAGAGGAAGCTTGTGAGCCTCTAAAGTGCATTGACACTGTTATTCAGATCAAGCCCCTCTGTGTTTA
>JALWMR010000231.1:0-803 GCA_027083815.1 Thiotrichaceae bacterium
TGGGTACAACCCAGATCAGTTATCAGGGTGAAACCTTTGATTTTGGTAAACCCTTTGATCGTATTTCGGTTAAAGACGCCATCTTGAAATACAATCCTGATTTAACTGAAGGAGACATCAGTACTGAGTATCGCGCACGTAAAGTCGCTGAAAAGTTAGGCATCAATAGCGAAGATTACTGGGGGCTGGGGAAAATCCAAATGGAGATTTTTGATGCGACGGTCGAGAAAAAACTGCTCAACCCAACCTTTATCACCGAATACCCGGCAGAAGTTTCACCACTGGCGCGACGTAATGATAATGATGACTTTATAACCGACCGCTTTGAACTCTTTATCGGCGGTCGTGAAATCGGCAATGGCTTCTCTGAGCTTAACGATGCCGAAGATCAGGCCGAACGCTTTAAAAAACAGGTCGAAGAAAAAGACGCTGGCGACGATGAAGCGATGCACTATGATGCCGATTATATCCGCGCACTTGAATATGGCATGCCACCCACGGCAGGCGAGGGCATCGGTATTGATCGTCTGGTTATGCTGCTAACGGATGCACCGGCAATACGAGATGTGATTTTATTTCCACATATGCGGCCTGAGTAATATAGCCCTGCTATTACCCTCAAATCTGCAAAAAATCAGGAAAACTACGCTAATTTTTCTCTCGCCATGCTCTCATGCAAAGGTCTCAAAGTAGAGAAAAGCGGCAAAAAGGTGGGGGGGGTGTACTGCTGTCCCACAGTTTATAATTAAAAGACGAGCCTCATTTGAGGTTCCCTTTTTTTATGCCTCGGGGAATCTGGTTTT
>JALWMR010000231.1:813-9174 GCA_027083815.1 Thiotrichaceae bacterium
CTCAAATGAGGCTAGTCTTTTAATTATAAACTGTGGGACAGCAGTGGGGGGGGTGTACTTTTTAGATACCTGTAGAGATGTTCTTCCTAGATAACCGCCAAATCACCTTTCTCCTCCAGCCAGGCTTTTCTGTCTTGTGCGCGTTTTTTAGCAAGTAGCAAGTCCATAACGGCATTGGTTTCACCTGACTCATTCATGGTGAGCCTGACCAGGCGGCGGGTGTCCGGGTCCATAGTGGTTTCACGTAATTGCAGAGGGTTCATTTCACCGAGGCCTTTAAAGCGTGTGACGCTGACTTTGCCTTTTAGCTTTTCGGCTTCTATGCGATCCAGTATGGCATCGCGTTCTTCTTCATCCAGTGCGTATTCAACTTTTTTGCCAATATCTATGCGATACAGGGGAGGCATGGCAATGAATATATGCCCGGCCTTAACCAGTGTTGGAAAGTGGCGCACAAACAAGGCGCAGATTAAGGTCGCAATGTGCGCGCCATCGGAGTCGGCATCGGCAAGAATACAGATTTTACCGTAACGCAGATCGTCAAGGTTCGCTGAATCTGGCTCTACACCAATAGCGACCGAAATATCGTGAATTTCATTGGATGCCAGTACCTGGGATGAATCGACCTCCCAGGTGTTTAATATTTTACCGCGCAAAGGCATGATTGCCTGAAAATCACGACTGCGTGCTTGTTTGGCAGAACCGCCCGCTGAATCACCCTCAACCAGAAACAGTTCAGTCTGGCTTAAATCCTGTGACGCGCAATCAGCCAGTTTTCCCGGTAAAGCCGGGCCGGTGGCTATTTTTTTACGAACCACTTTCTTGCTGGCACGGGCGCGTTTCTGTGCATTATTGATAACGTGCTCTGCAATCAGATCACCGATATTGGGGTTCTGGTTCAAATAGAGGCTAAAGGCATCTTTAACCACGCCCGATACAAAACTGGCGGCAGCTCTTGAGGATAAGCGTTCTTTAGTTTGCCCTGAAAATTGCGGGTCGAGCATTTTAAAGGAGAGAATAAAACACAGTTTGTCCCAGATATCATCGGGTGTCAGTTTCAAGCCACGTGGTAATAGATTACGAAATTCGGCAAAATCTCGCAAGGCTTCGGTCAGGCCGGTTCGTAAACCATTGGTATGCGTGCCACCTTGGGAGGTTGGAATCAGGTTGACATAACTTTCCTGTACCAGATCACCGCCTTCGGGTAACCAGCAAAGCGCCCAGTCGACGGCTTCATGCTCGCTTTTAAACTCGCCCAAAAAGGGTTCTTCGGGTAAGCGTTCAAAACCCTCGACCGCCTCAATCAGGTAATCACGGATGCCATCTTCATAATACCATTCTTCGGTTTCATTTTTGGCTTCTTCGGTAAAGGTGATATGCAGGCCGGGACACAAAACAGCCTTGGCGCGCAGATTGTGTTTAAGGCGTTTAACTGAAAATTTAACCGTATCGAAATATTGCCCATTTGGCCAAAAGTGCAAGGATGTGCCGGTATTTTTTTTGCCAACTTTTCCAATAACGTCGAGTTCAGACACTTTATGGCCATTTTCAAAGACCATTTCATATTCTTTACCATCGCGCTTGATGCGAACTTCAAGAATAAGGGACAGGGCATTAACGACCGAGATACCCACTCCATGCAGGCCGCCCGAGAAAGCGTAGTTTTTATCTGAAAATTTACCCCCTGCGTGAAGGGTACTTAAAATTACCTCAACACCAGAAACTTTCTTTTCGGGGTGAATATCAACCGGCATACCGCGACCGTTATCAGTAACTGATAAAGAACCATCTGCATGTAACACTACCTGAATTTTGGTCGCAAAACCCGCCAGTGCTTCGTCTACACTATTATCAATAACCTCCTGCGCCAGATGGTTGGGGCGGGTGGTTTCGGTGTACATGCCGGGGCGTTTGCGTACCGGGTCCAAACCACTTAGCACTTTTATTGAGTCGGCGTTATAGTCATTGCTCATCGTTATTGTAAACCCTTGTGTTACTGGTGATTATAGGAGAACCTCTATAATACGCTTTAAACAGGAAGAATTAAAATGGATAGATGGATTAAGCCAGTCATTTTAAAGGGAAAGTATGCCACATTAGAACCACTTAAGCTGTCTCATACTGAAGATTTGATTGAGGCCGCTAAAGATGGACAACTCTGGAAGCTTTGGTATACCGGCATACCATCGCCTGAAACAGCAAAGGAGTATGTCGCAGATGCGCTGTCTATGTATGAGAGACAGAGTGCGATGCCCTTTATTGTGCGTGAAAATAAAGACGGAAAAATTATTGGCAGTACACGTTTTTGCAATATTGATGAAACAAACCGGCGGCCTGAGATTGGCTATACCTGGTATGCTAAACAATATCAACGAAGTGCTATCAACACCGAATGTAAACTCCTGTTATTAACGCATGCTTTTGAACAGCTGAATGCGATTGCGGTTGAGTTTCGTACACATTGGCATAATCAGCAATCACGGCGTGCCATTGAGCGTCTTGGCGCAAAACAGGACGGGGTGTTAAGAAACCACCAGGTAATGCCCGATGGCGGATTTAGGGATACTGTAGTTTTTTCGATTATTAATCTGGAATGGCCTGTGGTAAAAAAGAACCTAAGATACAGGTTAGAGCGTTAAGGAGACACTGATAACAATAAACACTCAAACAGGAGGGATGTGTGAATTTGAAAAAATGGATCAAGAGCATTAGAAGGATACTGGGATTTGCAAGCATTAGCTTGTTCTTGTCTCAATCGGCATGTGCAGAAAGTAATCTGTCAAAACCTGATTTAGACCGGGAAAAACGCATGGCTGCCGAAGTAGAAGATGCTGTGCTTGATGGTGATGTTATTTATTTAAAAGATGGCAAACATGAATTTATGGCTATTGATACCGAACCTGAAGGAGATACCAAAGGTGCGGTTATTATTTTGCATGGACGGGGATTTCATCCCAATTGGGAAGATACGGTTTACCCGCTACGCACACAACTAGCAGAAAAAGGCTGGCGCACCCTGTCATTGCAGATGCCTGTTCTGGTAAAAACCGCCAAATATTATGATTATGTGCCACTTTTTCCTCAGTCGACTTCTCGTATTGAAGCAGGTATTAAATACCTGAAGGATCAGGGTATTGATAATATCATTCTTTTTGCACACAGTTGTGGTGCTCATATGGCAATGGAATGGGTTCGTCAGAATAAGGGAAAGGTCGGTGATCGAATCAGTGCTTATATTGGAGCCGGTATGGGGGCTACGGACTATAAACAAAAAATGGCACAAGCTTTTCCATTGGATAAAATGAAAATTCCAGTTCTGGATATTTATGGCGAAAAGGAGTATCCCGCCGTTATCAGAATGGCACCTGACCGATTAGCAATGATAAAAAAGGCAGGTAACTCAAAGTCAAAACAAATAACTATTCCTGGAGCGAATCATTATTTTACGGACAAAGGTGATGCGTTGGTTACTGCGGTAGCACAATGGTTGGATAGTTTGACAAAGTAATATTCAGCCCAATTTATTAATATAGAGATCTTTGCACAAAAGATATGACGGATAAAAATTGCGCTAATTTACCTCTCGTCATCCTCTTGTGCAAAGGTCTCATATAAAAAGTACACCCCCCACTTTTCCCCACTTTTCTCCGAGAAAATGAGGAAAAAGTGGGGGGGTGTACTTTTAATCCTGTTACAGACACTAAAAAGCCTGCAAAATGCAGGCTTTTTAGTGTTAGGTGCTGTAAAACAGTAATAAAGCTTAACGAATCAGACCTAAAGCTCTGAATGTGTCTTTATTTAACTGTCCTACGGGTAAACCACGAGAACTTTGGAAAGCTTTAAGTGCTGCTGCTGTTCCAGGCCCCATTTTTCCATCCATAGCGCCAGGGTTAAATCCTTTTGCTTTGAGTGCTTTCTGAATGCCATAAACAATACTCTTTTTACTGCTAGTCTTATTTTCAGTTTTGGCTTTGGTCTCTGTCTTTGTAGCTGATGGTGCAGCGGATTTTACTTTCGCTGGTTCTGCAGCTTTTATCTTCATAGACTTGGTTGCTTTTGGCTTCATCTTCAGTGTAGCCGGTTTTTTAGCCTTCATTTTTGATTTTAATGAGCGCTTTTTCAAAACTACTTTCTTATGAGACTTTTTGCGATGGTTAATTTTTGCTTTCGCTTTGCTACCACTACCTGCACGCATTACCTTGAGGAAGTCCTGATAAGAAACTCCTGATGCACGATATTGTTTTGCTGGTGCACGACGTACTACCGGCTTGTGCATTACTGCTGCTTTTCTATAATGTCCTGGTGCCTTCCTGTATTGCTTGGCTGCATGTTTCGGCGCATTGGTTTGACACAGGATTGAGCGCCAAACATAACGTGCTGAACCAGACTTAACGCGATAGTTAACCGTTTTGTAACGCGCTGGTGTACGCACTGTTTTATACTGTGCGCCAGCTACACGCTGCTTAACCTTTACAGTTTTATACTGAGCAGGAATAAGTGTTCTCAGTGTTTTTGCAGGACGTACCAGTACGCGCTTCTTAACAGTTTTATAGACGGGTGGTACTTTGATTAGGCACATGATTTGCCCTGTCATGTTATCAATGCGGGTAATTGGCCCTCGTCCTGGCACCCATTTCATGCTTGATCCCCTGACTTTAACGCGTTGTGAAACGGTTTTATAAACAGCAGGAACGGTGCGTGTTTTGTAACCTGGTTTGCGAACCAATACTTTCTTATTGACCCAGCGATATTGCGGTGCACGGACTAAAACACGCTTCGCAGTAGCCTTTTTGATAAGAACACGCTTTGAAAGCGTCTTATAGGTGGCAGGAATTTTTACTTTGGCAAAACATTGTCCTGGTTTAGCAGGTGGCAAACCGAGGCCTGAACGACGAGCAGAGCGCGTTACACGAGGCTTAGGGCCACGGGCATAAACACGTTGCTTAATGACCTTGGGTTGATAAACAGTGACGGGGGCACGTACAACGGGAGCAACTACAACCGGTGCTGCAGCTTCAACTTGCTGCTGTGAGCTTGCTACTTGAGCGCCACCTTCAATTTGTTGCTGGGAACCAGTGACCTGTGACCCACCAGCGACGCTCTGCGATCCGCCAGCAGAACCCGCAGCGACTTGTGATCCACCGATAACTTGTTGCTGGCTACAGCCAGATAAAACAGCGGCAAGTATGGCACTTGAAACTGAAAGTTTGGTTGTCGTGTTCATGAATGATTTCCTTTCAAAATAGTATTGGTTTAGTTCTGTTTGTTACAATTTGTTTGCTACAAATATTCAGATTCAGTCAAAGTATTGCTTCATCAAATCTGTTTCACATTTCGGTCAGTGTAAGGTTTGGGGGTTTATTTAAAACAGCAATTGCAGAATAAACGGTAGTCTTTTTCTGTTGAACATTCATAATAGCAAGCATAAAAGACTATTGCCTGCTTAAAATCACAGCACAAGAAGATATGTATGAAGGTTAACATTGATCAGCTTATCCCTTTTTTGAAGAAGAGCCAAAAGATTATTCCGGTTTTTCTGCTGTCCGGTGATGAACCATTCCAATTGATGGAAGCATCTGATGCAATCCGAAAATACGCGCTACAACAAGGCTTTAGTGAGCGTGATTTGCTGCACGCTGATGCCCAGTTTGACTGGGGAGAATTATTAAGCGCTTCGAATAGCCTGTCGTTATTTAGTGAAAAAAAGTTGATTGACTGCCGTATTACCATGAAATCTGCTGGTAAAACGGGTAGTCAGGCAATACGCGATTATGCGAATCATTTACCGGATGATAAGATTTTATTGATACAACATCCCAAACTGGCAGGCAATGCTCGTAATGCCGCCTGGGTAAAAGCAATTGATAAAGTCGGTGCGGTGGTTCAGATATGGGATTTATCGCCGCCGCAAACGATGGCCTGGGTTGCTAAGCGGATGCGTCAACAAGGGATGCACCCGACACCCGATGCGGTACGTTTGTTAACCGAGCGGATAGAAGGAAATCTACTGGCGGCCAATCAGGAAATCAATAAGTTAAAGCTGTTATTTCATAAAGGAGATGAGTCAAGCATTACCGAGATAAATGAGGAGCATGTTCTTTCGGCCGTCAGTGATAGTTCTCGGTATACTGTTTTTGATTTATCCAATGCAGTGATGATGGGTGATGCACATCGTATTCAACATATTCATCATAATTTAAGAGAAGAGGGCGTGCCCGTTCAGTTGGTTCTCTGGATATTGACCGATTTAAGCAGACAGCTTTATAACGCAAGCTTTGGTTTAAGAAATGGCGTGCCACAAGCACAACTATTAACCAGACTACCGCGTCCCAGGCAAAAACCTTTTCAGGTAGCATTGCACCGCATGGAGCACGCAGACTGGCCAGAAATACTGCAACGAAATAGTCAAATTGACCGTTTATCCAAGGGGCAAGGTGAAATAGCGAATAAAGGAATGGGCAGAGTCTGGTCAGACTTGTTAGAATTAGCCCTGTTACTGGCTGATAAGCCGGTGATTCACGCTTAAAGAGATGAAGAGAATGGATGATTTAAGTATAAAAAGCTATATGCAGCAGCTAGGGGAGAAGGCCAGAGAAGCCTCTACTGTGCTCGCAGCCGTTGAAGCAAAACAAAAAAATGATGCCCTGCTGGCAATTGCAGATCGCCTGCAACAACAGGCTGAGATTTTAAAAGCAGAAAATGCCAAAGATTTACAAGCTGGAAAAGAAAAAGGCCTGGAGCCGGCAATGCTGGACAGGCTCGCCCTAACGGATGAAGGCATTGATAAAATGGCAGAAGGCTTGCGCCAAATCGCTGCTTTGACGGACCCGGTTGGTGAGATCACCAATCTAAAATACATGCCATCGGGAATACAGGTGGGTCATATGCGTGTGCCATTGGGTGTGATTGGCATAATTTATGAGTCGCGACCCAATGTAACCGCTGATGCGGCTGCACTGTGTTTAAAATCGGGCAATGCCACAATTTTGCGTGGTGGTTCAGAGGCGATTCACTCCAATAAAGCAGTCGCTGCCTGTATCCAGAATGGCTTAAAAGCAGCTGGTTTACCCTCCGAGTGTGTCCAGGTGGTGGAAACGACCAACCGCGATGCGGTGGGTGAATTACTACGCCTTAAAGATTCTGTCGATGTAATTATACCGCGTGGTGGCAAAGGCCTGATTGAGCGGGTTAGCAAGGATTCCTTGATTCCTGTGATTAAACATCTGGATGGTATCTGTCATGTCTATATTGATGATGATGCCGATACGGACAAGGCGCTAAATATAACCCTGAATGCTAAAAGTCAGCGTTATGGCACCTGTAATACGCTGGAGACCCTGTTGGTTGCCGAGTCCCGTGCTCAACAACTGTTACCTGCCTTAAAAGATTTGTTTGACAAGAAAGGTGTGGAATTGCGTGGCTGTGATAAAACCCAAAAGATTATTGATTGCAACGCAGCAAGCGAAGAAGACTGGTCAACCGAATACCTTGCGCCCATTTTGTCCATTAAGGTTGTCGATGATATGGATCAGGCAATCCGCCATATTAATACCTACAGCTCACAACACACCGATACCATTATCACTCAGGACATTAGCAAAACACGTCGCTTTATGCGTGAGGTTGATTCCGCTTCGGTAATGGTTAATGCTTCGACTCGCTTTGCAGATGGCTTTGAATATGGTCTCGGTGCCGAGATTGGCATAAGCACCGACAAGTTGCATGCGCGTGGCCCGGTGGGTCTGGAGGGTTTAACCTCGGTAAAATATGTGGTGTTTGGTGATGGCCATATACGTACCTGAGTTGCATAAGCAGTGATAGGCATCATAGGTGGCACGTTTGATCCGATTCATTTTGGTCATTTGCGCCCGGCTCTGGAGGTTGCCGAGCAGCTTGAACTTGGCGAATTGCGCTTTATACCCAGTGCCAAACCACCGCATCGCTGGCTACCACAATCCAGTGCAGAAGATCGCCTTGAAATGGTTAAACTGGCCATTGAAGGTGTCGATCAATTTGTACTGGATGATCGTGAATACCATCGCGAGGGAGCTTCCTTTACGGTGGATACTCTGGCTTCAATACGTAAGGAAATTGGCAACGATACGCCACTGTGTATGTTAATCGGTATGGATGCACTTGCCTCATTTACACAGTGGCGAGACTGGAAAGGTATACTTGATTTGGCTCATCTGGTGATTTCGCCGCGGCCGGGTTATGCGCCTGATTTGAATGAGACTTGGATAGCAGAACGACTCAGTGATGATAGCCATGATTTAAAAAAGAAGCCTGCTGGAAAACTCTTTATTTGTCCGGTAACACAGTTTGATATTTCTGCAACATCCATTAGAAAACAATTGCTTG
>JALWMR010000232.1 GCA_027083815.1 Thiotrichaceae bacterium
TGAACTATGCCGTGACATTAGTTGATTATTGCTGGGTGAAACATCCTGACGGGGTGTTTGATGATATAAAGCCAAACATATGGCATCCAGAATCGTGGTCTTGCCTGCACCGGTTGCTCCCGTTATGGCAAATAAGCCATTATTGCTAAAGGGCTCCTGACTAAAATCAATCTTCCATTCACCTCGCAGTGAATTAATATTTTTAAAACGCAAGCTCAGAATTTTCATGATGAATCATCACCTGCATGCGTTGCATTTTCTAGCTCATTTATAACCGCTTTGAACTGCTGTTTAACACGTTTTAAGGTGCTTTTTTCGGTATCACCTTGCCAAACTTCTTCGTTTAAACGACGCTCAAAAACATCCATGACACCCAGCTCATTCAGTGTTTCTTTTTCTTGCTGTTGCAAAGCACTCTGTGAGGATTTACGTTCACGATGCAATCGCAGAACCTCAATAGGCAAACCCTCTATCATTTTTTCAATACGGGCTTGCAAATCATTCAAATAATCCCGGGATGAGACTTCGATTTCTAGCCAAATCGTTTGTTGATCTGTAAGCGACCGTGACACTTCAGTCAGTTGAGTTTCAATGCTTTTCAAATCACCTTTAATGACTCGCATCTGTTGGAAGCAGGGTATTTCCAATGCACTGGCCTGTTTGAATTTACCCTCAGCAAAGTCTACCAGCAAAACTGATTTGCTCTGCTTACTCTCATCAAAACTCAGTGGAATCGGTGAACCGCTATAGCGAATATGCTCTGCCTTGGCCACCTTCTGCGACTGATGAATATGCCCCAAAGCAATATAATCCAGCGCAGGAAAAGCACTTGCGGGAAAAGCATCCAGCGTACCAATATAGATTTCCCTGACGGAATCAGAGCTTGTTGCGCCAACGGTTGTCAGGTGTCCTGTTCCTATTATGGGGAGCGTTTTGTTTTGCGATTTTTGTTTATTTAGCGACTTCCGATAATCGACTGCTTGCTGATAAAGCGTTTGATAATAATCGGCAATTGCCTGTTGCATCGACTTTTTCTTGTCATCAGCCGATTGACCAGCCTGGCTCAGAAGTACATCACGGGGACGTATAAAGGGAACAGCACACAAAATGGCGCCGACCTTACCATCACGTTTATACAGCGGGATAATTGAATCCTGCTGAGTTTCGCTGGATTTATTAACACTTGAAACAAGTTGTGTATTCAAACAGGCTAGCAAGGACTTTGATTCGTTTAAGGTTGCAACCGAATCATGGTTTCCCGCCAACACAATAAACTGACAAGCTATGGCATGAAGATCAACCACGAAGCGGTTAAACATTTCGCGTGCATAGCTCGGTGGCGTACCCGTATCAAACACATCACCCGCCACAATCAGGGCATCAACCTGCTGGCTTGTTATCTGTTCCAGCAACCAGTCTAAAAAAGCCTGATGCTCTGGCGCACGGCTTTTTCCCATGAAATTTTGGCCCAGATGCCAGTCGGATGTGTGAATAATTCGCATGAATAAAATATATCAGTATATGAGTGCTTGTATATAATTAATTCCTAGCAGGCTGTTGAAATTCTACTTATACGGCACGATACTGCGTTAAAATAAATCTCAAAATGCTCATTTACTCCAGTAAACTGCGCTTTTTCGGTCGATTTTGCCTTGTCTCGCACTCGCCTAAGCGAATTTCAACAACCTGCTAGAGACCTTTGCGCAAGAGGATGGCGAGAGAAAAATTAGCGCAATTTTTATCCGTCATATATTTTGTGCAAGGGTCTCTCCTAACTTTAATAGTAAGAAAATGCAACCCTATGAATCATGAGCAAGCCCTTTATCTGGGAATCGACATCGGCACCTCCGGTATTCGGGGAATTGTAATTAATCAACACAAGAAGATCATTGCTTCTGCCAAAGCAGACTGTAAAGAGAGTAGCCGGGTGGCGCTTAGAAGTCCGCTGCAATGGAAAACAATGGTGGTTGAAGTGTTAACCCGGTTGGCCAATCTGATCAACTTGAAGCAGGTAATAGCGCTTTCTGTAGATGGCCAGTCAGGTACAGTTTTGCTTTGTAACAGCAAAGGTGAGTTATTTGGCGACCTGTCACGTTTATATAATGATGCGCCATCGCAGGAGACTGTTGGCAAGCTTACTCAAGACCTCAGTCTTTGCCCTGCCACGCTAGGACGAGCCTATGAACTATGGTATCAGTCCGGATGTCCTAAGGATTTTTATATCGTTCATCAGGCAGACTGGGTTGCCGCATTATTTTGTGGCCGGTTTAATCTAAGCGATGAAAATAATGCTCTGAAACTTGGCTACTCTCCTCTCAAGAAAGGCTGGCTGTTTGATCCAGAAAAGTTACCCTTTACGCAGTCTGCCTTGCCCCGTGTTTCGCATCCTGCTACGTTTAGAGCCCTTGCCACAACAGGTTTTTCACGTGAGATGGGGTTGTCTGAACACTGCCAAATCATATCAGGTACAACGGATAGCACCGCAGGGTTTATTGCAGCGAGTGATAGCCAGACACTTGCAACGGGTAACGCTGTTACCTCTCTTGGTACCAGTCTGGTCACTAAAGTCATTAGCGAACGACCCCTTACAAAAAACAATATTGGCGCCTACAGCCATAAGTTTGGCAATCTGTGGATAAGCGGCGGTGCCAGCAATAGTGGCGCGGGAACGCTACTTGAGTTCTTTAGTAAAGAACAGCTTGCACAATTAAGCAAAACCATCGACCCGGATATCCCTAGCCCTTTTCAATATTACCCCTTGCTAGTCAAGGGAGAGCGCTTTCCCATCAACGACCCGAGCATGGAATCCATCACAACGCCCAGACCTGACAGTGATAGAGAGTTTTTGGCGGGCCTGCTTGAATCAATTGCGCGTATTGAAAAACAGGCTTATGAAACACTGGATGATCTCGGCGCGCCCTACCCGAGCATTATCAAAACGGTAGGCGGCGGCAGTCAAAATGATGTGTGGAAGAAAATCAGGGAACGCGTGCTAGGAGTAACAATAATCTCGGCAGAAAACCCTGATCCAGCCTATGGATCGGCATTAATTGCACGGCGAGGAGCTTCAATGGAGAAAAGGGGAAGCCGAGCCACAGGCGAGACAATGTTGGAGCGTAGCGACAACTACCCGTAGGGTGCGTTGAAAATGCATAAAAAGTAGGGGGGTGTACTTTTTAGCTTTACTTATTGCAATTTTAAGCACCAATGGGTCACTTTTTTTGCTCTAACATGCCTGGAAAGCATGAAAAACTACAATAAAACCTTCTCAATCCCGCCATTATTCAGAATTTTAGTGAATTTTCCTTCCCATTGATCTCCGTGTAAGGCTTTCATCATTTCAACCACAATATAATCAGTGTCCATTCCGGTATCATCCGCATAACGTAACAAACCTTGCTGACAAGCGGGACAATTTGTGAGGATTTTTACATTACCATTAACGGCCGTATCTTTTCCTGTTTGTTGCTTGATGCCTTCTCGCAGGCTTTCCTGTTTTCTAAAGCGTAACTGGCTTGAAATATCGGGGCGACTCACTGCAAAAGTACCCGCTTCGCCACAACAGCGATCCGTTAATACGATGTCTTGTCCCATAAGGTCAGAAGTCAGTTTTGTTGGGTCATAGTTTTTAATGGGCGTATGACATGGATCGTGGTAAACATATTTAGTGCCTTCTACGCCCTCTAATTTGACACCTTTCTCAAGCAGGTACTCGTGAATATCCAATAAGCGACAGCCGGGGAATATTTTCTCAAATTCGTATTTTAATAACTGATCCAGGCAGGTACCACAGGATACAATTACCGTATTGATTTCAAGATAACTCAGCGCCTGGGCAATGCGATGGAACAGCACCCGATTATCGGTTGATATCTGATTGCCCTTGTCAATATCGCCACTGGCATTTTGCGGATAACCGCAACACAGATAACCTGGCGGCAGTACCGTAGTCGCCCCTGTTTCATAGAGCATGGCTATGGTTGCCAGACCAATCTGCGAGAACAATCGCTCCGAACCACAACCGGGGAAGTAAAAAACGGAATCGCCACGTTTTTCATCATCCAGATCAGGCTGTCTTAAAATAGGCACCGTACTTTCATCTTCCAGCCCAAGCATGGCGCGGGTGGTCTGCATGGGAACATGCGCGGGCAACGGTTTTTTAACAAACTGCACAACATATTCCTTGATGGGGGCTTTGCCCGTAGTACCTTTTGGTCGCCTGCTTGGCTTAATTATCCCCAGGCGTTTAAATAATTTATGCCCAAGCCGTTGTGATTTATAACCCATTTGTATTAAGGCAAGACGCATCAACTTAATGGTTGTTGGGTCTTTAATATTTAAAAACTGCATTGAAGCCCAGGTAACCACATTAAACTTCTTCTGCTTGCGATCACGCAAAATGCTACGCATACGCACCGTCACATCACCGAAATCAATATTAACCGGGCACGGGTTAAGGCACTTGTGACACACCGTACAATGATCGGCGACATCATTCATCTCTTCAAAATGTCGTAGCGAAATACCCCGGCGGGTTTGCTCTTCATATAAAAAGGCTTCCAGCATCAGGCCGGTTGCCAGTATTTTATTGCGTGGAGAATACAACAAATTAGCGCGCGGAATATGGGTGTTGCACACCGGCTTACATTTACCACAGCGCAGACAATCTTTAATATCATCATTTAATGCGCCTAGCTCATTGTGTTCTAACAACAATGCTTCACGCTCAACCAGCCTTAATGATGGCGTATAGGCATTCTGCAAGCCAGAACCTGGCATTAACTTGCCTTTATTAAAATGACCGTCAGGATCAACTTCCAATTTGTATTGGGCGAAATCCTGTATCACATCATCTTGCAGATAATGCATTTTAGTCAGACCAATACCGTGCTCGCCCGAGATCACACCATCCAGGGCAGTTGCCAATGCCATGACCTGATCGACAATATGCTCGGCCTCCTGCATCATTTCGTAATCATTAGAATTGACCGGGATATTAGTATGCACATTGCCATCACCCGCGTGCATATGCAGAGCCACAAACAAGCGCTTTGCAAGAATTTTCTGGTGAACCCTGTCAATGGCTTCTCGTACTGGCTTAAGTGTTTCGCCGACAAAAACATCATCCAGCGGCTTTTTGATTTCCTGTTTATAGGATATTCGCAGGTCACGGCGTAACAGAAGATTGATAAGCTTATCATCGTCTCTTAGCTTTTCTCGTGCTTGCTCATCCAATAAGTCATTATGCTCCTTTGCCGACTCATCAGCTTTTTGTAGAATTTCCTGCCAACGCTGGCGAATATTTTTTAAATGGCTTGCTGCATGATCTTTTTTGGCGGTAAAAATAGCATCATTTTCAGGACTTTCTTCATAGTCTGGGTGGGCTTTTAGTTTTCTTTCCAGCTCACCAGATTGATCGGCAACGACCTCTAGTGCGGCATCAATCAAACTCAGCTTATTTTGGATTGATTGCTCTATATTGATTCGCTCGATACCTTCACTGTAAGCATCCAGCTTATCCAGTGGAATCACCACATCTTCATTAATTTTAAAGGCATTGGTGTGTGCCGCAATGGCGGCAGTGCGGGCACGATCCAGCCAAAATTGACGACGCGCTTCCGGACTGATAGCGACAAAACCTTCACCGTTTCGGGCATTTGTCAGTTTGATAATATGTGAAGCAGCTTCAGCAACCTTGCTTTCTTCATCGCCGACAATATCGGCAATCAACACCATTTTGGGGAAAGCACGCCTTGCTGATTTCGGTGTGTATTTTACCGCTTTAACATAGCGTTCATCCAAATGCTCCAGACCTGCCAGCAACACATCCTGATTAGCATCCAGGTAGTCTTTTACCTCCACAATAGCAGGAACCGCCTCTTGCAGGTCAGAGCCATAAAACTCCATACACACGGTACGCACCTGTTCAGGCATGCGGTGTAAAATAAATTCGGCAGAGGTTATCAGACCATCGCAACCTTCTTTTTGAATACCGGGCAAGCCGCCTAAAAATTTATTGGTAACGTCTTTTCCCAGACCATGCTTGCGGAAAAATTGACCTTTAAACTCCAGGAATTCAACGTCTCCTTTTTGGGTTTTACCATCTTGTTGATAGCGGGTCACGCTAAAGCTGACATCTTCCTGATCGTGAATTTTTCCCAGATTATGATTTAAGCGTTTTACTTCCAGCCATTCTGCATCAGGCGTTACCATACGCCAGGAGACCAGATTATCCAGCGTTGTCCCCCACATAACGGCCTTTTTACCGCCTGCGTTCATTGATACATTGCCACCAATGGTTGAGGCATCCTGCGAGGTTGGATCAACCGCAAACACCAGACCTATCTTATCAGCAGCCTCGGAAACACGTCGGGTTACCACACCGGCATCAGCACGCACGACTGCAACCTCTTTGTTCACTCCGGGTAGATCCGTGCGTTTTTCTATGCTGCCCAATGTTTCCAGTTTTTCTGTATTAATAACGGCACTCATGGCATCCAGTGGAATTGCACCACCGGTGTAGCCTGTTCCACCACCACGCGGAATAACGGTCAAGCCTAGCTTGATACAGGTTTGTACCAGTTGGGCGATTTCTTCTTCTGTGTCAGGGGTGAGTACCACAAAGGGTAGCTCGACACGCCAGTCAGTGGCATCTGTTACATGAGAAACACGCGCCAGACCATCGAACTGGATATTATCTTTGCGGGTGATATGCCTGAATTTTCGTTTGGCGCGTTTGCGCAGTGCATAATAATCAGCAAACCAGGTGGCAAATTCATCAATCGAATTACAGGCTATATCAACCAGTTCCAGAGTAAGCTCGTTCTTATCTGCCCGCTCACGAATGCGTTGCAGACGCTCTCGCATGGTGTTGAGAAGCGAATAACGTCGTTTTTCATTTTCCAGCAGGTCGTCCTGAATATAGGGATTGCGCTTAACGATCCAGATGTCACCCAATACCTCCAGCAACATGTGCGCCGAAAGGCCTGTAGCCCGCTTTTCACGTAGCGTTTCCAAAATTTCCCAGGCGCGCTCACCGAGAATGCGCAGTATAATTTCTTTATCTGAAAAAGAGGTATAATTGTACGGTATTTCGCGGTAAGGAGCATTCATGAGGCGCGCATTTTAACCCGTATATCGACTCGATGAAACAAAGGATATAAATTTTCATGTTATTGACAAAATTTTTACTATAGTAGTGCCATGAATGCACATAGACTGGTTGCCCATCGTGGTGACAACACAAACTTCCCAGAAAACTCCTATGCTGGACTTGAAGCAGCTTTGATAGCGGGTGCAAGATATATTGAATTTGATATACAAATGAATAAAGATGGTTCGCTGCTTGTTTTTCATGATACAAACTTTAAACGCACTGCTAATAATAACGCGAGTATTTTTAATACATCAGATAATGACTTAAAGAATATAAGTGTGCATGAATCTAAACGATTTGGTGAGAAACATTTTCCAACGCCGGTTCCTTACTTAAGCGATATTTTAAACCTGCTCAAGCAATATCCAGATGCACAAGCGCTAGTTGAGGTTAAGAAAGAAAGCCTGAAACACTGGGGACTGGAAAGGGTTATGAAACCTCTTTTAAGCAGTCTTATTGACCTCCAAAGTCAGATCATTGTAATTTCTTTTAGTGGCAGGTCATTAGAGTATATCAAGCAGTACTCAGATATTCGCACCGGCTATGTTTTCAAAAAATATCTCGATAAATTCAAGAAAAAAGCCCGCGAACTAGAGCCTGATTATTTAATTTGTCCCTATAAAATTATTCCAAATCATCTCTGGAAGGGGCATTGGCAATGGGCGCTGTACTCCATTAACTCAAAAGAACTCGCTACTAGCTTATTTAGGCGAGGGGACATCAATTTAATCGAGACAGATAATATACGGGACATGTTACAAGGCTAAACCGTGCCTAAAAGGGGATACTAAAAGTACACCCCCCACCTTTTTACGGCTTTTCTCCGGGATGAGAGATGTAGGGCAAGAAATCTCTAAAATGATTTTTTCTTTAAGTGAAATATCTGCAAAAAATAATGATAGAAAGGCCAAACCACAATACTACTGGCAACCGTCCACCAATAGCTCCATCCCTTGGGCGAATGACCTGTAACGCCTAATATCCAGAGATTAATAAGAAGATAAGTTCCCAGCACAATGAAAACAATAAATATCTGCTGGAAGAAGCTGTCAGCGATGACTCTGGGGCGCATTCTTAAGGTCATATACAAAACAATAGCATAGCCTAGCGCGTGCTGACCTAAAATAGAGCCATAAAGCGCATCAACCATCAGCCCGATAAACCACACCAACAGCAAGCTGGAGCGTTGTGGTGATACCAGGCCCCAATGAATGATTGTCAAAGCTAGCCATTCAGGCCGCCAAACTAGCCAATCTTCTCTAAGCGGTAATATCATCAAGATAAATGCCAATACCAGCGACACTATGATAGCACCTTTAAATCTTGGGATTATCTCGTCCATTTATTACTTTTTTGCCTTTTTCTTATTGTTTGTTCTTTTGGCTATATTGCTATCTATATTGGCTTTGGCTTTATTATTAGTGTTTTGATGTATTATTTCCATAGAATAATCAGCACGCCAAATTAATAAAACCTCACGAGTTTTGGTGAAGTCAGCCAGTGAATGTGCGGTGACCCGCATAAAAGAATCGCCAGGGTTATAAGCGACAGAGTTCACAACTGCCACTGGAAAGTCTGGTGGATAAAGCTGCCCCAGGCCTGAACTTACAAACACATCACCCGTTTGTACATCCATGCTTGTTTCAATGTGCTTTAATTCGAGTAAATTTATCTTTCCGGTACCAACAGCCAACGCACTCAAACCAGTACGCGAGTTACGCACGTGAATGGCATGTTTAGCATCGGTCAGTTGAATAACAACGGCAGAATTTGGGGTAACTGATTTGACTTGACCATAAATATTATTGTCCGACAAGGCCACCTGCCCGACAAAAATATCGTCATTACTACCTTTGTTAATGACCACATCCTTACTAAAGGGGTTGGACGATACCGAAAGAATTTCAGCCAAAGTAAACTTCTCACGCACGGCGGGAGTGGCATCTAGCTGTTTTCTTAAACGAAGATTTTCCTGTGCAATAGAATAATACTTTTGATCGCGTGCGGCATAGACGCCCACAAGAGCTCGCAATTCGCGGTTATCGGCAGAAAGCCTCTCATGCTCAGTGAAAAACCCTTTGGTTGAGTGCGCCACTTTATAAGGCACATCAACCGCATATTGCAAAGGGTACGCCAGCATTTTTAAGCCAGTTCTGATTGGCAACAGACTGGAGCCCCGATAATCCATCACTATCAAGCCACCCGCAATCAACGCCAGAATAGTGAACTTAATCAAATATCCCTGCTGCTTGCTATCATCTCTGCTTAGATTATAAATAACAGGCTCCTAACTTGCCAGGTTGAAGAATTACTCAGGCGACCAGAAATCAAAGCCGTCATCATCAAGCATATCAAGAATCCGACCACCGCCTCGGGCTACACAGGTTAATGGATCATCCGCCACTACCACCGGAATGCCCGTTTCTTCCATTAACAAGCGATCAAGGTCACGTAGTAAAGCACCACCACCGGTCAGCACGATGCCTCTATCCGCTACGTCAGCACCTAATTCAGGAGGAGTCTGTTCAAGTGCCGTTTTTACCGCACTGACAATTCCAAATAATGGCTCTTGCAAGGCTTCCAGAATCTCATTGCTGGTTAAGGTAAAGCTGCGTGGCACTCCCTCGGCAAGATTACGCCCCTTAACTTCAAGCTCCATCAGTTCCTTGCCTGGATAAGCCGAACCAATGGTACATTTGATATGCTCCGCCGTGGCCTCACCAATCAGCATGCCATAGTTACGACGCACGTAGCTGATAATGGCATCATCAAGACGATCTCCACCGATACGTACCGAAGCCGAATAAACAATTCCACGTAGCGACATAATGGCAACTTCGGAAGTTCCGCCACCAATATCCAACACCATCGAACCAACCGCTTCATCAATGGGAATACCTGCACCTATTGCCGCGGCCATTGGCTCTTCAACCAGATAGACTTTTCGTGCGCCGGCACCCATAGCTGAGTCCTTGATGGCGCGACGCTCAACCTGAGTGGCCCCACAAGGCACACAAATAACGACACGGGGCCCACCAAAAAATCGTTTTGCTGACACCTTCATAATAAAGTGCTGCAGCATTTTTTCTGTGTAGGTAAAGTCAGCAATCACGCCGTCTTTCATAGGTCGAATGGCAGTTATGTTTTCTGGTGTGCGCCCCAGCATCTTTTTTGCCTCAACACCTACTGCCTCAATCTTTTTTGGCCCACCAGGTCCGCGATCCTGACGAATTGCAACCACCGAAGGCTCATCCAGAACGATGCCCTTGCCACGCATATAAATCAGCGTGTTAGCTGTTCCCAGATCAATAGAAATGTCATTAGAGAACAGATTAAAGAATGATTTAAACATTGAAAATATGTTTCCAGTTTTGAATTGAAATACTTCAACAATCAATAAAATTCCAATTAATTAATTGGCAAAATCCCCATTATATAGAGAGCTTTATTCATCTTTATCTTTCGTGCAATGCTCACTATTAATCAATTGTATGAAATATAAGCGGCGTAATGTATCAATCACGAGCGCATAGAGCAAGTATCACCTTTTATTTGATAAAAAAATAGCTCTATTTGCACCAAAGCTTTCACTGTTTTAGAATGCGCAACCCGCACCTGATCTGGCAGCCCATGAAAGTACTTATTGTCTTCACCCACCCAAACCCAAACAGCTTTAACCATGCACTGCTTGAAAGTATTTCAGAAGGGCTTAAGCAAGCGGGTCATGAGGTGAAAATTAAAGACCTCTATCAGGAAAAATTTGATCCTATTTTAAAAGCAGAAGACCTTGCCCAGCTACAGCAAGGCATTACGCCTGAGAAAATTGCCAAAGAGCAAGATCAATTACTCTGGGCTGATAGCCTTATCTTTATTTACCCCCTCTGGTGGTTTGATCGCCCTGCCATGTTAAAGGGCTGGTTTGATATTGTATTAACCAATGGACTTGCCTTTGAATATTCAAGCGAAGGGGTCAAAGGCTTGCTTAAGCATAAAAAAGCACTGGTTATCATTACAGCGGGCGGCTCTGAGCAATACTTCAAAGATAATGATGCCTTACAATTAATCCACCGTCCCGTCACTGATGGCACCCTGTCTTTTTGCGGAATCAATGATGTGAGCCATCAGATACACTATGATATAGCCAGTTTAAGCGATGCAGATCGACAGGAAATATTAAAACAGACCAGACAAACGGGTATTGATTTTTAAGCAATGAATACGCTACTCCATTACAAAGCCTTTTTGCCTGAAGAAGATAAATACAAACATCGCGCCCCCCTTTTCATATTGCACGGCTTGTTAGGCTCAATGGATAATTGGCGCAGCCAGGCAAAAAAGCTGTCAAAATTCAGACCCGTTTATACCGTTGATTTACGCAATCATGGTAGTTCGCCACACCTAAAAGGAATGAGCTATCGTGAAATGTATGAAGATGTAATCAAACTAAGCAACGAGCTAAATATCAAGCAGTTTCATTTACTGGGACACTCCATGGGCGGCAAAGTGGCTATGCAACTAGCCCTGGCAAACGCCAGCCTGGTAACAAGCCTTATTATTGTCGACATTGCCCCCAAGCCGTACCCACTATGGCACCAAAAAACGCTACAGGGGGTTATGAGTGCACCTATTAAAGAAATGAATTCACGACAACAGGTTGATGATTACTTAAAACCATGGATAGAAGATCCCAGTGAGCGAACCTTTATGCTCAAAAACCTCAAACGCGAAGGCGATCATTTCAAATGGCGCTGTAATCTGGATGAAATCAGCAAAGGCTATTTGAAAATAGCAGGCTTTAGCAGCGCATTGGAAACCTATCCCGGAAAAACCCTGTTCATCAAGGGCGAACAATCTAATTATATTCAAGAAGCAGATAAAACAATCATCAAAGCCCTTTTCCCCCATTCAAAAATCATTACTATCAAACAGAGTGGGCACTTACCACATTTTCAGCAAGCTGATGAATTTTATGAAATAGTCAGTGATTTTCTCGATCGCACGTAGCACCCTTTTTTCAAAAAGTTCAATTTAATTTCAAATAATGCTTGATATTTAGCAAAGTAGCATATTAGAATATACTCATATTCGAAATTAATTACATATGGATATGCCCTCACATCATTATTTAACGCTAGGAGAATTATTATGAAATTACAAACTATCACTTTTGCAGCTTTAATCGCACTATCTGGAACAGCATCTGCTAACTGGTTCGATGGATTTAACAATGGCAATGGTAGCGGCAACGGTTACGGAACTGCACAAGGCAATACTAATGGTGCAGGTAATGGTGCAGGAAACGCTAACGCAACAGGTAATGGCTGGGGTACAGGAAAAGGCGACGCAGATGGCGAAGTTGATTTCAGCATCACCTTTAAAGGTAAAGGCAAAACTGATATGGATACAGCTGGCAACCTAAGTGGTAACGGTCAAGGCGCTGGCAACACTGCAGGAAACTGGGCAGGAAACGGTAACTCTGCTGCAAACATTGCAGGAAACGGCACTGGTTCAAACGCTACAAACGGCTATGCTAATACAGGTAACGGTTATGCACCAGCTGGTTATAACCCTGCAGTTGCAGGAACAGCACCAGCTCCAACTCAAAACTACGCACAGCTTAAAGCAATGTGGGAAGCACAGCGTAAACAAGCTGATGAAATGCTAAAACGCATTGAAGCTGCACAAAAAGCGGCTGCTCCCAAGTCATAAGTTACAGCACTTAGAGCATCCCCAAAAGCCTCGCATCTGCGGGGCTTTTTTGTGCTTGCTATTAACTCTTCAGCCGTTAGAATTCAACCATCATGACCTCACCCTATCCTGAAAATAAACACGCCTCATTGCGAACCCTTGCCATGCCTGCCGATGCCAACCCAAGCGGTGATATTTTTGGTGGCTGGATTATGTCGCAAATGGATATCGCCGGCGCTTCCCATGCCAGGCATATCGCCAAACAGCGCGTCGTCACTGTTGCCGTAGAAGCCATGACCTTTCATTTACCTGTCTATATTGGTGATGAGGTAAGTTGCTATTGTGAAACTACACGCATTGGCAATACCTCCATATCAGTGCATATTGAAACCTGGGTTCGACGGGATCGCCTTGAAGAAGAAATTGTTAAAGTAACTGAGGCCGTCTATACCTATGTTGCCATTGATAAAGATCGTAAACCTACTTCGGTGAGTAAACCAGCACCAAATCCATAACATTGGTTCCTGTTGCGCCGGTAAGAATTTGCCCACCCATTTTTTCAAAAAATCTCGCTGAATCAGCATTTTCTAAAAAATCATCTGGGTTCAGACCCTTAGCTTTGGCATCACTAACAGTTTTATTTGATACCAGGGCTCCGGTTGCCTCGCTGTTTCCATCCGAGCCATCTGTACCCGCAGCGAGTAAATAATACTCAGCCTCTCCTGGTATTGCCAGAGCAGCTGCCAGGGCGAGGTGCTGATTACGACCTCCCCTACCCGGCTTTTCAGGTAAATGAACTGTTGTTTCACCACCCCAGATTAACAAAGTGCCTGCCTGTTGTTTCGCTTGTGTCACACAATTTCGCGCCGCTTCTTCTGCATCACCTTCTAAAAAATCAGGGATAACAGAAACTTGATAACCGAGTTCTATTGCCTTATCCGCTGCGCCCATTTTCCCCACAGACAAACTGGCAACTATTTTCGACTGAAATGATTGTGGAACCTGCGGCGTATTGCTTACGACTATTTTTTTTGCCCATTTTTGCGGAATATTGACCGATTTTGTTTGTGCTGGAAACAACAAGCCCGAGCCAATATCCTCTGGATTATCATCAGGTACATCAGAAATCAGCAGGCACTTTACCGGCCGGTCCCCCAGATAACGCCATAAGCCACCGCCTTTTATCCTGGAAATCTGGCGGCGTACCGCATTGATTTTATCAATCGGATAAGCATTCGCCAGCAGATATTGGGTCAACTCAGACAGATCATCCAATGACCAATCATCCTGCAAAACCTCCACCAGTGCTGAAGCACCACCTGAAATTAAAAACAAACAAGGCGCATCCACAGGGAGACTGTTTATGTAATCCAGCAGTGTGTATCCAGCCTCAATACTTGCCTGCTTTGGCACAGGGTGATCTGATTCAAGGCATACAAAACGTTGATCCTGCTTGATAGACTCTGATAAATGTCCGTGCTTTGAAATCACAATGCCATTGATTATTTTATCCTCTGGCACTCCACGAAGCATGGATTCAGCTGCTTTACCAATGGCAATTATATGAAATCTACCCTGATACACATCAGAATATTCATTGATTTCTCGTGCAACGGCTTTATCACCGGCAACCGCATCAATAGCGGCGAAAAATAGGGTTTTAAGATCGTTTTTTATGCTATTCACGCGCCAATTAACTCATTTAACAGTGCTTTTTATGTCAAAAGAACCTAATAACTAATTTATGACTTAACCCTCCAAACCATGCGATAAATCATGCTTAATATCCCTGATATCTTCAAGACCAACAGAAATCCTTAACAGGCCATCCGAAATATCGGCCGCATCACGCTGTTCTTGCGATAAACGACCGTGGGTAGTGGTTGCCGGGTGCGTTATGGTAGTTTTGGTATCGCCAAGATTGGCTGTTATGGAGAGCATCTTGAGGCTATTAACAATTTTCCAGGCAGCATCTTTACCACCTTTGACCACAAATGAAACCATGCCACCAAAGTCGCTTTGTTGACGTTTTGCCAACTCATGTTGAGGGTGGCTGGCCAACCCCGGATAATAAACCTTTTCTATTTTGGGGTGTTTATCCAGCCAACATGCCAGCTCCATTGCATTTTGACAGTGACGCTGCATGCGCAAGCTCAGGGTTTCCAAACCTTTGTTGAACACCCAGGCATTAAAAGGGCTCATTGACATGCCGCCATTTCGCAGTACCCCAAAAATATCCTCACCGACAAGTTTATTATTACCCACTACGGCTCCGCCCATGCAACGACCCTGCCCATCAATATATTTGGTCGCTGAATGCACCACAATGTCGGCACCCAACTGCAAGGGCTTTTGTAGCACTGGCGTGCAAAACACATTGTCGATGACCAACAGGGCATCTGACTGATGGGCAATTTCAGACAGGGCTTTTATATCAACCAGTTCAGTGGTCGGATTGGAGGGGGTTTCAGCAAAAAACAAGCGCGTATTGGGCTTAACGGCTTGCTTCCAGGCATCAAGATCGGATAGTTCTACAAAGTCAAAATCAACACCAAACTTGGTCAGGTAGTTACTAAACAAATGGGTGCTGGTGCCAAAAATAGAACGTGAACTAACCACATGATCCCCTGCTTTAAGCACACCCAGCATAACCGCCAAAATAGCCGCCATACCGGTTGCCGTTGCAACACAGGCTCCACCACCTTCCAGTACCGCCAGCCTGTCTTGAAAACAGGCAACCGTTGGATTAGACACTCGCGAGTAAAAATGAGCCTTTTCATCACCGGCAAAACGTGCCGCCGCTTCTTCAGCACTTTTAAAGGTAAAGCTGGAGGTTAAAAAAAGCGCTTCGGAATGCTCCTGAAACGAGCTTGGGTCATTTCCAGCCCGTATTGCCAAGGTGTCAAAATTAAAATCACTCATTATTTTTCCTCATCAAATCCGGGCATAAAAAAACCCGCACTATAAAACTAAGGCGGGTTTAATATTCTTCACCACGCTTTAGCTACATTTATAAAGCGCCTGCAAGCTGCATATCAAATCGGCGCAGAGAAACTATAGTCCAGCATTTAGGCTTAGTCAATGTGTGTGCGATTCTGCATATATGAAACAATATTTTCCAAGGGAATTTTTTCGAAAAAATCAGTTTGCAAGTCTTTATATTCAACTACCCCAGCCGACAGGCTCCTTCCTGAAATAACCAGGCGGTGGCGAATCCCTAAAAAAGCAATTACTTCAAACATATTATTGGGCTTTTGCCCTCGATCATCTAGCAGAACACTAAAGCCCGCTTCTAGCAGATCTCGATATAAGCGATCACTTGCGTCTTTTACTTCGATAAATGTTGCTGGCTGCATGGGTGCTAGCGCAATTTGAAAACCACCTTCATGCTCGACCTTTTGACGCAATTTTTTGATATTTGATTGAGACAGTTTCATTGCATACCAGCCTGGTACATCAACTAGCGCCCTCGCCACTTTTTCATTTGGCGGCGCTCTTTTTTATTCGGCTTGTGGTCTGATTGATGCACGCTGGCGCTGTTTAGCTTTCTTAGCGCACGCTCCTGCTCTCTGGCGCGAATACTCTCTTCGCTTTCCTGATACAGCTGCTGTGCTTCTTTGGCGGGGCGACGTTTATCATTTAAGCCAAGAATAGTCACATGATAGCGATAGTTTTCGCGGGTTATATCGAGCGTATCGTCAACTTTAACCAGCCGCGATGGTTTAACGCGCACACCATTGAGGTGCACTTTGCCGCCATTGATTGCCTCGGTTGCCAGCTTGCGGCTTTTAAAAAAACGAGCCGCCCAAAGCCATTTATCAAGACGCAGTGATTCAAGCTCTTTCTGCATGTTTAGCACCTACGACCCCAGAGGCCACTCAACAATATGCTCTTCCAGCTCATTACTATCAAGATCGTCAAGCTCCCTTTCAAAAATAACTTTACCCAAGACTGAATTACCCGTTTGATGAATGCTATTTTTATCACCCGAAATTAAATGATGCCAGCTTTTCAGCCCCTGTCCTTCCATAATGCGTCGATAAGCGCAACTTGGCGGCATCCATTCGATTTGATCCAGATTATCCTGGGTTAAGCGCAAACAGCTTGGCACACGTGTTTCACGATTCCAATAATCGGTACAGCCACCTTCTTTCATATTGAACAAATCGCATATAATATCGGTGTAATAGACCGATCCAGCCTCATCATCCTCATCCTGTAGCTTCATTAAACAGCATTTACCGCAATGATCGCACAGGCTTTCCCATTCTTCGCGAGTCATTTCGGTTAAGCTTTTAGTTTCCCAAAAAGGCATTATTCAGCCAGAATCTGCGGTTTTGTAGGTAATGATTCTTTAAGGCGTTTAAAATCTTTTTTGGCTACATAATAAAAAATCTCTTTACCTGCCGTATCATAAAGCAACGCCATACCCCGCGAAGGATAAAGCCAGTATTCTGCTGTATCGGTAATCTTTATTTTTTCTTCAGGCTCGCCAAAAAACTTCATTTGTTTGAGGTCATAATCAGCCACCGGCAAATAGATTAAACGCCACACCCGCAAGTCATTGGCAAGTCGGGTATTTTTAATATTGAGTTTATATTTCCAGTGGTTGCTCGGTGTAGAATCGCGCCCCGCCTGCTCTTTGAGCATTTTTTCCAGCAAGGCCTGATCGGCATCCATTTCTGCAACTAAACGAGCCTCCAGAATGCCAAACTTCTTTTTGCCAAAATAAGCTTCTAGTGAAAGATCACCTTCTTTAGACTCAAACAAGGCTGGCTCAGCCAATAACTGCAACTTAAACATCAAATCTTTAAAGCTGATATTACCAATATCCACACCCAATACATGGGTTGTGCCATCAGGATTGCTGGAAACATGCCAGGGCAGCATTTTGTTGCTGTGCTCCTTATCGTAACCACAAGCAACCATTGTAAAAAGAGCCAAAAATAGAAGTAATTTTTTCATTAACCAAGCCAATTTTTTAAAAAGAGTGAAAATGCGCTATACTGGCGCGCTCGCTTATTCATCCTGGCGATGTATCGCATGATGAATGATAACGTATTATTACCCTACCTCCCTATTTTTTCGTAATAACGATTCGCAATTATGAGCAAAAAAGAAACCGTTACACTGACAGATAATTCAACCGGTAAGCAGATTGAGCTACCTATTCTACGCCCCACCAACGGCACACCCACAATTGACGTGCGGGCATTGTATAAAGAACTGGGCTATTTCACCTATGATCCTGGCTTTTTGTCGACAGCAAGTTGCCGAAGCTCAATCACTTTTTTAGATGGCGAAGAGGGTGTTTTACAATACGGCGGCTATCCGATTGAGCAATTAGCCAGGCATAGTACCTTTCTGGAAACCTGCTATTTATTGCTGAGTGGCGAGCTTCCCAATAAAAAAGAGCTTAAACAGTTTACCACCATTATCACCTGTCACACCATGCTGCACGAGGCACTAAAACGCTTTTACAGTGGCTTTCGTCGTGATGCTCACCCGATGGCAATTATGGTTGGCGTAGTGGGTGCGCTATCCTCTTTTTATCATGATGAAATTGATATTCAAAATGCCGAACATCGCATGATTGCAGCGCATCAGTTGATTGCTAAAATGCCTACCATTGCCGCCTGGTCTTATCGCTATGCCAATGGCTTGCCCTTTACCTATCCAAAAAATAATCTAAGCTATCCTGAAAACTTTTTGCACATGATGTTCAGTATGCCAACCGAGCCTTATGAGCCAGATCCGTTTTTTGTCAAGGCGCTGGATTTGATTATGATTCTGCACGCCGACCACGAGCAAAATGCGTCTACCTCAACGGTACGCCTGACGGGCAGCTCTGAAGCGAACCCCTTTGCTGCAGTATCTGCTGGCATTGCCTCACTGTGGGGGCCAGCTCACGGTGGTGCCAATGAGTCGGTGATCCGCATGTTGGTCGATATTGTTGAATCGGACAATGATGTTCAATACTACGTAGATCGCGCCAAAGATAAATCAAACAACTTCCGCCTGATGGGTTTTGGTCATCGTGTTTATAAAAACTATGATCCGCGCGCGCGCATTATTCGCCAGACTTGTCATGATCTGCTAGAACATCTCGGTAAAGATAATGAATATCAGGAGCTATTTGATACCGCGATGGAGCTGGAACGCATTGCCCTGGAAGATGATTATTTTGTATCACGCAATCTTTACCCCAATGTTGACTTTTATTCAGGTATTATATTGCTCGCCATGGGTATCCCGCTGAATATGTTTACGGTGATTTTTGCCATGTCGCGAACTGTCGGCTGGATAAGCCACTGGAATGAAATGATACAGGATCCGGAATCACGCATCGGTCGTCCACGCCAGCTTTATAGTGGCGCTCTGCCGCGTGATTATATTAATATTGAAAAACGTTAGAAAACCCTTATTACCCATGTTACTACGACTAAAACCCACAGGAGATTTTAAAAATGAATTTAGATAATGCAATGTTCGCCTTCGCTGGCATTATGATTTTAATTAGTGTGGCACTAACTAAATATGTACACCCTAATTTTTTCTGGTTGACCGTTTTTATTGGCGCAAACCTGCTTCAATCGGCTTTCACCGGCTTTTGCCCTGCTGCAAAAATCCTCGGCATGTTCGGCTTTAAATCAGGTTGTGCTTTTAAAAGCAAAGAAGGCTAAAAATACGTTTTAAACAACCCTGAATGTTGTTTTTCTCACCTCAAATATCAATTAATGGATATTTGAGGTGTTGAAATACTTAAATTTACTTCTAAAAAGTACACCCCCCACCTTTTTTGCCCTTTTCTCCGGTTTACCATCAAAATGAGCCTAGATACCCGTCTTCAACAACTTACCCAATGGATACAGCAAGACTGGCCAGATGCCAGCATTGAAGTAGCATCGGCCGATGCCAGCTTTCGGCGCTATTTTAGAGTTACACACAATGGCAAAACCAGCATAGCCATGGATGCACCACCTGAGCATGAAGATTGTGCTCCTTTTGTCGATATTACCCAGCGCTTGTGTAAAACCGGAGTTCATGTGCCAGAGATTTATCGCCAAAATATTGAGCATGGCTTTTTATTGATGGAAGACCTTGGTAATACACCCTATCTGGATAAGCTCAATGATGACACTGCCGATGAGTTATATGGCAATGCGCTCAAAGCACTCATCGAAATTCAGGGCGCAAATACTCAAGGTCTTCCTGATTACGATGAAGCACTGCTTCAAAGTGAAATGGACTTAATGCCCGAATGGTTTTTAAGTAAGCATCTGGATATTACGCCCAGCGCCGAACAACAAAAAATCATTGAGCGCACCTTTGCCGTTATCGCTACAGCGGTTTCACAACAACCGCAGGTGTTTGTTCACCGTGATTATCATTCGCGTAATTTAATGGTCGTAGAAAAGGGTAAAAAAGGTGGGGGGTGTACTTTAAATACTCTTTTACATAACCCAGGTATCATTGATTATCAGGATGCCGTGCTTGGCCCCATTAGTTATGATCTGGTTTCACTATTGCGCGACTGTTATATTCAATGGCCTAATGCAAAAATTGCCGAATGGGCGCTGGGTTTTAAACAAGATGCTGAAAAAGCTGGCTTAATGAATAAAGTACCTGATGCCACTTTTATACAGTGGTTTGATTACATGGGACTGCAACGGCATATCAAGGTGCTGGGAATCTTTGCTCGCCTCAATCACCGTGACGGTAAAACAAACTATCTTGATGATCTGCCGCTGACACTGCATTATGTGATGGAAGTAGGCAAAAAATACCCATTAACCCGACCCTTAATTGAGTTATGTTATGAATGGAAAATACCCCAGAAAATAATACTTCCGAAATGAAAGCCATGATTTTAGCCGCTGGTCATGGCACCCGGATGCGCCCGCTGACTGACCACACGCCAAAACCCCTGCTTAAGGCGGGTGGCAAGCCATTGATAGTCTGGCAAATCGAAAAACTCAAGAAAGCAGGCTTTAAGGATATTGTGATCAATATCGCCTGGCAAGGTGAACAAATCCCTGCTGCATTGGGGGACGGCACAAAATTTGGCGTTAATATTGCTTATTCTAACGAGCAACACGAAGGAGCACTGGAAACAGCCGGCGGTATTATAAAAGCACTCCCAGTACTGGGTGATAAACCTTTTTTAGTCGTTAATGGTGATGTCTGGTGCGATTATCCGTTAAAATCTCAATCGCCATTAAGCACTGACGACTTAGCCCATCTGATTCTTGTTAATAATCCACCGCATAACCCACAGGGCGATTTTGCACTAAACGATAATCGCGTTTATGAATCAGGCGAAAAAAAATACACCTTCAGCGGCATTGCTTATTATTCACCCGGTTTGTTTAACAAGCTTCCTCCGGGAAAGCGCCCTTTAGCGCCGTTGCTACGACAAGCCATGAAAAAAGGAAACGTCAGTGGTGAATTTTACTCTGGAGATTGGCGAGACATTGGCACACCCGAACGCCTAAAACAGCTTGATAAAGAATTACTTATGCAACAATAAAAAACAACCGATTGGCATAGCGCCTTGTTCACGCCAGAATTATTGACAATTCGCAATTATAAACCCTCTATTTTTATGATATAAGTCAACTCCCGCTAAGAAAAAGGAGTATAGATGGTGATCCCCGAAGATTTAGTTGATATTTCCCGCTTACAGTTTGCTGTTGTCGCTCTGTACCATTTTTTATTTGTACCCCTCACTATTGGCATGACCTTTCTGCTTGCCATTATGGAATCTGTTTATGTAATGACAGGTAAACAAGTCTATAAAGACATGGTGAAATTTTGGGGCAAGCTATTCGGCATTAACTTTGCTCTGGGTGTTGCTACTGGTTTGACCATGGAATTTTCTTTCGGCACTAACTGGTCGTACTACTCCCATTATGTCGGTGACATTTTTGGTGCGCCGCTTGCCATAGAAGGATTGATGGCGTTCTTTTTAGAATCAACCTTTGTTGGTATTTTCTTTTTTGGCTGGGATCGCTTGTCCAAAACCAAACACCTTATTGTTACCTGGCTTATGGCGATTGGCACAAACCTGTCCGCCTTGTGGATTCTTATTGCCAATGGCTGGATGCAAAACCCCGTAGGTGCTGACTTTAATGTCGAAACAATGCGTATGGAGATGACTAACTTTGCCGAGATTCTATTTAATCCGGTTGCTCAGGTTAAGTTTATTCATACCGTAGCAGGTGGATATGTGGCTGGCTCCATGTTTGTATTAAGCATTAGTGCCTGGTATCTATTGAAAGGCCGCGATATTGGCTTTGCCAAACGTTCTTTTGCTGTTGCTGCGGGCTTTGGTACCGCCGCTATCTTTTCAGTGATTTTACTCGGTGATGAAAGCGGCTACGAAGCTGGCGAACTGCAAAAGTACAAGCTTGCCGCTATTGAATCTGAATGGGAGACTGAAGAGGCACCCGCTGCATTTACTTTATTTGGCTTTCCAGACCAAGAAGCACAAAAAACCAACTTTGCGATCAAGATCCCTTATGCTCTGGGCATTATAGCGACCCGTTCTTTGGATGAAGAGGTCAAAGGGCTTAAACAAATTATCAATGAAAACGAGAAGCGTATTCGGGATGGCATGCTTGCCTATGCGTTATTTGAAAAAATCCGCTTAAAAAAAGCCTCTGAGGTTGACCTTGAAAGCTTTGAAACATTAAAAAAAGATCTTGGTTATGGCTTGCTGCTAAAACAATACGCGCCCAATGTGGTTGATGCAACGGACGAGCAAATAAAACTGGCAGCCAAAAATAGTATTCCCAAGGTGGCTCCGCTGTTTTATGCCTTCAGGCTCATGGTCGGTGCGGGTTTTGCCATGCTCCTTGTTTTCGTTCTGGCTTTCTTTTTCACTGCTCGGCGTACTGTATTTAAAAAGCGCTGGTTTTTATGGATATGTTTTATCAGTCTTCCCCTACCATGGATTGCCATTGAATCCGGCTGGTTTGTGGCTGAATTTGGTCGACAACCCTGGGCAGTGGGTGAAATCCTGCCAACATCGCTGGCAGTCTCATCACTTGAATACAGCGATGTCTTTTTCAGCCTGATGTCTTTTATTGCTTTTTACACTTTCCTGTTGATTGTTGAAGTGTACTTGATGTTGAAGTTCGCCCGTCTTGGGCCTAGCTCCTTGCATACTGGTCGCTATCATTTTGAAAAACAAGGCGGCGGAGGTGGCGAAACAGTGCTCGCCAAATCATTTGAACAAGCCAATAAAAACACACACTAGGAGGCAGTCATGGAATTTTTAAGTTATGAATATCTGAAGTTTGTATGGTGGCTACTCATCGGTATCTTATGGATTGGTTTTGCTATTACCGAAGGTTTTGATATGGGTGTTGCCATGATGCTGCCATTTATAGGTAAAAAGGACGAAGAACGTCGCGTTGCCATCAATGCCGTGGCACCCCACTGGGATGGCAATCAAGTTTGGTTAATCCTGGCCGCAGGTGCCCTGTTTGCCGCCTGGCCAACGCTTTATGCGACCGCCTTTTCAGGGATGTATCTGGCACTGTTGATTTTATTGTTTAGCCTGTTTTTGCGCCCGGTTGGATTTGATTATCGATCAAAGTTGCCTAGCCAAAAGTGGCGACACTTCTGGGATTGGTCTTTATTTATTTCAGGTGTTGTGCCACCTCTGATACTCGGCGTCGGCATGGGTAATCTGTTTTTGGGTATTGGTTTCCAATATGACGACTACATGCGTTCATCCTTTACTTCAGGTTTTCTTAGCCTGCTTCACCCATTTGCAATACTCTCGGGGCTGCTAGCCATTGCCATGTTTTTAATGCAAGGTGCAAGCTACCTGATGATGCGCTCTGATGCGGATGTACAGCAACGGGCTAAGCGCTTCCTCAAAATTGCTGCCCTGGCAGTCATGGCCCTGTTTGCTATTGAAGGCATCTGGCTATGGCTTGGCATTGATGGTTACGCTATTACCAGCAACCTTGACCCCAATGCAGTCAGCAACCCAACCAATAAAACGGTTAGCGTTGGCGAGGTAAGCTGGCTAGAGAATTACAGCAAATACCCAATTACCATTATTGCACCGGTTATGGCCTTTATTGGAGCGACGGGTGCTTATGTATTAGGCAGTGCCAACAAACCAGGTCTGGCTTTTTTCCATTCAAGTCTGGCATTAATTGGCATTATTCTTACGGCTGGTTTTTCATTGTTCCCATTTATTTTCCCCTCCAGCGCCAACCCCAACCATAGCCTGACTATGTGGGATTCAACTTCCAGCGCCATGACGTTAAATATCATGTTCTGGGCATCAATGCTGTTTGTACCCATTATTCTGGCTTACACTTCCTGGTGTTATAAAGTCATGTTTGGAAAACACACCGTTGAGAGCATTCAAAAAAATAGCCATTCGCTTTATTAGGTGCGCGTGGCGAACAGACAGATTTAAGGAGTAAATTATGTGGTATTTTGCTTGGTTACTGGGTGTTTTACTTGCCAGTGCATTTGGTATAATTAATGTTATGTGGTTAGAGCTAAATGGGCTGGATGAAGACGAATAATTATTAATCCTGACCTTTTGAAAAGAGTTTTAACGTAAATTCTCAACTAAAAAAAGGGGGGAGGAGATACTTAAAAAAGTACACCCCCCACCTTTTTTGCCCTTTTCTCTATTTCATACACATTTATCGTTTTGCTATACCGGCTGGCATAGCATTTAAGTCACATGCTGAGTTAATTGACTGGAATCCATTCAAATGCAAACATTGACGATTCCTGAATTTTTAAAAACACAAAAAAAATATTCAGCGAAATATCTATACCTGTCCATTGGGCTTGGGCTGTGTTCAGGTTTTCTTATTATCGTGCAAGCCTGGCTGCTAGCAACGGTTGTCAACACCGTTATGTTTGAAAATGCCACTTTATCGAATGTTAAACAATATCTGTTAATGCTTTTATTGCTCTTTATTCTGCGAGCGGCGCTTGTCTGGGCATCGGAGATCAGTGCCTTTAAAGCAGCTGCCTTAGTCAAACAACATCTTCGAGAAAAACTGCAAAAACATCTTTTTAGACTCGGCCCTGTTGCTGTCGGAGAACATCATAGTGCTGAGGTTGCCAATACTTTGGTAGAAGGTATAGAAGCGCTTGAAAATTACTATGCCCGATATCTGCCGACCATGGCGCTGGTCTCACTGATTCCACTTTCAATACTGATTTTTATCTTTCCTATTGACTGGATTTCTGGACTAGTTTTGCTGCTGACAGCGCCCTTAATACCCTTTTTTATGATTTTAATTGGTAAAGGTACCGAACGACTTAACAAGCAACAGTGGCAAAAGCTGTCCCGCATGAGCGCCCATTTTCTGGATATGATTCAGGGAATCACCACCCTTAAGTTATTTAATGCCAGCAAACGGGAAGCCAGGGCAATAGGCATCATTTCGGACGATTATCGCAAGGCAACCATGAAGGTTTTACGCATCGCCTTTTTATCATCTTTGGCGCTGGAATTTCTGGCCACCATTAGCATCGCCATTGTCGCCGTACTGATCGGCTTTCGTTTATATTATGGCGAAATGGATTTTTACTACGGTTTCTTTGCACTACTGCTTGCACCTGAATTCTATTTGCCACTGCGCAATATGGGTACTCACTACCACGCTCGTCTGGAGGCGATTGGTGCCGCCGAAAACATTATGGCCATACTTGATCAAGATGCTCCCAAGACAAGCAGCACTCTTGCCGATATTGGCGAAAGTAATAATATTGATATTCGCTTAAACCATATTTCTTTTCACTATAAAAACAGGGCTACTGCGCTGGATGATTTTTCCTGCCAAATTCCCGCAAGGCAGCGAACTGCACTGGTTGGCTATAGTGGCGCAGGCAAAAGTACCGTTGCCAATATTCTATTGGGCTTTATAAGCCCTGAGGCGGGTGAAATACGTATCAATGACAAAATAATTAACAGCCTCAATAGCGAAGTATGGCGAAAAAATATCGCCTGGGTTTCACAGCGCCCGCATATTTTTTATGGCAGTCTTCGTGACAATATCTGTCTTGGCATGACAACAAAAAGCGATAAGGAACTACACAAAGCGGCACAACAGGCGCATATCCACGACACAATAATGGCGCTTCCGCAAGGCTATGACACCCTGATTGGCGACCGTGGCGCTGGTTTGTCAGGCGGACAAGTTCAACGCATTGCTTTGGCTCGCGCCTTTTTAAAAAATGCGCCCATTGTGATTTTGGATGAAGCAACTGCCAACCTGGATGAAGAAAGTGAGCGACTGATTCAGCAGAGTATTGACTCCCTTGCCGAGAACCGTACCCTGTTAATTATTGCCCACCGTCTAAGCACTATTGAGCAGGCTGACAATATTCTGATCATTGATCAGGGTAAACTTGTCGAATCGGGAAGCCATCAAACTCTTCTGGTCAAGCAGGGAATTTATAGCAGCATGATTGAGACGCTTGTGAAAAATGAGGAGATCTTGCGCAATGAGTAAAGCCCTCTCAAAAAGACAATCTGATCTACACGTTTTGTGGCGCTTAATTCGCCTGTTTAAACCCTATTGGGGCTGGATGGCATTGGGTATTTTATTATCACTGATAACAATCATAGCCAATGTTGGCCTGCTTGCCCTATCCGGCTGGTTTATCTCCATTATGGCGATTGCCGGTGTTGCAGGTATCACTGACATTAATTACTTTACCCCCTCTGCTTCTATTCGTGGCCTTGCCATTGCCCGCACTGCCGGACGCTATATCGAACGAGTGGTATCGCATGAAGCAACCTTTCGTCTGCTTGCCGAGCTACGCCAGTGGTTTTATAACAAGCTCGAACCTCTTGCGCCAGCAGTATTACAAAAGTATCAAAGTGGCGATATTCTAAGCCGTATCAGTGCTGACATTAGCACCCTTGAGAATCTTTATATACGTATTCTATCGCCCATCAGCGTGGCGATTATTGCGGTATTTTTATATGCCCTGTTTTTAGGACGTTATGACACAAAGCTGCAGCTTACCGAAGTATCACTATTACTATTGGCCGGGCTAGTCATTCCTGTGATTATTAACCGTCTGGCAAAGAAATCAGGTGAGCGGCTTAATCAAACATCATCTCAATTACGCAATAGCGCCATTGACTCGGTTCAGGGCATGGGAGAACTATTGATTTATGGGGCAGCTGAATCACAAATCGAGAAAACCCGATCACTCAGCAACTCACTAATTAAAGACCAGCAAACACAGGCTAAACTAACTGGCTTTTCCCAAGGATTTGTTGGCTTAAGTGCCAATCTGGCAATGTGGCTTATCTTGCTGATTAGCATTCCGATGGTCAACAGCGGCACACTTGAACCGGCTCATCTTGCCATGCTGGCATTACTTGCGCTTGCCAGCTTTGAGGTAGTGCTTACGCTACCGCCCGCTTTTCAACTATTGCCACAAACCCTTTCCGCAGGGCGACGTTTGTTTGACATTGTTGACTCAAAGCCACTCATCCGCGAACCACAATATGATTCTCCCATTCCAGAGAACACCGATATCAAGTTTGACAAGGTGAGTTTTCATTATGATACGGGGGGTAACTCACAAAATAGTAAGGTGCTTAATAAGCTCAGCCTAACACTAAAGGAAGGAGAAAAACTTGCTATTACCGGGCCAAGCGGTATTGGTAAAAGCACCCTGGTACAGCTTTTATGCCGTTTCTGGAATGTTGACAGCGGCACGATTACCTTTGGCGGGCATCCTGTTGAAACATATAAAAGCGATGATCTTCGTCAATATTTTTCAGTACTTCCACAACACAGTTTTTTATTTAATAACACCATAAAGAACAACCTTCTGCTGGCTAATCCACAAGCAACAGATCAGCAACTTAATGAAGTGTGTGAGGTTGCACAGATTGATGACTTTATTGCCTCTCAACCAGACGGATATGATACTTGGGTAGGCGAAGCAGGTTTACAACTCTCAGGCGGACAAGCAAGACGCATCGCGCTAGCACGAACATTATTAAAAAATGCACCTGTTTTAATTCTGGATGAACCCGGTGAAGGACTGGATGCAAATACGGAGAGGGCACTATTGAATGCTGTGTTTGAATATAAAAAAGAGAACAGTATTCTATTAATCACACATAAAAAAGCCGGCTTAGACCTGGTTGATAGTACAATTAGGCTTAAATAACACTTTAAAATGGATTCCTAACTTGCATATTATACATAGCGATCAGCGTGTTCATGGCAATCGCCGTGATTTTCAAAATATCAAAAAATTACTCCCTTATCTAAGTGCTTATAAGGGACGAGCACTGTTTGCATTGGCTTGTTTGGTTTTATCCAAATGGGCCAATGTTTCTGTACCGCTGGTGTTAAAAAAAATCATTGATAGTTTTGATGGCAAAGAAGTACAAATGCTGGTGTTGCCCGTTTCTTTACTATTAGCATACGGGGCATTTCGTTTATTAGCCTCACTATTTAATGAATTAAGAGATACGGTCTTTGCACGGGTTCGCTACCATGCAATGCGACAGCTATCCAATCAGGTTCTTCGTCACTTACATCAGCTCTCCTTGCGCTTTCATCTTGATCGAAAGACAGGTGCGATAAGCCGGGATTTAGAACGTGGAACTCGCTCTGTTAGCTCCCTAATGAATTTTCTGGTCTTTAGCACCATCCCGATTTTAGTCGAGTTTTCATTGGTTGCTTTTATATTACTTAGAAACTATGACTGGGTATTTACAGCCGTTACCTTTGGAACAGTAGCGGTTTATATAGCTTTTACTTTATTGGTAACCGAGTGGCGTATGGAGCATCGGCATGCCATGAATCGCTATGATTCAGAAGCTAATACACATGCTTTTGATAGCCTGATTAATTATGAGACAGTAAAGTATTTTAACAATGAAAAGCTGGAGCAGAAACGTTATGACGAATTATTAGGTCAGTGGGAAGATGTTGCTGTTAAAAGTCAGGCTACTATGTCGATGTTAAATTTTGGTCAGGGAGTCATAATTGCAGTTGGTGTTACTCTTATTATGTTTTTAGCCGCGAATGGTGTAGTTAAGGGCAGCATGAGTATTGGTGATCTGGTCATGGTCAATGCTTTTATGCTTCAACTGTTTATTCCGCTAAATGCTCTTGGCATTATCTATCGACAAATTAAATATACACTGGCTGATATGGATCTTGTTTTCAAGTTATTGCAAACAGAGCCAGAAATAAAAGATGCGCCAAACGCAAAAGAACTGCAAGTTGATAAGGGTGAGGTAAAATTTGAGCATGTGTATTTTTCTTATGATGAAAACCGCCCAATTTTGTTTGATGTTGACTTCAATATACCTGCCGGAAAGACACTTGCCGTTGTTGGCTTTAGTGGCAGCGGTAAATCAACTCTGGTTCGTTTAATATTCCGTTTTTATGACCCGCAGAAAGGCCGTATCTTAATTGATAATCAAGATATAAAAACAGTGACTCAAGATAGCTTGCGCCGTGCTATTGGCATCGTCCCCCAGGATACAGTGCTATTTAATGAAACGATTTTTTATAATATTCAATACGGTAACCTTAATGCAACCGGGGAGGAGGTTAAACAGGCTGCCAAAATGGCGCATATTTATGACTTTATTGAAAGCTTGCCCGATGGCTGGAATACGCTTGTGGGGGAACGTGGCTTAAAGCTCTCTGGCGGTGAAAAGCAACGTGTTGCCATTGCCCGTACTATTCTTAAACGCCCACCTATTTTATTATTTGATGAGGCAACTTCGTCACTGGATACAGCAACAGAACAGGCCATACAAAAGACACTCCGGGAAATATCATCTGATACAACAACCTTAATTATAGCTCACCGACTTTCTACAGTGGTTGATGCCGATGAAATACTGGTGATGGAGCACGGTAGGATTATTGAACGCGGATCGCATCATGACTTACTGAAAAAGAAAGGGCGTTATTGGAATATGTGGGAATTACAGATGGATAATCTTTGATGAGTTAACTTGCATGCACTTTATCCAGAGAGAATGACCGCTTATTCCGCTGTCGTGAGTAATAAACCGTTTGCGTTATTGCAGGTTTTATTGATTTAAAAGCGTTGTTATAGTCTCTTCCAGTTGCAGCGATATGAGCTGAGCAACAATGAATAAATAAGACTCCAAACTTATTTGCGAATGATTAAAGATTAGGATATACCAGCTGGAGTCACGGATTGGCTTGAGCAATTGCTTTAAAGGTAATTAACAGCTGGGAGCCAGGGACGGCTCACTTTTTAATTTGTTACTTCCTTTTATTTCTTAGTTATTTCTGTTTAATGTTCTTGAAAAATGAAATGGGAGCATTATCCCCGCTTACCATTTTATACTCTTCTTCTGCAACAGGTGGCAGTTCGCTGTCCAGGTTCTTTTGCAAATGAACATCGTCTAACAAGCCTCCCACCTCATTACTAAATTCCTCACTCAGGTCATCCAGATGCTCTGTTTTTTCGGGAGGTAAATAGTCTTTTATTTTAGTCTTTTCAACAACATTCTCTACATTACTGGCCGTTTTTCTAATATCGGTTTCAATATCTTTAAGCTCGTCAAGCATTAGCTTGGTTTCTGCAACACGGGAACGCATATCAGTAAACAAATCCTGAGTCGTATCCAAAGTATTGGATAGCTTTACTATTTTTGAATAGTCCAAAAGCTCAAGGTTTTTCTGTGTTTGTGTATTGATCGAATGGCTTTGCTCTTCATAGCGACGCATAGTTTCAATATGCTTACGGCTCTCATCAATATTTGCAGTTAGTTCCTGACGTGCCAGGTCGGCAACCTGAAAGCTTGTATCAAACTGTTCATAAGCCTGTTCTTCATAAACGGTTAGCTCATCAGTAAACTTCTTTAAAGACTTTTCTGCATTTTCCTGATGCTGCTTTAATAGTTGTATAAGTTGCTTAGACTCTTTAAGTGTTTCATCCAGGATTTCACTGACAGCCTGAGAAACGTCAGCATTTTTATTAATTAAGTTGCCCTGTTCATTATGACGATCTAGAAAATCTTGTAGTAATTCTTGAGACAGATCCTTCTGGTGCCGCATTTTCTCTATATCTTGATCAACCTCATTAACCTTACTATCAAGATTTTCCTGCAATTCTTTTATAGTGGAAACAGTATCATCAAGCTGAGTTTCCCAATAAGATTGAATTTCTCCCAAGTTACCAGTGACATTCTCTGTAACCTGTTTTAGCTCGTTTTCTTTTTGCTTAACATTTTCGCTAGTCTCTGCTATCTGGTGTTCATATTTCTCAACAAGAGTTCTAGTTTTGGCAATATTTTGTGCATCATCTTTAAGATTATTAACCAATTGGATGGTTTCTTTTTCCTGAGCTTTTACCGTGGTAGAGGCAGAAATAATATGTTCCTTTTCTTTCTCTGCTTCGACTCGTATCGCTTTTATTTTTTTCTTCTCACGATTTCCAGCCATGCGCCCCAGGAAGAGCACCAAAATGGAAAGGATTAAAGCAGAAGCAACAATACCGGCAACAATCAGCTCGATAAAATAAGTTAGTTCACTTTTGCTTGATGGGACAGTATCAACCGATGACAATGATGGGGAATCTATTAAATCACCGCTAGTCACTACACCATTAGTAGTTTCCGGCTTTTGAAGGTAATCCTGCAACCCTTCTGCACCTAGATTAAACGAAAAAATACTGATAAAAAACAGTAGCAGTAGTGTTTTTAAGACAGTGATTTTCATATCTTCCTCAGCCCAGTTTAAGTCAAATAATACATACGCCACCAGTATAGTACATCAAGTTTGCTTAAGGAACCTCTTGTATCTCTCAAAAGATGATAAATTAGATAGCTTCTGATTTATCAGGACACAGAGGAAGCTTGTGAGCCTCTAAAGTGCATTGACACTGTTATTCAGATCAAGCCCCTCTGTGT
>JALWMR010000233.1 GCA_027083815.1 Thiotrichaceae bacterium
CCTTATATATAGTGCTTGATGGTACAAACATTATACAACAAGGATTCAGGCTTTCTGCTTTTGTGGGATATTTGTGGGACAGCAGTGCACCCCCCCACCTTTTTTACGGTTTTGCAGCCCTACGGGTTGTCATCGCCAGGCTCCGAAATTGTCTCGCTTACTACACAATCAGACTGCCCCCGATGGCACCATTAAATGAAACATAAACTCCTTTCTGTTATAAAATGGCTTTTGGTAATGCTAGTTATGTTTGCAGTGATAAGCGCTGTTTTGTACACGTTCACAACACCCCGCCAAGACAGAAACTGGACACCCGAACACGCCGTATTACCCCGCATTGAGTTTAAAGGCAATAGTAATAATCCAAACATCCTGGTTACGAATATTCGAGACTTCAAATGGCAGGAAAATAATAAAATTCACTATAAAAACATGCGGTTCTCACTCAATGATATTGTAGAACTTAAAGCAGTTGTTTCACATTTTTCAGCCATTAGCGGCATAGCCCATGTCTTTCTAATATTTGTGCTGGATGATGGACGTGAGTTGGGTTTGTCTATTGAAGCACGCCGGGAAGTAGGTGAACCCTTTTCAATTCAAGGTGGTTTATTGGCTCGTTTTGAAATAATGACCGTTCTGGCCACACCCGAAGACTTACTGGGTATTCGCAAAATTCATCAAGAAGAAATTCATGTCTACCCGATTAAGGAAAGCAAAGAAAAAGCTCGCCAGCTCTTTAAGCTTATCGCAAAAGATGTTAATTCACTCTATGAAAAGCCTGAAATGTATCATCTCTTTTTCAAGAACTGTACAAACCAGATTGTTAAGCATGTATCGACTTTAACCGACCAATCCTACCCGTGGTTTTTCCAAACCCTGGCACCGGGTGATACAGGCAAAATTCTATTTGAGCTGGGTTTAATTGACCTGCCAGATACGAACTTTGATACGGTGCAAGCCAAAACCCTGTTAACTCAAAAACTCAAGCAGCACGATTAGACTTGATACATTGAGGCTTCTTAATCTCGCAACTGTCGCTGCCTGATACTACCGTAGTGAAACCAAGTGATACCCAGCCTTGCATACCATCTCGGTAATATTTGAGCTTTTCGGGTGGATAACCTAGCGCCAACAAGGCTTTAATACTTTCGGAGGTTTGTCCGCACCAGCTACCATTACAAAAGAGTACCAGTGTTTTTGCCTGCGAGTAATCAAATACCTCCGACAAGTTATTATTTTTTAATGCCAGGCTGACATCCTCAACAGACTTGCCGTTTAGTAAAGAGACAGAGAACTGCTTTTGAAGAAGACGGATAACACCACTAAGCGTTGCACCTTCCCTGGCAACCAATGATGTCCACGGTATATGGATTGAGCCGGGAATTGTTCCTTTTTCAACCCAACTGCTTAGACGTGAGTCTATCACCAGCACCTTATTTTTTGATTCTTGTGATTGTTCTAAATAATCCAGTAATTCCAGCTCACCAATGGTCTCGACACCCTCTGCCACTTTCATTGGTTGCACACAAAAAGGGGGACAAGGACGTGAGGTTCTATTAAATAATTCTGGAATAGCAGCTTTGGTATTTTGGTCGCGCTCGATCACAACCCTTGTGCCTTTATGAATCACCGTAATCCTTTCAAGATCAGGGGTAATAGCAACATCTACTTCCTGTTCATCTTCAACCAGGCACAGAGACTGGCGTTCAGAAGAACCCGTCGCAATTTTTCTTAAAAACTTTGTAAAGCCCATTTTCGTTCATCCGCTAATAAAAACCTGTATTTAGTGCCCCGCAAGTTATGAAAGTTCATTATAAAAACCATCAATAAAGCACAGGTTTATATTCCCTCATTAAACCTCATCTTCTTGAATTACCTGGGTTTCTTTTAAGCCCGCATCAACCCACTCTTGCATATATGGGTTATTCGCCACCCAGTCACAATACTCGGCAGCAAAGCCCGAAAGTTTAACATCGTAGCCTTTAAAACGCATCACAATCGGCGCATACATTGCATCCACGCCACTGAAGTCACCCATTAGCCAGGAGCCTTTGGTACTGGCATTTTTATGGCAATACTCCCAAACAGAAACAATTCGATCTATATCTTTTTGTACTTCATTATTAATAGGGTAATCAGCAAAGCGCTTGCGTAAATTCATAGGCAAGGCATTACGTAGCGCATTAAAGCTTGAATGCATTTCGGCAGATGCTGAGCGCGCTATCGCCCGCGCGCGAAAATCCTGAGGCCAACCTTTTTTTTCAGGGTACATGTCGGTCAGCGTCTCAATAATAGCCAGGGTATCCCAAACCTGTAAGTCACCCTTAACCAACACCGGCACCTTGCTATCTGAAAAGTAAGGAGCTAGCTGCTTATTGGTATCTTCTTCAAACAGATAAACCAATTCTTCTTCAAAATCAACATTGAGGTTTTTCATAAAAAACCAGGGGCGCAAAGACCAGGTTGAATAATTTTTATTGCCTATTACCAGTTTTAAAGCCATGAGTTAATCCTTAGGAGTAAAATATGAGTCTTGTTTTTATAGCAAAGTAACAGCCTTCATTCTAATTATCTTTTCAGAAGCCTGACCTCAGAAAATCTGATAAAGCAAAACTAACCTGGCAGCTTTCTAACAAAATACTCTTAATAATAAAAAGTACACCCCCCCACTTTTTAGCCCTTTTCTATGCTTTATGTTATAAATAAGCGGTATCAATCAGTAATAAAGGGCTTCGTAATGTTAAAAAAACTAACCACTTACACTACTATTATACTTTTCACCCTGTCAGTTATTGGATGCTCACAAAATAAAATTAGCAGCAATAACACTTCCAGTAGCAGCACAACAGACACAACGGAAGCAGCCAGCAAGCCACAAAACACAGGTGCCAGCCAAAGCACCGGTAAATCTCAGGTAGGCAGCATGATGTTACGCATTGCCATTGGTCTTGCCGTGGGTGCATTAATATCCAAAGCAATCAAGGACAAGACAGACAAAGTCATTAATGATCGTATTCAAGAGCAGGTTAACAATCTAACTAATTAAATATATTACATTTTTTACAAGATGAAATGCTATATTTCTGGGGTGAAGTTGTTACTCCTTTTTTCCCCATTACTTCTTTCGGGGTGCAAATCAGGCACAAAACCATCGGCATCAGTTAACGCGGTTAGTTTGCCTATTCCCTCCTTCTGCCTTGATCGCAAGCAACAATACCAGCCGATAAGCACAATTTTGTCACGCACAAACTATATAGATAAAGCAACAGCTTATCGCCCTATTCAAAATAAACAGGGCTTTATCAAACAAGATTATAATCAGGATAGTAAACAAGATTATATATTCCTGGAACGAAAACAGGAAAAAAGCCAAAACATCAGACTAGTATTTTGCCAAAGTAACAAACAAGGCTACCAGAGAAGGTTTCCGCCTTTCCCCATCTATGAAAGTGACCTGCCTGATTATCAAACAAGCTATCAGAAAATCAGCCTGAAAAATACTTATCTACAGCTCAGTGACTTCAGGCACGAACACAACTGGGGCAGCGACAGTACAATTAGCACCTATTACTATAACAAAGCACTAAGTGATTTTGAGTTGATTCGCCGAGAAACAAACTCAAGCAGCGGTGATGGCTTACGCAGCGACACCGAAGAAAGTTATTTTCTGACAACTAAACGCTTTATTAAAAAAAGCACTTGTGGGGGGTTAGAAGAAAACTGCCAACCTCGTTTTACTATCGGTCGCATTATTCCAACGAATATAATTCCCACTCTTTTTCATCGAGGCAAAATTTATAAACAGCTACTTCCAGATAATTTAAAACCTAATCCCCACAAGTAATTAATCAATGAATACACACAGGAGAAAATCTGCTGTATTTTTATAATCTAGCAATGCATTGTTTAGATTCAGGAATAGGCTTTAGCTTCACATCATCCGCAGAAGCTTTTACAAATCCATAGTTTGTATAGATGTCCTGGGCAGAATCCTTAGCAAGATAGTCAAGATAGCGCTTTGCATTTTTCTGATTACGACCATTTTTAAGTAAGCCTATCGCATAACCTACATTGTGGCCCATATTGTATGGCGCGGGAATGCTGACTCCTTCCACATTGCGGTTTGTAGCCTTTGCATGCTTAACTTCTGTAGCCCAAACGATTCCGACATCCGCTTTGCCATTTTCGATGCGATGAGGTGTTTCACGATGATGACGCGAAGTAAACCAGGTTTTTCCATCGACCGCCCAGCAGCTTTTGCATTCCTTACCGCCAGTTACCTTGTCGTACAGGTTCAGGTCTTTGAGCATTTGCGCTCCGTAGAATTTAAAGATGCCTTCGGTGAGCGGGTTGGGGTGTGATTGCACAAGGTCATCCCGCGCTAAATCTTTTGGCCCTTTAATATTTTTAGGGTTGCCCTTGGCGACCATCAACTCAAGCTTGTTATGGGTGTAAATCATGTAATTGTCCATATTGTTCTGTTTCTTTTTTATTTTTTTGAGATGACCCAAGTTTACACTCGCAAAAAAATCAGGATTTTGTGCTGTCTTCTGACCATTAATCATGCCTTGTTTCAGTATTTGTCCTTTGAGTATCTGTCCGGGTGGAATGGTTTCTACATAGACGGTTTTAATATCCGGGTTTTTTTTCTGAAAATCGCCAATTACTTCCTGCATCGCCATAAACTGGTTTCCGGCCAGATACATGACCAGATCTGCGGTGTATGAATCGCCTATTTTTCCATCGCTATGAAAGGTTCTGTAATCATGACCCTGACCTGCATCATCTTTTTTTGCGTTGGCATTGGTATTGATAGTGACTGCAGCGATTGCGCCGAGCATGATAACTTTAAGACATCGTCTATTTGAAATGGATTTCATAGTTGTGCTTCCTTTGATGTACTAATAATAGAAGCTAAACATTGACCTTTTATAATTATAATAACAATATGAGTGACTATTTAACTAAGCCTAGGGTTTTTACCAAGTCTATCTGACAGGCCCGCTAGTATAGCCATTTTCACCAACTCGATAGAGGATTTCGCATCCGTTTTTTTCAATAAATTTGCGCGATGTAATTCAACTGTTTTGGAGCTAATATTCAGATAGCGCGCCATGCTTTTATTCGACTCACCCTGTGTTAGCAAATCTAGTACCTGTTTTTCTCGCGGACTAATCCGCTCAAAGCGTTGTCGAAACTCTCTAAGTTCTTGTTTACTTTGTTGCTCCTTATCCATTAACGCCGTTTCGTGACTGACCCAGAAAGTCAGTAGCTTTAAAATGCGCTTGTGAATTTCGCTATTGAGTAATGCGCCATTGCTAACCGCCTCGACAGATTCCTCTTTCGGCAAGGCGACAAATTCAAATAGGCGTTGATAACCATCCACCCCTTTGATGGGACAGGCAAGATATGATTGCCACGGAGCACATTCCCGATGGTTCTGTAATGCGTGAGTGGAAATAGCTTCAAGTGCAAATTCCCTGCAAAGCGGTTCGATTATTGTTTCATGTTCTGGATTTTTATCACCAGGGATTTGACCTTCCGGGCTACAACTGCAATAAACAAACTGTTCCTGTGTTGCATCCCATCGCGACAACAAAGCGCGATCCGCTTTTAAAGTCTGACGCGCCATGTCCAAAACAGATTGCAAACGTTGTTCACGATCCAGATCGTGGCGACTTGCTATCATGTAAAAACCTTGCAGTGTATCGCAAGCATCATGCATGTTCTTTTCAGCTGCAATTCGTTGCTCTATATCCTGCTGCAGCAACAGGTTACTTTGCAATAATTCATCGGTGCGTTGACCTACTGTGTCTTCGAGCACACTCTGATGTTGTTGCAAAGCCTGTTTTGTGGCATTCAAATGCTGATTCACCTTAAACATGCGCAACAGTACAGCCAGGCTAAACAGCAACAGTAAAAAACTAACAATGATCCACTGCCGGTATGCCTGCCAAAAATCCTTAAGCGTCGGGGGAAGCAGGTGGATAAGGGTCTATTTGTAAGATCTTGAATAAATCATGTACACTGCTGTAATTAAGCGGGATAGTCCAGCCAGTTCCTCCAGACTCAATTGCTGCGACGTTGCTATCCGGCATTTGCAACAGGGCAAGCACCACCCGTTTGGATAATTCTGGGTCTGTTGACGGAAGACGTGCAAAAGGCCATTCGGGATAAAGCCCGGTGCTATGCAGAAACGGGAATTGATCCTTGACCTGTTGATTTAGAATCCTCAACCTGGACATTTCAAGCAACCCATGCCCAGCCATTTTCTCCAGCACACCGGATCGTACAACGCCAATGTCAGCCTTGCCCAACAGGACGCTATTAACAACATCGGTGTGAGGAAAGCCCAGCCATTTTACCTGCATATCCTTTAATGGGTTGATAGCATGCTGCAAAAACACCTTTTGGGCCAATTGAAAACCGCCAAAGGCATCCTTACCAACCGCCGCCAGGGTTTTGCCTTTTACTTTATCAAGATCAAGCGTATCAATTCCCTTGCCCTTCAAACTAAAAATGACCGAACTCATTCGGGTTAATACCCGATTTTCAAACCGTGTTTGAAAACTAGCCAGCCAAATTGCCCCAGCTTTGACCTCTAGTTGCACATAGTGCCCAGGATTTGTAAGCAGAAAACCCAGTTCGCCTTTATTTATTGCATGTTGAAACTCTTGATGAGTAAGCGGCTTGATTAAAAAACGGGTATCGGGAATTCGTGTGCCAAGATAATCGGCAGTTGCCTGCCAACGCTTTAAAGCCTGTGGCTTACCATTGTAAGCAAGTACACCTATAGAAACTTGTTCGGCACATATAACCACTGAAAAGTGACACAAACAAAGAGCAAATAGTATTTTAAGAACTCTACTCATCAAACTATCATTTATACATTACCATCATTGAAAAAAGACCGGAGCAATTGTCTAAATTAGACACATAACCATTTGCACGAAAGTTACTTTGCTAGTAGTAGGGATTCTTATTGATGCATATTTGGCTAGTTTTATTCCCTAATTTTCAAGTTTGCTATCTGGATTTTTAAGTACTTTCTCCTACAACCAATAATTAACAAATAGATTCAGCCTCTATTAAAGTATAGTCAATTAAAATACCTTCATGAAAAACAATAATAATTCGCCGCTATGAATAAAAATGTTAACCCTGTCCTCGCAGTGATAATCATCGCTCTTTTTGGAAGTTTGCTATGGCTTAAGTTCCACTTCTATGGAAAAGCACTTGATGTACCCAAGGTATCCTTTTTAAAAGAAGCACCCGATAAAACAGTGTTTTTTCGTCTTGGCTCCAAGCTCTATCAGTATCAAAGCAATGGAATATTAAAGCGCACTATTGATTTACAGAAGCTGGGTATAAACGGCGATTCAGGAGATTTTGATTTTTTTAGCAATGGTGATTTGCTCATTAATAGTAACGAATACCATGGCAAACTCAAAGAAAACCTGGCGGCTTATGCCCGTTTTGAAAATACCACAACTGCACCGGCAAAAGAGGGCAAAGGGTTACTGCGTTGCAAGCTATCCCTAACTCTTGCCCAGCAACACTGCCAAGTCTTTAATAAAACTATTCCCGAGTTACAAGGGCCGCACTATATACATATTGATCGGAAAACCGATGAGGTTTACCTGGCCGATACTACACGTCATGAGGTTCGCAAGCTAAGCCCAAGTGGTGAGTTATTGGCAGAAATTACAACAGGACTACAGTTCCCTAATCAGGTTTATTTAGAGCACAGCAATACTAGTAACAATAAAGGCAAAAAGCTGTGGATAGTTGATACCAATCATCATGTAATGAAGGCAGTTAAAGCCGAAACAGAAAACTTTGGCGACCTTATCGAAAAGCATAAAACCATACTTGATGGCGAGTGGATCTGGCCGAGTGCTTTCTCTAAATTAACAAATGGCTGGGCCGTCCAGATTGCTGATAACGCCATGCAGAACGCCAAAATTGTATTATATAGTAACCAATGGCAGCAAGGCTCACCTTTGAATTTGCCTGTAAAGGCAGACCCTGTTAGTAGCATATTTACCAATGACACCTTAATCATTGCTGATGCTAATAACTACACACTTTATCAGTTTGACCAATACGGCAGACGCCTAAGCAATTTTGCTGAAAATGAATCAAAACCAGGCATTTATGCCGCGCTTCAAGCCAATAAAGCACTCGATAAACAATACCAGCAATGGAGTAACTGGGTGCTTTATTTTGGGCTTGGAGTGTTTGCCTTGATCTTTATCTATGCCCTAAAACAATCAGTTAAAGATCAAGCCAAACAAGAAGAAGAGGCTATTCAAAACAGCCAACAAATAGAAAAAGATAAAATTATCCGACTAGCGAAACTACCCATGGAGGGCGAATGGATTGAAGCAAAACCCTATTTCAAAATAACCAAATGGATTATCTTGGGAACCGACCTGGTATTAGTTGCTTTATTAATTTACCTTATAGTTAAAATGGACAACAAAGTTTCACTTGAGTTGATACTAATGTTGCTTATTCTTCCTGCCATTATCACGATTAGTATCATACCAATATCCAAAATCAGTCAATATCAAATAGGCTTTTTTAAAAATAATGTCACAATAAAAACTGATAAAGGAAAACTGATTTCAGCTCCCTATAATCAAATAAAATGGGGGAGTCGATTCTTCTCCATTGGTGACTGGTTTATACCAATTGGCAATCCTAAACAAAGCATTTTTCCCTATGAAAAATTACAAAAAATGTTAATGCCATATGTATCACCAGAGAACAAGTTAGGCGAAATTGATGCATTCAAGCTGCAATGGAAAAGCCCTGAAGGAATATTGAAGTATGCTCTCATTAGTATTGGTCTGGGCCTGCTGTTAATAATAATACTTAAACGCCATCAACTAATGGGGAATTAGCTGAATCAAAGTCTGATTGGCATTAAAAAGGGATGCAATTTGCATCCCTTTTTATTTAATATACATAAATGTACAGAAAAATGTATCAGCTAAATAAATTAGCCATTAATTTACATCATGCCGCCCATTCCGCCCATGCCACCCATATCTGGCATTGCAGGAGCAGCTGCGCCAGCAGGCTCTGGCTTATCCGCGACCATAGCTTCGGTTGT
>JALWMR010000234.1 GCA_027083815.1 Thiotrichaceae bacterium
TGTGCCGTTATGAGGCGTTTAGTACAAATATGTTTTGGTGTAATAAAGCACCAAAAAGAGTTTTGTTTACCTGCTTAAAAAAAGCTTGTAAGCGAAAAAGAGAGATGGTATCTGAATAACTCCCATAGAATTCTGTAAGGCCTGAAGGGCTTAACAAAAAAATCCATGATGACTATTCCTTTAACTTGATAATCAATTTTCCTTCAGCAATATGAATATTTTCGACGCCATCAGCAAAGGACTTCCAGAAGCCTTCATCACCACCAAACTCATTTACCAAATCGACATTTTTTAGATTGCCCAACCAGGCATTAGGCAGTGGAACGCCCCAAACACTGATGCCTTTTAATTTAACAATGGGCCTACCATTGGCATAGGCTAGTTCTGCACCAGCATTAGCCTTTAGCGTTTTTCCACCTAGAACGGGCAAGTCAGGGTCAAGCGGTATAATCATTTTAACGCTGGCAAGGTTGTCAGATAGGTCAATCGCTGCTTTATCTGCCAGATCGGTATTTTTAGCCAGCATGGCGTTAAGTTCTTTTTCAGTAAAAGTAATCTCCCGTTTAGCACCTTCTTCAGAATAAGGTTCCGGTTTGAGTTTATGATCCTCCGCTTCATTACGGCTAGATTTATCGTTAGAAAAAGTCGGCAAGCCAAATTGTTTGAGTTTTTTATTAAGGGTTGTTTCTTCTTGCTGGCTAAGCTCGACTGGCTCCAGCTTTTTGGGAAAAAGGACATAATTGATAACCAAAACAGTCACAATGACTGAGATTATCACCGTTATAAGCATAATTCCCAGTGTTTTAAGGCAGCCTTTGTCTTGTCTAGAATCAGTCGTATCAGTATCCATATTACGATCAGTTACAGTTGTTTATGAAACTGTCATCATACAGAGTTGCATATCATCTTGAAAGTAAGTGTTAAAACGCATGTTGGACTAAAGCCCGGCTAATTGACGTGGCTTTTTCAATAGAAAGTGTTGTTTAGATAAGTTTTTTACTGGATGGATAATCAAGGATATTAATTGGGGCGCACCTTATTGAGGAGTCGTTTAAGTTTCAACCTTATTACTATGCCCTGATAGTTGTGATTATGGTGGCTTCGGTTTTTTATTAGTTCTAAATAATTGGTAATAAATAACAATTAGCCGTTACAATCGCATCAAATCCATTGCTACCAGCGCAAACAGATAATACACTCGTGCCACATGAAATTAGAAGCCAAACAATTACAATGTGTTCGAGGCGATCGCGAACTTTTTTCCGGGCTGTCATTTGACCTGGAAAGCAAGCAATTAATGATACTGGAAGGGCGCAATGGCAGCGGCAAGACAACGCTGTTGCGAACCCTTTGTGGCCTGTATTCGCCCGATGAAGGTCAGGTGCTATGGAATGGTCAATCAATAAAAAAACAGGATGAGGCATTTCGCCGCGAGTTGCTTTACCTGGGTCATTTGAACGGTATTAAGGCTGATTTAACGGTGCTAGAAAATTTACGCATTAATAGTTTATTGGCGGGTGATGCTGTCTCGGATGATACTTTAATGAAAGCACTGGATACCATTGGTTTATTTGCCTTTGAAGATTTTCCAAGCAGCCAGCTTTCACAAGGACAGAAACGCCGTGTAGCCCTAGCTCGACTTCTGGTTAGCCAAGCAAGCCTGTGGGTTTTGGATGAGCCATTTGTGGCACTGGATGTGGCCGCCGTGGAGCTGTTGCAGAGTATTATCGCCAGGCATGTTGATAATGGCGGCATGGTGATTTTGACAACGCATCAGGAAGTTCCTTTGACATCGGGTGAAATTAAACGCTTTTCACTAAATGAGTTTGAGGAAAACCAGGGAGAAACAGACAATGCTTAAGGCTTTCTGGATTCTGCTCAAGCGTGATTTATTGCTCGCCCTGCGTCGTCGCAGTGAAGTGTTTACCGTGCTGTTTTTCTTTATGGTGGTGATTAGCCTGTTTCCGCTGGGTGTGGGCACTGAAGATAAAATACTAAAGCAAATAGCCCCAGGTG
>JALWMR010000235.1 GCA_027083815.1 Thiotrichaceae bacterium
GGCTACGTACATCAATTGTCATTGGCCCACTGGTGGGTTCCAGCAGGTCTAGATCAATTTCTCTGCCTGTACGGTTGTCTTTTATTGTAACGCTGTCTTTTGTTGACATTCTTTTATCCTTTTCTGTCTAAATGCCTGCTATAAACAGGTTTAAAAGTACACCCCCCTACTTTTTCCCTGTTTTCTCAGTTAGTGCCCTTTTTGCTTATTCAAACTCAATAACGAGGTCTCCCTGTTCCAGAATTTCACCAACTTCAAGGTGTATTTTTTTAATAGTGCCGGCAAAGGGTGCGGTGATGGTTGATTCCATTTTCATGGCTTCAATCACAAATAGTGGTGCGTCTTTTTCTACCGTCTGACCTTCTTTGACCATAATGGCGGAAAGGCGACCGAGTATGGGTGTACCAATTTCATTTTCTTCTATTGCCTTGCGATTCACCTTCTGGGTAGAGACAACAGACTCATCTCTAATAGTAATACTCCGTGTTTGCCCATTTAGATCAAAGGTGACGGTGCGAATACCGGCAGCATCTGGTTGAGAAACATAGAGCAGGCGAATTAGAATTACCTTTCCCTGCCCAAGTTTGACGGTTACTTCATCCCGTTGTTTGAGCCCATAGAAAAAGGCGGTTGTTGGTATAGCAGATACGTTGCCGTACTCATCCTGATGCTTGTAAAAGTCTTCATAGACCTTGGGATACATCATATAAGACAGAAAATCGAGGATACTGCTGCAGTTACCAAATTTCTCCTGAAAATCGCTAAATTCTTTATCGAAGTCAACCGGTTCAAGGTGGTCATTGGGTCGTCCACTAAAAGGTTTCTCATTCTTTAAGATCAGTTTGCTTAATTTACTGGGGAAACCACCTTCAACCTGACCAAGATTGCCTATAAATAAATCATGTACTGATTCGGGGAAAGCCAGTACACCGCCTTGCTCCATCACATCTTGCTCGGTGAGGCCGTTAGACGTCATAAAGATTGCCATGTCTCCGACCACTTTGGATGAGGGGGTTACCTTGACAATATCACCAAACATTTTATTAACGACGGCATAGTTTTTCTTAACCTCCTCAAATTTGTCCTCCAGCCCCAGGGCTATCGACTGCGGACGTAAATTGGAATATTGTCCGCCGGGAATTTCATGCTCATATACTTCGGCTGTGCCCGCTTTTAAGCCTGATTCAAAAGGATAATAAACTTCGCGCAAATCCTCCCAGTAATTGGCGTATTGATTGAGTGAATGTAAATCAAATTCCTGCTCGCGAGCTTGCCCCTTCATGCAGGCGATCAAAGAGTTTAAGTTTGGCTGCGATGTCAGGCCCGACATGGAGCTTAAGCAGGCATCGACAATATCGACATCTTTTTCAATGGCTTTTAACAAGGTGGCTGATTGCATTGAAGAGGTGTCATGGGTGTGCAGATGAATAGGCAGGTCAACCGCATCTTTTAGTGCAGGGATTAATACCTCCGCTGCATAAGGTTTAAGCAGACCGGCCATGTCTTTTAGTGCCAGGGTATGGGCCCCGGCATCTTCAAGTTGTCTGGCGAGGTTAAGATAATAATCCAGATTGTATTTATTATTGGGGTCAGTATTGAGCACGTCACCGGTATAGCAAATAGTGCCTTCGGCAATACCGCCAGTTTTATCGCGTACCACCTGAATTGACTTACGCATGCCTTCAACCCAGTTAAGTGAGTCAAATATGCGAAAAACATCAATTCCGTTTTCCCAGGATTCAATAATAAATCGTTCGATGAGATTGTCTGGATAGGCTTTGTAACCAACTGCATTTGAACCGCGAAATAACATCTGAAACAGAATATTGGGAATCGCTTTGCGCAATAGCTTTAAACGCTCCCAGGGGCACTCGTGTAAAAAACGCATGGAAACATCAAAGGTAGCACCGCCCCACATTTCCAGTGAAAATAACTGTGAGTGGTTTTTGGCAAAGCCCTCTGCCACCCTGAGCATATCGTTTGTTCTTACCCGGGTTGCCAATAAAGATTGATGGGCATCGCGCAAGGTTGTGTCTGTATAAAGAATATGCTTTTGTTCTTTAATCCATTTTACGAAACCTTCTGCGCCGAGGGCATCAAGCTTGTTTTTTGTTCCTTTAGGATAAGCACCCATACGGTCGTATTCAGGAACTATCGGTTTTCGGAATGTTTTGTCCGGGTCAAACTTTTTAATATCGGGGTTTCCATTGACGATGACCTTGGCAAGATAACGTAGTGTCTTGGTGCCACGATCAAGGTGTGTTGGCACATCATAAAGCTCTGGATGCTTCTCCAGAAAAGTAACCTTGACATTGCCAGCGCGAAAGGTGGGGTGCTCCAGTACGTTCAGCAAAAATCCAATATTGGTTTTTACGCCACGAATACGAAATTCGCGCAAGGCTCGATGGGCGCGCTGGATTGCACCTTCCAGTGTGCGCCCCGAGGCAGACACTTTAACCAGCATCGAATCATAAAAAGGTGAAACTTTGGCGCCCACATAGACCGCACCCGCATCCAGGCGAATGCCAAAACCGGCGGCACTTCGATAAGCGATAATGGTGCCAAAATCGGGTTTGAAATCCTGGGTTGGGTCTTCGGTGGTGATGCGACACTGAACCGCAAAGCCACGGATGGAGACATCATCTTGTGATTGAATATTGATTTCAGGATCAGATAGTTTGCAGCCGTTGGCGATATGGATTTGGCTACGAACAATGTCAATGCCGGTAATTTCTTCGGTAATGGTGTGCTCAACCTGTACCCGGGGGTTGACTTCGATAAAGTAAATATTTTCATCACTATCGACTAAAAACTCGACGGTTCCTGCACAACTGTAATTAACGTGGCGGGTGATTTTCAGGGCATAGTCATAGAGTTTTTGACGGGTTTCATCTTTAAGCCCGGCGCTTGGCGCAACTTCGATAACCTTCTGGAAGCGGCGTTGTACTGAGCAATCGCGCTCATATAAGTGAACCAGATTGCCTTCGTTATCCCCCAGAATTTGTACTTCAATATGTTTGGGTGAATCAAGGTATTTTTCCAGAAAGACGGTATCATCACCAAAGGCTTTAGCAGCTTCATTTTTGGCGTCATGATAGGCGCGTTCGAGCTCATCAATAGAGCGTAAAATACGCATGCCACGCCCACCACCACCAGAGGCCGCCTTAATCATCAATGGGAAGCCGATGCGTTCAGCCTCTTTTATGGCAATTTCAAGTGTCTCTAAAGGCTCTTTACTATCTTCTATAACGGGTATGCCGGCATCAATGGCATTTTGTTTGGCCTGAACTTTATCGCCTAATTGCTCCATTACCTCCGGAGCAGGACCGACAAAGATAATATCTTCTTCACGGCAACGCTGGGCAAATTGAACATTTTCGGAAAGAAATCCGTAACCTGGGTGAATTGCATCGACATTGTGCAACTTTGCTGTTGCAATAATCTCTTCAATGTCAAGATAAGGCATTAAGGGTTCTTCATCTGACCCTATCTGGTAGGCTTCATCAGCTTTGTAACGATGTGGTGAAAAGCGGTCCTCATGGGTATAAACCGAGACCGTTGTCAGGTTAAGTTCTGAGGCTGCCCGCAATATGCGTATGGCAATTTCACCCCGGTTGGCAACAAGTAGTTTCTTTATTTTTTTAGTCATAGTAGTAAAGTAGGCAAAGAAAAGGATTTATAAAAATAATTTGCTTGAATAGTTACTATTCAAGCACACCTAGCAGGTTGTTGAAATTCGCTTAGGTGAGTACGAGACAAGGCAAAATCGACCGAAAAAGCGCAGCTTACTGGAGTAAATGAGCATTTTGAGGTCTATTTTAATGCAGTATCGTGCCGTCTAAGTAGAATTTCAACAGCCTGCTAGAGTTTAGCTCATTTGCATTATAATGATAGGAATAAGGCATTTAGTATATGCGATGCATCTTATCTAATTAGTATAACCATTTATCCTGGATTGATTAGTTTTTAAGCAAGCTGTTACTATATCGTTAGTTTACATTTTTTAACCCGCAGTGGTTATTAAATGTGTGTTATAAATTTTGAGATATTAGCGAAGTAATGTCTTGAGTCGTCCAGGCAATAAAATACAAATAAATGAAAACTTACATTTTGGGACTTTCTGCTTATTATCATGATAGCGCCGCCGCATTAATCTGTGATGGGGAGATCGTTGCGGCTGCACAGGAGGAACGATTTACCCGAAAAAAACATGACCCTGTGTTTCCCGCTAATGCTATTAAATACTGCATGACAGAGGCAGGTATAAGCTTTAACGATCTTGATTCAGTGGTGTTTTATGATAAACCTTTGCTCAAATTTGAACGATTATTAGAAACCTATTTAGCCTATGCGCCGAGCGGATTTACTTCATTTTTATCAGCCATGCCCGTGTGGCTTAAGGATAAGTTGTTTCTTAAAAAAACTCTAAAGAGAGAAATGGCGCTGGTTTTCGCTGAAAACGGGCAGAAGCTTGAGGAAAAAGCGCTTCCTAAGCTTTTGTTTACCGAGCATCATCAAGCACATGCAGCTTCTGCTTTTTATCCTTCGCCTTATGATAAGGCCGCTGTTTTATGTCTGGATGGAGTCGGAGAGTGGGCTACTACCTCTCTTTGGCTTGGTGATGGCAATACATTAACGCCTCAATGGGAAATTGATTTTCCCCATTCGCTTGGCTTGCTTTATTCTGCATTCACCTATTACACTGGTTTTAGGGTTAACTCGGGTGAATATAAGCTTATGGGTTTGGCACCTTATGGTGAGCCAAAATATGTCGATTTAATTTTAGGTAACTTAATTGATCTAAAAGAAGATGGCACCTTTCGTTTGAATATGAAATATTTTAATTATGCGACCGGTTTGACCATGACCAACCGCAAGTTTTCTGAACTTTTTGGGTCACCGGCTCGCAAGCCCGAAAGTGAATTGAGCCAGAAAGAAATGGATATTGCCCGGTCCATTCAGTGGGTAACTGAAGAGATTGTGTTAAGGCTTGGTCGCAGTGTGCATAAGGAAACCGGTATGGACTACCTGTGTCTGGCTGGTGGTGTCGCCTTGAATTGTGTGTCAAACGGACGCTTGCTTAGAGAAGGGCCTTTTAAGGGAATCTGGATTCAACCTGCGGCTGGTGATGCGGGTGGCGCAATCGGTGCGGCACTTTCTGCTTATTATGAATATCGTGAAAAACCACGTTCTTCACGATCAAGGGATGATATGCAGGGCGCTTATCTTGGGCCTTCCTTTAGCAACGAAACAATAAAAGCCTATCTGGATAAAGTAGGTGCATGCTATACGGAGCTGGAAGATAATGTCTTAATGCCCAGGCTGGCAGATATTATGGAAAAAGAGCAGGTTGTCGGCTGGTTTCAGGGGCGCATGGAGTTTGGGCCGCGTTCACTGGGTGCCCGCTCAATTATTGGTGATGCACGCAGTAGCAAAATGCAAACTGTCATGAATCTAAAAATAAAATATCGTGAGTCATTTCGACCCTTTGCTCCGGTTGTTAAGCACGATAAAGTCTCAGACTGGTTTGAACATCAGGGGCCAAGTCCATATATGTTGATTGTAGCTCCTGTCAAAGAAGATAAACGTACATTGATGACAGAACAGCAAGATAAACTATTTGGAATTGATAAGCTGAATGTGCCCCGTTCACAAATTCCTGCTGTGACTCACGTTGATTATTCTGCGCGAGTCCAGACGGTTCATCCAGAAACAAATCCGCGCTTTTATCATTTGTTGGATGCGTTTGAAAAAAAGACAACTTGCCCTGTATTGGTCAATACCTCATTCAATGTTCGTGGTGAACCGATTGTGAATACTCCGGAAGATGCTTACCGTTGTTTTATGCGTACCGAAATGGACTATTTGGTGATGGAAAATATTTTAATTGATAAAACCAAACAGCCAGAATGGAAAGAGGAGGAGGACTGGCGCAACGAGTTTGCACTGGATTAACCGATGAATCACATAAATACACAGTCTGGCAGCAAACAAGAGCTAAGAAAATTTGGCTTTATTATGGGCGGGATGATTGCACTTGTTTTTGGTCTGCTATTTCCGTGGTTTGTTGATAAAACGATGCAAACCTGGCCCATTTGGCCCTTTGTGATTATGGCAGTATTTTGGGTTTTAGCCCTTGTTGTTCCCCTGCTTCTGGAGCCAGTGAATGCTATATGGTTGAAGTTTGGGCATATCATGGGCTGGATAAATAGTCGTATTATATTGGGAGCGATGTTTTATCTCATTCTATTTCCTACCGGTTTGATTCTTAAACTGTTGGGTAAGGATGCTATGAATAGAAAATGGATAAAAGAGACAAAAACCTATCGCAAAATTGTTAAACCAAGAGATAAATCACATCTCGAAAAGCCCTTTTAGGATAAGCGTTATGTTAGATCTGTTACAAGACCTCTGGTCATTTATGCAACATCGAAAAAAGTATTGGCTAGCCCCAATTATTTTAGTGTTAGTACTATTAGGTGCTTTATTGGTGCTTGCACAAGGTTCGGCGATAGCCCCCTTTATTTATACGCTATTTTAGGGTGGCCTTACGATGAAGAGTGTTCTGGGAAATCTTTTATTGCTAATGGCGAGCTTGCTTTTTGTATTTTTGATAGGTGAGGTCGCTAGTCGCTATATTATGCTTATATCACCGGGGCCAAGTATTAAAGACCTTGATGGCAACAAGCAAACAATCAGCTATATTGAGGCGGGTAAAACATTTATTATTACCACGCCTGACTATGCAGCTAAAACGTCTATTACCAAAGATGGCTACCGCGCTCCCGCCGCAAAGGGCAATCCGCAGGTCGTGTTTATTGGAGACTCCTTTACATATGCTCAAGGTGTGACAGATGAGCAGGCCTTTCCGGCTCTTTATTGCAAAGAAAAAAAGCTAAACTGCGCCAACCTGGCGGTGCCCGGTGCGAGTACCCTTTACGAAGTTGATCGTCTGGAATCGTTTCTAAAAGAAAAAGGTTGGCGACCCGAGATGGTCCATTTCTTCTTTTTTACCGGAAATGACTTTAGTGATAATCTTGATGCAGATGCAAAACGAAGCAAGGGCTTAGCCTATGCACCTGAGGAAACCAATCTTAAAAAGAGTAACAATGAAGAACAGGGATTGGTTTCAAGTGTTATCGATTTTGGTTTAAAGCATTCTAATTTATTGCGTATTGCCTATTTTAAAGTACTGCCGGTATTGCGTAGCGATCCAGAAGAAACCAAAAAAGCGCAGGATAAAGCCTTGCAAATTACCCAAAAGGAATTCAAGCGCTTAGATACCTTAAGCAAACAATATGATTTTAATTACCAGATTTATATTATTTACTCGGAACCAGAAATAAGAAATAAGGCCTATGAAGCGCTGGATAAACAGCTACAGGCAATCTCTGAAAAGCCAATTATTTCACTGGCAAACCTCTTTAAAGAAAATACACAAGACTACTTTTTCCCCTCGGATGGTCATTTTAGTGTTATAGGGAATCGAAAACTGGCTGATTATTTGCTTTTAAAAAACTAGATTGTTTGTATAAGCGAAAAGGGCAAACAGCAACCTGAGACAATGCTGGAGAGAAGCGATTCTAAAAAGAGGTTTAGTGGAAGATAAAAAGAAAAAATGCATATAATGCGATCGTAATACGGGTTAAAAAGTATACCCCCCGGGTTTTTGGCTGTTTTGGAAACTATTAATGGAAAATAGAGTAACAGATGAGCATATTCGTGTCGCCATGCAAGCGGCTGATGCAGCGCGTGAAATAACCCTTAAGTATTTTCGTCAACCTCTCGAAATTGTTCAAAAGTTAGATGATTCTCCTGTGACGATTGCGGACCGGGAAGCAGAGCGATTGATTCGTGATATTTTAGAATCAGCCTTCCCGGACTACGGCTTTTATGGTGAAGAAACCGGACAAAGTAATATCAATAATAACTGGACATGGGTAGTAGATCCGATTGATGGTACAGCTAGTTTTTCCACTGGAAAACCCACTTTTGGGACACTGATTGCCCTTTGCTATCAGGGCAAGCCACAACTTGGCATTATAGATCATGCGGCATTGGATGACCGCTGGGTAGGGGTAAAAGGGCGTGCGACGACCTACAATGGTAAGCCGGTTAAGGCCAACCCAAATAATACCGATCTGGCAAGTGCTACTGCCTATACAACCACGCCAAGAATGTATACTGATGAGACCTTGCCACGCTATCAGGCATTAGCCGATCTATGTAAATTTACCATTTTTGGGGCAGATTGCCTGGCTTATGGGTTGGTTTCCTGTGGCTTTACTGATTTGATTATTGAAGCTGATTTAAAGCCCTATGACTTTATGGCAGTTGCTCCAGTTATAGAAGGTGCTGGCGGTGTTATTTCAGATTGGGAGGGAAAAGAGCTAACGCTGGAAACAGGGGATCAGATACTGGCTGCTGCCAACCCGTCTTTACACAAAAAAGCACTACTAGCACTCGCTTAAATAAATATTATATTTGAGTCTATAATCTAAATATATCTACAATGATAATTTTCTAATCATTATATGGATCTAACGTAATTAGGAGTTAAAACGTTATTTTGAGATTATTTAGAGCAGAAATGACGTATTTTTAAGGTGTTTTTAAAGAAGAAGGGCGAAAAATTTAGCTATTTATTATCCGCATAATATTTTTATAAGGCTTTAAGCCGTCTAATCATTTATTAATAGAGTTAAAAAGTACACCCCCCACCTTTTTTGCCCTTTTGTCCATTTAAAGGCTTGTTAACAGGAAAGAAGCAATGAATAAAACCCAACAAACGATCACCCCGATAGATAATAGTGTTTATATTGAAAGAGAACACTCCAGAGAGGATGAAGTAAACCAAATATTAAAAAAAAAGCAAGTAGTAGTTCAAAAGGCATGGCGCCAATTGCCTATAGATGAGTGTATCGCATACTGTGAAAAAGCAGTTGACGCATTTGTAGGAAACAAGGG
>JALWMR010000236.1 GCA_027083815.1 Thiotrichaceae bacterium
ATTGTTGGTGGTTTGTTAGGCGGAAGCTTTAGCGCCTTGCTGGTTTATGCCGGGCGTCGTATTGCCCCGTTTCGCTCTCGACATCCTTACGTTCTTGCCTTTAGTATAGGAATTTTATTAGCCGTTATTGGCCTTGTATCAGCGGGACAAACATGGGGGACGGGTTATGTTGAAGCAAAGCTGGCCCTTGAGGGAAAAGATCACGTCGGTCTGGAATTCCCCGCATTAAAGTATTTGACCACCTTGCTATCATACTGGACGGGGATACCCGGCGGTATCTTTGCACCCTCTTTATCCATTGGCGCGGGAATGGGTAACTGGCTATCTCAGTGGTTGCCCATGGCGGCGGTTTCAACCGTTGCCCTACTCGGTATGGCAGCATACTTTACCGGTGTGGTGCAAACACCCATCACGGCGGTTGTGATTATTATGGAAATGACTGGCAACCAGGAAATTCTATTACCCTTAATGGCAGCCTGTCTGATAGCAGATGGCATGTCAAAAATAGTTAGCCCCCAACCTATTTATCGCGCCCTTGCAGAAGACTTTTTGCGGGGGCTTAAAGATGCACCTTCTAAAACAAAGATAGTTAATGAGCCTGTTGGAAAATCAAATGACAGATAAGATAGATAAAAAAGATCAAGAGCTGAATAAGCGCCACAATAAACGCATGGAAAAAAAGAAGGCGCATATTGATGAAAAAATAGCCCAGGCAGATAAAGAAAAGGGTCTGCTGCTGGTGCTGACAGGCAATGGCAAAGGCAAATCCAGCTCAGCCTTTGGCATGATTGCACGCGCCCTCGGGCATGGAATGAAAGTGGGTGTAGTGCAATTTATTAAAGGACGAACTGATACAGGGGAGGAGGCCTACTTTTCAAAAGACCCAAAGGTCGATTGGCAGGTGATGGGTGAAGGCTTTACCTGGGATACCCAAAACCGTGAGCAAGATATTAAGGCGGCAGAAAAAGGCTGGGAAGAAGCAAGAAGAATGATGCAAGACCCAGGCTATGATCTGGTGGTTCTGGATGAGTTTACCTATATCTTAACGTATAAATATCTGGATGAAGCAAGTGTGATGAAAGAGATTAACAAGCGCCCAGAAATGCAACACCTCGTTATCACCGGTCGTGCAGCCAGCAAGGCACTGCGTGATGCTGCCGATACCATTGCAGAGATTGCAGATGTAAAGCACGCTTACCGAGAGGGTATTAAAGCCCAAAAAGGGATTGATTATTAATAACCGCTTCAGCTGACCCGTAGCCGGGAAAATGCATAAAAAGTGGGGGGGTGTACTTTTTAAAGCCATTATTTTGACAGCCTGCTAGACAATATCATCAAAACCTTATAATCTCCCCCGACCTTAGGTGCCATTGCTTGTTTTGCAGCAGATTTTGCAAGCAGGGTTAAACGGGAAGCTGGTGAAATATCACACACATTCCAGCGCTGCCCCCGCAACGGTGATTGAGTCAAGCTGTTTTAATAAACCACTGTGTTATCAACATGGGAAGGTGAATCAGCCGCGAGTAATTGAAATGATTAATCATTCTTTACAAGCACTCATAAGCCCGGATACCGGCCTTAGGCAGGGGTGATGCTCCAATGTGCAAAAATGCACAATAAAGGACATCACTATTTTTGAATTACAGCACGGCGGGTGCTGTCAATATTAGGTTATTCACAATGAACAAATTTTCTACTGCGACTTTATCTGCCGCACTTCCTGTTATTTTTCTGTCCAGCTATTCTGCCAGTGTAAACGCTGCGGATGCTGTTAAACTGGCATCAGAAGGTGGTCTGGAGTTATCCATTACGGCAAATCGTCGGCCCTTATCCATTGATAAAACATTAGCATCGGTTAGTGTCATTACGCGCGAAGCTATTGAAAAAAGCAATGCCCATGATGTGCTTGATCTTTTGCAACTGCAGCGCGGCATCAGCCTTTCCAGAAACGGTGGTTCGGGTAGCTCGACATCTGTTTTTATTCGCGGTGCTGAGTCCGATCAGGCATT
>JALWMR010000237.1 GCA_027083815.1 Thiotrichaceae bacterium
GTCCAATGATGAACAATTTATCGGCATGCTGGGTATGCATGGCACGGTTGAAGCAAACCGGGCCATGCACTTTTCTGACCTGATTATTGCGGTAGGTGCTCGCTTTGATGATCGTGTTACCGGTGATTTAACCAAATTCTCGCCGGATGCCAAGGTGATTCATATTGATATTGATCCGGCGAGCATCTCTAAAAATGTAAAAGCACATAACCCGATTGTGGGCGATGTAAAAGAAGTGTTGCAAAGCTTCTTTGATATTATGGAAGAGCAAAATATCAAGCCCGATCCTGCATCCTATAATGACTGGTGGAAGCAGATAAAAGAATGGCAGGCATTGAATTGCCTGCATTACGATCAGGGTGATGATGCCATTAAGGCACAGTTTGTCGTTGAAAAGCTGTGGGAAGTCACCAAGGGTGATGCTTACGTAGCATCCGATGTTGGCCAGCATCAAATGTGGGCGGCTCAATATTACAAGTTTAACAAGCCTAATCACTGGATTAACTCTGGAGGCCTTGGCACCATGGGTTTTGGCCTGCCAGCGGCTATGGGTGTTCAACTGGCCCACCCTGATGAAGTGGTTACCTGTGTCACCGGTGATGGCAGCATTCAGATGTGTATTCAGGAATTAGGTACTTGCAAGCAGTATCAATTGCCGCTGAATATTATCAATTTGAATAATGGTTATCTGGGCATGGTGCGTCAATGGCAGGAGTTCTTTTATGAAGAGCGTTATGCCATGACCTATAACCAGTCACTTCCTGATTTTGTTAAACTTGCTGAGGCTTATGGTCATAGAGGCTTGCGTATTGATAAACCAGCGGATGTTGAAGGCGCTTTGCGAGAGGCCATTAATGACACCAAGCATTTGTATTTCCTTGATTTTATTACAGAACCGCAGGGTAATGTTTATCCCATGATTCCGGCAGGTTACGGTCATAATGAAATGTACCTTGATAAGCAAGATGCATTGGATGATATGCAGGGGAGCAAATAATTATGTCTATTAGAGAATACGATCCCAGTCGCAGCCGTCATATTATTTCTATTTTGATGGAAAACGCCACCGGTGCGCTTTCGCGCGTTTCCGGTTTGTTTTCACAACGCGGTTACAATATCGAATCTTTAACGGTTGCCCCTACCGATGACCCCACCTTGTCGCGGATGACTCTGGTAACCAAGGGAAATGATGCGTCAGTTGAGCAAATTGTAAAGCAACTCAATAAGTTAATTGATGTTGTTAAAGTGATGGAGCTGTCTGACTACGCCCATATAGAACGTGAAATTATGTTTGTAAAAGTGGCCGCAAAAGATATGGAATCCTGTGCCTCTATCAAGCGTATGGCGGATATTTTTCGTGCCAGCGTGATTGACGTTAAAAACAGAATGTACACCCTGGAAATTACCGGACGTCCGGACAAGCTGGATGGATTTTTGGAGACCATGGAAGACCATAAAGTGGTAGAGGTGGTTCGTTCGGGCGCAATGGGCATTACACGGGGCAATAATGCACTCAAAATTTAGTTTTAACTTTTAAAAAGTACACCCCCCCACCTTTTTTGGCCTTTTCTCCGACAAAAGTGGCAAAAAGGTGGGGGGTGTACTTTTCAGATTAATTTATTGAAAGGAATAGAAGGAATATGAATATTTATTACGATAAAGATTGTGATTTAGCCGTTATAAAGGGTTTAAAAGTTGCCATTATCGGTTTTGGATCACAAGGCCATGCGCACGCAGCAAATCTGATGGATTCGGGTGTTGATGTTACTGTTGGTCTACGCCCCGGTTCAGCATCAATTGCCAAAGCAGAAGGTTTTGGGCTGAAAACAGCCGATGTGCCCACGGCTGTTGCCGGAGCAGATGTGATTATGATCCTGACACCGGACGAGTTTCAGTCACAATTGTATCGTGATGAAATTGAACCCAATATAAAAGAGGGTGCTACCCTGGCATTCGCTCATGGTTTTGCCATTGTTTATAATCAGGTTGTACCGCGTAAAGATCTGAATGTTATTATGATTGCGCCCAAGGCTCCGGGTCATACCGTTCGTTCAGAGTTCGTTCGTGGCGGCGGTGTACCTGATTTAATCGCGGTTGAGCAGGATGCTAGCGGTAATGCCAAAGCAATTGCTCTTGCCTATGCCTCCGGTATTGGTGGTGGTCGCACTGGTATTATCGAAACCACTTTTCGTGATGAGTGTGAGACTGACCTGTTTGGTGAGCAAGCAGTACTTTGCGGTGGTGCGGTTGAGCTGGTTAAGGCGGGCTTTGAAACCCTGGTTGATGCGGGTTATGCGCCGGAAATGGCCTACTTTGAATGTCTGCATGAGCTGAAACTGATTGTTGATTTGATGTTCGAAGGCGGTATTGCCAACATGAACTACTCCATCTCAAACAATGCCGAATACGGTGAGTATGTAACCGGCCCTAAAGTCATCAATGAAGAATCACGCAAGGCAATGCGCGAAGCGCTGGATAATATCCAGTCTGGTGAATATGCCAAAAAGTTTATTGCTGAAGGTGCTGCCAACTACCCATCCATGACGGGCTATCGTCGTCTTAATGCAGAGCACGGCATTGAAGTGGTAGGTGCAAAATTACGTGGCATGATGCCCTGGATTACGGCTAACAAGTTGGTCGATCAAGAGAAAAACTAGTTTTTGCGGTGGAATGAAAAAAAGCCTTATCATTTGATGAGGCTTTTTTTTTGGGGTCTGATCGGTATCGGCTATGACTGACTGCTAACAGCAAGCTTGATACCCTGGCTGGAACTCACGCGCAGGCGCGTGTCCGAAAAACTATCTTCAGGGCTTCAATGTGGCTTATTGATTTGGATAAAGGAAAAATCGATTTACAAATTGTGAATTTGCATGGCGTGCGAGGCGGATAATAATGGCAACCAAAAGAAGAGAGAAAATCAAGCGTGCATACAAAATACCACTTAAATCGGCCCCAAGTAGCATGATTAACAGAGTGTCTTCAATAAGACTATGACAGATTGCTAATAAGGATAGTGCGCCAAAAATATCAATGCTTGTAAGCTTGCCATGTTTGGCTTCGTTAATGAGCAGACCACCGCCATAGGTTAGTCCCAGAGTAATCCCTATAATGGTGATAGAGGTGGTTTTTTCGGATAAACCTAATACTTTGAGTAGCGGTTTCAGCATAATCTCCAGCAAGCGTTCAATGCCACTGAGCTTTAGCAGTTTTAGAAAAATGACCAGTGCGGCAATAACCAGGAACACCTGGAACAGGGATTTAAGCTGGCTAATTCCCCATGCCAAAAGAGAAGGGTCGTTGCTTATAATAGGCTTCCAGACAGGGTGATTTGCCTCAGTGAGTGTATTGCTTGCAGTGTAAAACTGATGCAATAAAAAACCTAATAATAGGGCACCACCAATGCGTAATAGCAAGGTATAGAAGACACGAACGCCTGCTTTTTGAGCAATGCGGACTTCTATTGGTAAAGCATGAGCGAGTAGCATCATTGTGCCCAGTACGGTGACTTGTGCAATACTGAGTGGCTCGGTACTGGTCGTTATGAAGATAATCATTCCACCATAAATATTTGTCAACATGGTGGTCGCCCAGACCAGACCAGTGGATGCAGGCAAGCCAACCAGTTGCATAACCGGCTCAAGAATTGTTGAAATTGTTTGAATACCGCCAAGCTCTTCGATGAGCTTAACAATGATAATGACAGGCACCATCAGTTTGAATAAATCAAAGCTGATGGTAAATATTTCACGGATAGTACTGCTCAGCCAGAGTGGCAGCCGGATTAGCATGTTAGTTATCCGTTTTCCAGGGCTTCTTGAATGGCCTCTAGCGAGTCTGCTGCAATTTCGCGGATTTCTGGATCGCTATCCTCTTTTGCCGCTTCTAATATGGGGATAGCTTCCTTGTCGGCTGTCATTCCCAAATAATGTACAGCATCAGTGCGGATGCGTGAATCCTCATGCTTGGCAAGTTCCGCCAGTTTTGGAATCAGTTTTTTTAGTGGTTCAGTACCGGAAAATTCTTCAAGGACGACTCCAATTCCAATTCGAGTGCTTAATACGGTTCTTGGATCAGCCAGTAAATCCATAATGGCATCCATTTTATGCGGGTCTTTTTTTATGGCTTCAATGACTTTGTTTGCCTGGCCGTCTGATAATAGAAAATCAAAATCTGCAGCCGTATTATCATCAGCTGATTGCTCTTTTTTAGCCCATTCAATGCGCTGTTTAAAGGCTTCCATTGGTTGGGCACCGGTTATTTCATGCTTGCCAATGCGTACCCAGGGTACTGAGCGTACCTTGTATTCCTGCATTGCTTCGGGATGCTGTTCAAGATTAACCACTCTTAGTTCACCAAGGTCGCCACTTTTTATCAGTTTGGCTAATGAATCGAGTACACCGGGACAGTGGGCACAGTGGCTACTGAGTAGCATTAAGGCAGAGGGTGCGTTTGTTTGTTCAGTTTTCGTAGTCATGTATCGTTTGAGTCAGTCTTTTAGGGATAAGATCAATATCCCAATTCTGCACTGCCCATTGCCAGATGTCATCAATTGATGAGAAATTATCTAGCCTGGGTGGCGCTTGACCCAGGAATTGAAGTGCCAGGAGCAGGGTGCTTCGTTTTTTTTGCAGGCTGATTGGCGCGCTGGCATTTTGTTTGCTTAGTTTTTTCCCGTTGTCGTAAACGGCCACCGGAAAATGCAGGTATCGGGGTTGTGAATAGCCTAATAGACATTGCAGATAGTTTTGTCTGGGCGTGTTATTAAACAGGTCGGCACCACGGACGATATCAGTAACGCCTTGCAAGTGGTCATCGACAACGACAGCCAGTTGATAGGAAAACAGCCCATCGCTGCGCTTTAGAATAAAATCACCGACTTCCTTTTCAATATGCTGACTGTAGGGCGTTGCCTGGCATAGTTCAATAAAATCAGCCTTGTTTAGGCAGCTGTTAATATCACTCCTTAGGCGCATGCTGGTCTGGCTGGCTTGAGGCTGGCTTAAACCATTGCGACAGTAACCCGGATAAATATAAGAAAATGTGCCTGTAGCAGCTCTGGCTTGAAGTGATTTACGGGTACAACTGCAAGGATAGGTGAATGCCTGTAACTGATCTAATGCATCCTGATAGTCCTGGCACTGTTCGCTTTGATAACGAATGTTACCACTCCATTCAAAGCCGTATTCTTCAAGGGCTTGAATAATTGCTTGCGTTGCGCCTTTTTGGGTGCGTGGTATATCCACATCTTCAATACGCAATAACCACTGACCCTGTTTCTGCCTTGCGCATAAATAGCTTGCTGTGGCAGCAATTAATGATCCAAAATGAAGTGGGCCTGTCGGGGAAGGGGCAAAACGCCCAATATAGGCCTTGGCAGAGTTCTTCTTGGCAAGGTAGGGATTATCAGACATTTATCTGTAATCCCCGTGATTAGTCAGAAAGCCGTGTTTTTAAAATTTAAGCAATTTGCTTTTCTTTGATTTCCTCAGTGGTTTTGCAATCAATGCACAGTTCGGCCGTTGGGCGTACTTCAAGGCGCTGTAAACCAATTTCGATGCCGCAGGCATCACAATAACCGTAGTCATCCGCGTCTACACGAGCAATGGTTTTGTCAATTTTTCGGATCAGTTTGCGTTCTCTGTCACGCGCCCGAAGTTCAAGTGTAAACTCTTCTTCCTGAGTAGCACGATCGGCTGGATCAGAAAAGTTACTGGCCTCTTCCTGCATATGATCCATGGTGCGGTTGACTTCTTCCATCAGGGACTGTTTCCATGCAAGCAAAATATTTCTAAAATGTGCAAGCTGTGCTTCATTCATATACTCCTCACCATCTTTTTCGATGTAAGGTTCAATACCGTCAACTGGAAGTGCTGATTTGCGGGTAATTGATGTCGTTTTTGAAATTGTCATTCCTATCTCCTGATGATAGCTTTCCATGAGCAAACTATTACTGTTCAACCTCGTCTGCATTTATCTATTACGTTATTATTGCTTTTATAGATGACTAACAAGCGAGTGAATTTAATCGCGCGTATTGTACACGAAATTTGACTAACGTAAATATTTGATTTGAATCTGTAATTTGCCCTAAACTTTTTTTAATTTAGTTATATGTCTCTGGGTGGCAGTTTACATGATTTGGTTCATTTTTTACAGCGCTTTAAATTGATGCATCATTGTTCGTTGATAGTTTGTTCAATTTTTGTGCTTTTATTATTGAGACCTTTGCACAAAAGATATGACGGATAAAAATTGCTTAGCCGAGCAACGCGAGACAACAGCTTTAGCTGACCCGTTAGGGTGAGGCGTTGTTTGCCGAATAAATTTCCCTGATTCTTCGTAGTTTTTCGGTCAATAGCCCTGCTATTAGCCTAAAATCTACAAAAAATCAGAAAAATTGCGCTAATTTTTCTCTCGCCATCCTCTTATGCAAAGGTATCTTATTGCATGACCAACTCTCGTAATTTACTAATTTGATCCCTGACTTGTGCCGCCTCTTCAAACTCAAGATCTTTGGCATGCTGGAACATTTTCTTTTCCAGTTTAATGATTTCTTTAAAGGCTTGATCGGGTGTGATGGTTTTATAGTTAGCGGCTTGTTCGGCTACTTTGTCCAGCTTGCGGGTGTTTCTGCTACGAACTGAGCTTCCATACGCTCCTTCCATAATATCGGTTACTTTTTTACTAATAGTGGTGGGTGTGATGCCATGTTGTTTATTGTGAGCCAGTTGTTTGTTACGGCGCCGTTCGGTTTCATCAATAGCAGCCTGCATTGATTTTGTTATTTTATCGGCATAGAGAATTGCCTTACCCTTGTCATTTCGGGCGGCTCGTCCAATGGTTTGAATCAGGGAACGCTCCGAGCGTAAAAAGCCTTCTTTATCGGCATCCAGAATGGCCACTAAACTAACTTCAGGCATATCCAGCCCTTCTCGTAACAGGTTGATACCTACCAGTACATCAAATTCACCCAAACGTAAATCACGAATAATTTCTACACGCTCAACGGTATCAATATCTGAATGCAAATAGCGCACCCGGATATCGTGTTCCAGCAGGTAGTCGGTTAAATCTTCTGCCATGCGCTTTGTCAGCGTGGTGACGAGAACGCGCTCATTACGTTCAGCACGCTCAGTGATTTCAGACATAACATCATCAACCTGAGTGGTAACTGGACGGATCTCAATTTCAGGGTCAAGTAAACCGGTGGGACGTACAACCTGTTCGGCAATATTGTCACTGTGCTCTTTTTCATAATCACCAGGCGTGGCAGAAACATGAATGACTTGTGGAACCAGCTTTTCAAATTCATCAAAGCGCAGGGGGCGATTATCCAGTGCAGAGGGCAGGCGAAAACCATATTCAACCAGATTGGTTTTACGTGAAAAGTCGCCTTTGTACATGGCGCCAATTTGCGGAATGGTGACATGTGATTCGTCCACAATGACCAGTGCATCCTTGGGTAAATAATCAAATAAACAGGGGGGTGGTGCACCTGGAGGTCGTCCGGATAAATAACGTGAGTAGTTTTCAATGCCGGAGCAATAGCCGACCTCAACGATCATTTCAATATCGTATTGGGTGCGCTCTTTAAGGCGTTGTGCCTCGACTAAACGATTTTTGCCATAAAGAACCTCCAGTCGTTCTTTTAGCTCAAGCTTAATCTTATCGACGGCTGACAATAGCTTTTCTCGCGGGGTAACATAGTGAGTTTTGGGATAAACAGTCAGGCGCGGAACGCGGCGTAATACTTCACCTGTTAAAGGGTCAAAGTAACTGAGTTGCTCAATTTCATCATCAAATAGTTCGATGCGAACCGCCTCTATATCAGAATCGGCTGGATGAATATCAATCACATCGCCACGAACACGATAAGTGCCACGAGCCAGTTCAACATCATTTCTTGTGTATTGTAGCTCGGCAAGGCGATGTAAAATTGCGCGCTGGTCAATGCGTTCGCCGCGATCCAGATGGAGCATCATTTTCAGGTAGGATTCTGGATCACCTAAACCGTAAATAGCCGAAACAGTTGCAATGATAATGGTGTCGGATTGCTCCATCAGCGCCTTGGTTGCAGATAGACGCATCTGCTCTATATGGTCGTTAATGGAGGCATCTTTTTCAATATAAACGCCCGATGCGGGCACATAGGCCTCAGGTTGATAGTAATCATAATAAGAGACAAAATATTCTACCGAGCCATTTGGAAAGAATTCTTTCATCTCGCCATAAAGCTGCGCCGCCAGTGTTTTGTTATGCGCCATGATAATTGTAGGGCGTTTCGTTTGAGCAATAATATTGGCCATGGTAAAGGTTTTTCCAGAACCCGTAACACCCAATAAGGTTTGATGCATTAGGCCATCATTTAAGCCCTCGACCAGCGATTTAATGGCAGCAGGTTGATCACCTGCGGGTGAATATTCTGTATGTAAATCAAAAGGTTTTTGCATCACTTTGCTCTTGTTGTTTTACTGGTAAATTTTTCTTTACTGGTAGACAGGATAGAGTATATTTCATCCCATACTAAACCCATAATCTAAACCCTAAATTTTTGAGATTTAATCTAATGGCCATTCAGCTTTCAGAGCGTGTTCAACGTGTAAAACCTTCCCCGACATTGGCAATTAGCGCTTTGGCGCAGCAGTTGCAAGCACAAGGTCGGGATATTATTAATCTGGGGGTTGGCCAGCCTGATTTTGCTACGCCTGTTCATATCAAGGAAGCAGGCATTAATGCCATTGTTGAAAATAAAACCGGCTATACAGCAGTTGATGGTATACCCGAACTAAAAGAAGCCGTTATTAAGAAGTTTAAACGCGACAATGGCTTTGACTATGAGGCAGATCAGGTACTGGTATCCTGTGGTGGCAAGCAAAGCTTTTCCAATTTATGTCAGGCACTGTTAAATGATGGGGACGAAGTCATTATTCCAGCGCCGTACTGGGTATCTTATCCTGATATGGTGTTGCTTGCCGGTGGTATACCCGTCATTGTAGAAGCGGGGCAGGAAAGCAACTTTAAACTGACTCCAGAAAAACTGGAGGCTGCAATTAGTGATAAAACCCGCTTGTTTGTGCTTAACAGTCCATCCAATCCAACCGGTGTTTTGTATTCAAAAGAAGAGCTGGCAGCTCTGGGTGAGGTACTACTTAAACACCCGGATATTATTGTTGCAACGGACGATATGTATGAATTAATCCTGTTTGGTAACCGGGAGTTTAGTAATATTCTTAATGCAACACCTGAGCTGTACGATCGTTGTGTGGTGCTTAATGGCGTATCCAAAGCTTATGCCATGACAGGTTGGCGTATCGGTTATGCAGCCGGGCCAGCTGAGTTGATTAAAGGGATGAAAAAGATACAGGGGCAAAGCACGTCTAATCCAACGTCTATTTCGCAATATGCGGCCGTTGAAGCATTAAATGGCGATCAGGAATGCATCAAGCCAATGATAAAAGCTTTTAAAGAACGCCATGATTTTGTAGTGAAATCACTTAATGAAATTGACGGGGTTGACTGTCTGGAATCAGACGGCACCTTTTATAGTTTTCCTAATGTGGAAGGCTTAATTGCTCGCGTTGAGGGTGTTACTAATGATACCGAATTAGCCGAGCACCTGCTGGATAAAACCGGAGTTGCACTGGTTCCGGGCAGTGCCTTTGGCTTGCCTGGTCATATACGGTTGTCGTTTGCGACCAGTATGGAGAACCTTGAAAAGGCGGTTGAGCGGATAGCTTCATTGTAAAAAAGCTGGGGGGTGTACTTTAAATTTCCAATAAATATGTCTCTTCTTTATACTAATCCCTTAACTGACCCCGTATTGCTCTCTATAAGCCTTGATTTTATCCAGTAGTTCAGGGTCTTTGACTGATTCGGTAATATATTGAATCACATTATTCAAACCAATAATCTTTAGTACAGGAATCGCATAGCTTTCTTCAATTTCCTGTACCGCTGATTGTTTACCCTGACCTTTCTCTTGCCTGTCTAGCGAAATAGCAATACCTGCCAGCTCTGCCTTATTCTCCTTAACAATATCAGCCGCCTCACGGACGGCGGTTCCTGCACTAATCACATCATCAACCACCAGGACCTTGCCTTGCAAAGGGGCGCCGACAATATTACCGCCTTCACCATGATCTTTTACTTCTTTGCGGTTGTAGGCATAGGGGAAATCAAGGCCGTGTTTTTCATACAGGTTTGCTGCAATTACTGCTACCAGGGGAATGCCCTTGTAAGCTGGCCCAAATAACATATCAAATTCAAGTTTGGAATCGACTATTGTTTGTGCGTAATAATCACCTAACTTTGCTAGTGAGGCTCCGGTTTGGAACAGGCCAAAATTAAAGAAATAGGGGCTAAGCCGACCTGATTTAAGGGTAAACTCGCCAAATTTTAAGACATTGTTCTGAATGGCAAAGTTAAGAAATGCTTGCTGATGGGGCTTCATAATAGATGCTCTTTTGTAGATCCTTGAGATTATAAACCAGCTTAGCATTATTGCTATGGTTTATTGCAAGGTTATTCAGAGTTTCCATCATGTAAGCGTTCATTCGTCGGGAATTTGATTTTTTTAAAAATGACTATGTTAGAATCGAAGAATAATTAAAATAATTGGTAAATTTGGTAATAAAATTATGAAAAAAATGGTTATAGCAGGGCTATTAATAATGGCCTCTTCCACTGCTTATTCTGGATTATATCGCTGGGTTGATGAATCGGGTGAAGTCCATTTCTCCGATAAAGTTCCCGCCTCAGCAACCAAAAAAGGTCATGCTGAGCTTGATAGTCGAGGCGTTACTCGAAAGGTAGTAAACCCCGAAGAGATTAAAAAAGCTAGAGAAGAAAAGGCACTGTTACTTGCTTCAAAAATAGAACAGCAAAGGCTTGAACAGATTCAACACAAAGAACATGAGAAAATGAAAAGAAGGGATAATTATTTATTAACAACGTATGAAGATGAAAATGATCTGATTCATTACTTTGAAAATAAAATAAATCTCATTATTGGTAACTCAAAAATATTAAAAGCACAACGTAATAAACTAACAAAGAAGGTTGTCAAGCTTGAGAAAAAGAAATCGGTTAGCACACATAAGGCAACTGTAAATTCGTTACAAACTAAAATTATTGATATCAATGCAACCATTAAACAATATGAAAAAGCGTTGCAAGATAACGAGAAGGAGATGGCAAAACTAACAAAGAATTACCGCGCAGACCTTCAGCGTTTTATCGAGTTAACTCAATAAGCTTTTCATTCATAAATAACCCATAGCTATCTAACAATAATAATGAAGCAAATACAAAAATATGGTTTAGTACTTTTGGCAAGCCTGCCGATGGTGGCCCAGGCGGCTTACTATCGCTGGACCGACACAAAAGGCGTTGTCCACTATTCCTATAGTGTGCCGCCTTCTGATGCCCAGCTTGGCCATGTTGAGCTCAGTAAATCGGGGATTGAACAGAAAGTTGTCATTTCTGCCAAACGTAAAAAACAGCTTAAAGAGATCGCTGAATTAAAGAAAAGGAAACAAAAAACAGAAAAGGAACAAGCCAAATTGCGCAAGCTTCAGGAAGAAGAAGATATCCGTTTGCTTTCTATTTATAATAATGAAGAAGAGGTGGTAAAGGCCTATAACGCCAAGTTACGTATGGCGCAGTTAACGATTGATCTCCTGAAATCCCGCCATAAGGTTCAGTCAGACAAACTGGAAAAGTTGGAGCTTCAGTTTGAACATGCCAAAGAAATTACGCATCGAAATGCCATAGAAAGTCGCATGGACGATGTGCTTGATAATTTACGCATTTATCAACAGGCCATTACTGAAAACTATGTTGAAAAAGACAAGGTACACAAAGAGTTTAAAGAAACTTTAAATCGTTTTAAACGCTTGCAGGCCAAGCAACTTCGGAAAAAAATTGTGGAAAGCAAAAAGTAGCATAGCTTCCCCTCCCTTAATCAGCTCTTTAGCCAATCTCTGGCTTCTGCACAAAAATTTCATAGAAGATCCTTTTTTTCAGCAAGACCCATCATCATTCCTCTTTAAATACTTTTTATTCTATCGCCTCAATAATTTGGAGGAGATAGTGTGATGGATATTATAATAAGCTTCATCGGTTTACTGTTTTTGCTGGCTTTTCTAGCCGGATTTGTTATTTCAATCCTGTTTCTGGCAAGGAAAGCAGGCTTAATTAAAACCTCGGAAAATGCTCAGGATGGAGGCCTGGCTACCCTTAAAAGTTATTTCGGGGATATTAGACAGCTCAAGGATTCCATCTTGTTTCGCTTTGTTGTAATAAGTATTTTGATTGGTTTAATGACCATACCAGTCAATATGGTAAACGATGTCGTTTATGAAAGAAGCAGTTTGTATCAGAGTGTTATCAATGAAATTGCTTCAACCTGGGGTAAACCGCAAAAACTGCAAGGTCCTGCATTGCTGATTCCTTTTACTGAAAAGTATGTGTCAGAAGTCGTGAAAACAGATAAAGATGGTAATGAGCGTAAAGTGAATAAGGTTTCTTTCCAGCAGCGAACGGCTATCATCTTGCCCGGAGATTTAAATTTTAATGTTGACCTAAAAGGGCAAAAACGTAAACGTAGTTTATACGAGTCACTGGTTTACACAGCGGATTTAACAATCTCAGGAGGCTTTACCCGCCCTGATATCAATGCCTTGTCCAGTCATGTAGAAACGATTCACTGGGATCAAGCCTGGTTGGCGTTGGGGGTATCGGATACTCAGGCGATCAATAAAGTCTCAGGTTTACAATGGGATAGCCAAAACGCGCTTCATTCACAGAAAGAAAGATTTGACTTTGAACCCGGAACTCGCATAACCAGGATATTTCCTGGTGGCTTTCATGCACCGATTTCATTGGGTGAAAGGGAAACAATTGATAGTCAACACATGCAAAAGAAGCTTGGTAAAGATAAAAAATACACCTTTAAATTAAGCATAAATATTAACGGTAGCCAGGGGTTTTATTTTAGTCCGTTTGGAAAGACAACCAACGTAACAATCCGTTCCGACTGGCCACATCCCAGTTTTAAAGGCAATGTATTGCCCGATAAACATGAGATTAGTCAAGATGGATTTCTTGCCAAATGGTCTGTACCTCATCTGGCCAGAAACTATCCGCAACGCTGGGTGATAGAGAAGCAGACTTTCAATGTAAATGAATTTGTTGCCGGAGTGGATTTGTTTGAAGCCGTTTCCTTGTATTCACAAATCACCAGGGCGATTAAATACAGTGTGTTATTTTTTGCCCTAACCTATATAACTTTCCTGATATTTGAATTGGGAATAGGGCGACGTTTACACATTGTGCAATATGGCATTATTGGGTTGGCTCTTTCCCTGTTTTATTTGACCTTATTGTCTATGGCCGAACATGCCGGTTTCTTTAAAGCCTATATTTCAGCAGCATTGATTATTATAACCATGATTAGTCTATACGCCTATGCAGCCATCAGAAGCATTGGCAGGACAGCTATTATTGTGCTACTGCTCACGGGCTTATACAGCATGTTGTATTCATTGTTAAAGCTGGAAGACTATGCCTTGCTGGCAGGAACGGCTCTATTGTTGTTAATTTTGGCTATTTTGATGTATTTAACAAGAAATATCGGGGAAAATGGACTCGTTGAATCGCCCTGATCAATTTTAGATTCCTTAATTAATATAAATAAGTACACCCCCTACCTTTTTGGCTCTTTTCTCTAAGAAAAGAGCCAAAAAGGTAGGGGGTGTACTTATTAGTGGCTTGTAAGGCTTATTTTGCAGCCGATAGTTGATTACTGTATTGCAAATCAGTCAAAATATGTGCTGTTTCATTCAGAAACACATCAATATCTTTCTTCTTAGTGAAAATATCGTCGTTTTTCTTTTCCTGAGCATCTTGAAGCTCTTTTATTGTTTTATAAGCGGGTAAACCATCGTCAGTTTGTAACTCATTTTCGAGAGCCAGTAATTGTTTGTTAAACTTGGCTCTCTTTTCCTTGCGTTTTTTAAGATTTAGAGAAAGTGTTTTCTCGTTACCGGCTTTAACGAGTAGTTTAAGTCTGTTTAAAGTCGTTACATATTTGGGTGTATGCATACGACGCTGCAAAGATTTTTCTGCCGCCTGTTTGATGGCAGTCGGTGAGAAAAAGTGTCGATAGTCATTATGAGGAACCGCCTTTAGGTGTCTCCATGGCAACGCATTTTTGTAGGCACGTTCTCCCAGGTCAGCATCAATTTTAGGTAGATTCCATGAAATATCGGGAACCACGCCTTTATGCTGTGTGCTATCACCATTAACGCGGAAGAACTGTGCCGTGGTTACTTTGAGTTGCCCCAGTGGCTTATCAAATGATTTACGGGTATAGGAGCCTAATGGCAAGATGGTTTGCACCGTGCCTTTACCAAAGCTGGTTTCACCAATAATGATACCGCGCTTATAATCCTGAATGGCACCAGCGAAGATTTCAGAGGCGGATGCACTGCCTTTGTCGATCATCACAGCCATTGGCCCATCCCAGACAACCTCAGGGTTATTGTCGCGCAAAATATCGGTGCGACCGCTTGAATCATTAATCTGAACAACCGGCCCGTTTTTAATGAACAATCCTGTCAGGGAAACAACTTCGCTGAGCGAACCTCCACCATTGCCACGCAAGTCAATAATCAGGTCATTAATGCCTTCTTTTTTAAGCTCAAGCAGTAGTTTTTTCACATCTCTTGTAGTCCCTGCATAATCGGTATCGCCGCGGTTGCGTGCTTTAAAGTCAATGTAAAAAGAGGGCAGTTTGATGACACCAACCTTTACTTTTTCCGTGCCGTTAGAGCCAGGACGGTCTACTTCAATGATACGTTTGCTGGCCGCCTGATGTTCCAGTTTTATCTTGTCCCTGACAATAGAGACCGTCTCTGGCTTGCCACTTAAACCGGTTTCATGGGGCAATATTGAGAGCACCACTGTGGTGCCTTTTTTACCACGAATTAGATTAACCACATCGCTTAAGCGCCAGCCGACGATATCCTTAATACTATCTTTGGTTTTTTGACCCACACCAATAATCCTGTCACCAGCAGAGATTTTTCCTGATAGATCAGCAGGGCCACCGGGAACAACGCTAACAATTTTAGTGTAGTCTTCATCCGTTCTTAACACCGCACCAATACCACTTAGGGAAAGGCTCATTTGTATATCAAATTGCTTGGATGAGCGTGGAGACAAGTAAGAAGTATGTGGCTCAATCGCACTTGCATAGGCATTAACAATTGTCTGGAAAAGATCGTTTGGCTTGATTTGCAATGATCGCTTAGCCATGTTCTGGTAGCGCTTGCTTAGTTTTTTTGCCGTCTCCTGAGGCGTTTTCTCGGCCAGAATCTGATTGATATAATCATTCTTGATTCGCTTTGTCCAGAGCGCATCAAGCGCTTTGGAATCTTTTGCCCAGGCAGCTTCCTCCCGGTCAAGGTTATAGGTTTCATCCGTATTCAGGTCCAGTTTTTTGCCAATCAGTGATTCAGCAAATTTTGCACGTTCCTTGACTCGTTGCTGGTAGATTTTAAAAATATTGACGGCAACTTCTGTTTCGCCGGCATTGATATAATCATCAACCAGATTCTTATATTTATTAAATTGATTAATATCCGCCTGAGTGAAGTACATTTTGCGGGGGTCAAGTCGATCGAGGTATTGATCCAGAATTTTTGCAGCGAAAGCATCATCCAGTTTGAATTTTTTGTAATGGAAGCGTTTTAACATTTTGTTAACTAGCTTCAACTCAAATGAGTGGCGCGGTGATAAATGATCTATTTTAGTAACGTCTGCCTGTGTTTTATCCACTTTAGTTTGAATAACCGCACTGGTTTGTGTGCTACCAATAGTAGACTCTTTCGCATTCGCATCTTCTATTAACTTCGTGCCATTGGGGGGAGAGCTTAAACAACCGCCCAGAATAACTAAAGTTGCAAAAATACTGGCTCGACGAGAGAGTACTAAGTGATAGTTAATTCTATTTATCATACTGTTTATCATTCGTGATTGCTTCTTAATCTGTGTAGCTTTATCGGTGCTGCTAGCGTGAAAGGGAGTGACTATACCATTCGCGGTTTAAAAAAACTATTTGGCTTATTATTCCACTACATTAACCAGAAGTCTCTTTTGGCTTGCTTCATTGTCAAATAGGGGGTGAATGGGTAACTGAAACAACTATCCGGTATGCCTCTGAGTCATTATTGGGCGCATTTTTAATTTAGCAAGCATGATTTTGCTGTCTTTTATTTGCGATTCCTGCACGTTGTTTTTTCTCTTTGTTTAAAAGCCTGTCGAGTTCTCCTTTTTGACCAGACTTTTTGAAATCCTGGGCTAATACGCTCTGGATTTCTTCAGGTAAAACCTGCATATCTTCAGTTAATACGTGGAAAAGGTGTTGATAGAGGCGTGGCAAAGCAATTTTCCACGTGCTTCCTACACGTTTATACAACGCATCACTGAGCGTCATAAAACGAAAGAACGGTGTATTGTGATGTGAATCCTTCAATTCGGTGCTTAAAATCAGCGCTAAAGTATGCTGAAAACGCCCCGAGTTGGCGATTAAATCCCAATATCGTGCAAAGCGATGAAAACGCTGCATGGTGAGAAAGTCGATCGTGCTGGTACTCAGCACCGTATAAGGTGGGTCGGTATTGTAGTGCATCTGATATTGCTCGGTATGGCGATTAATCGGCGCGCCACGCAGACGTTTTAGAATGCCCATTTGAATTTCTTGTGGTTTAAGCTTGATTAATTCATCAAAACTTTCTGCAAAGTTTTCAAGGGTGTCACCAGGCAGCCCAAAAATAAGATCAGCATGGATATGTGCACCCGTATATTCTCTTATCCAGCGTAAATTCTCCTTGGTTTTTTGATTGTTTTGTTTGCGGCTAATTAATGCCTGGATTTGTGGGTCGAAGGTTTGTATACCTATTTCAAACTGCAAAGCGTTTTTTGGAAACTTCTGTAGTGTCTGCTTTAGTTTTTCGGGAAGATTGTCGGGAATTACCTCAAAATGAAGATATAAGTCATCCGTCATGCGTTCTAGAAAGAACTCCATAATGGTGGTACTGGTGGCAATGTTAAGGTTGAAGGTACGATCAATAAATTTAAAATTACGTGCGCCACGTTTTAGTAGTTTATCCATTTCATCGAGAAAGGCATTTAGCGCAAAGGGCCTGGATGTTTTGTCCAGTGATGACAGGCAAAACTCACACTTAAAGGGGCAGCCTCGGGATGCTTCTACATAAATAATACGATTGCGAATATCTTCATCGGTATAGTAAGTATAAGGCAGTATTAATTGCTCCAGGGGTATTGATTTACCTTCGATTACTTTGTTAAGTGGTTGTTTTCTATTTAAAAGCTGGCTTATCAGTTCTTTAAAACTGATCTCTCCGGGGCCTTGTATGGTGTAATCAGCCAGGTCAACCACCGCTGGTTTATCAGGTAAATGGCTTACTTCAGGGCCACCCAGCACAATAATAATCTGTGGCGCGACCTGTTTAAGCACGCTAACTACCTTGTTTATTTCGGTGACATTCCAGATATAGACGCTAAAGCCAATTATTTTGGGTTTAAAGGCCAGTAGCTTCTCTGCAATATCGCCTGGGCGCTCATGAATGGTGAATTCTTTAATAACGGCCTGTGGCTGATATTCATCCAGATTGGCATAAAGATAACGCAGCCCGAATGCACAATGAATATAGCGGGAATTCAGTGTGCTTAAAACAATATCTCTTTGTATTGTGGGATGGTTTACAGGCATAGGGTTGGCATTATAGGTAGGTGTATAAGGCATGGGAAGTATTATTGTGCCAGAAAAGCGGCTAGATATTTTGCCATTTATTTGGTTTATTATTTGGTTAATAGTGTAGAGCTATCAGGGCTTTCACGTTATGATTGACTCTTTTCAAGAAAGCATAATGGGTAAACCGTGAAAAAGATTGGCATTGTAGGCGCAACGGGTTATACGGGCGTCGAATTATTACGTTTATTAGCAACCCATCCTGAGGTTGAGATCAGCTATGTGACATCTCGATCAAATCAGGGTAGTCGCGTTGATGCCATGTTTCCAAATTTGCGCGGGTTTATTGATCTTGAATTTAGCGACCCCTCAAGTGATGCCTTGGCCGAATGTGATCTGGTGTTCTTTGCGACACCTAATGGTGTGGCAATGAAGCATGTACCTGCTTTATTAGAAGCAGATACCAGGGTGATTGATTTGGCGGCTGATTTCAGAATTAAAGATGTCGATGTCTGGAGTAAATGGTATGGCATGACACATGCTTGCCCAGAGCTGCTGGAAGAGGCTGTTTACGGCATGCCAGAATTAAATCGTGCACAGGTCAAAGATGCCCGTTTGGTCGCTAATCCGGGTTGTTATCCAACGGCGGTTACCCTGGGTTTAATGCCCCTGGTAAAAAACGATTTGATCGACAGGAGTTCAATTATCGCGGATACCAAATCAGGTATTAGTGGCGCTGGCAAACAGGCGAATGTGGCTAATTTATTAAGTGAGGCAGGCGAAAGTTTTAAGGCATATGCGGTGCAAGGTCATCGTCATCAGCCTGAAATTGCACAGACTTTATCTTTGTTGTCCGGTAACCCGATTGGATTGACTTTTGTGCCGCATTTGTTACCAATTATCAGGGGGATACACGCGACACTTTATTCGAAGTCGACTGCTTCTGAAACGGTTGATTTACAGACGCTTTATGAGAAGGCATATGATAATGAAGCTTTTGTCGATGTATTACCGGCAGGTTTTCACCCTGAGACACGTGCGGTAAAATCCTCTAATATGTGTCGTATTGCGGTGCATAAAATACCTGAGAGTGATCAGATTGTTGTGCTATCAGTTATTGATAATCTGGTAAAAGGTGCGGCAGGGCAGGCGGTTCAAAATATGAACCTGATGCTGGGTTTTGATGAAACCACCGCGCTTATGCAACCGGCACTATTGCCATAAAAGCAGGAATTGATAATGTTTGCGAGGAAGAAACAACCCAAAGAGTTAATGCGCGCCCAGATCAATACCTTGATCGGTAAAGATACCACCGTTGTTGGCGTGATTAAGTTTAAGGGTGGTTTGCATGTCATTGGTACCATAAAAGGTGGTGCAGAATCTGAAGATGAGAACTCATTGTTGATAATCAACGAAGGTGCTTTGGTTACGGGCGATATTTATGTTAATCATTTGATTGTAAATGGCACGGTTGAAGGCAATGTTTATGTAAAAGGCAAGGTTGAATTATTTGATAAAGCCCATATTGAAGGAGATGTACATTACGGTTTGATCGAATTACCGGTGGGTGCGCAGTTAAATGGCAAATTAATACGTTATGATGAAGAGACAGTGTAATTGGACTTGATCAGGACTTCCTTAATTAAGGTTTAAAAGTACACCCCCCCACTTTTTTCAGGTTTTCTCGTTTTAACGAATAAAAAGGGTTAAACTTGACCCACTTTCTTTTGATAAATTATTAGGTATTCCCATGACAGTAGAAACAGCAAGTGCTGCCCCCGTATTAAACTTTACCGATGCAGCGGCTAATAAGGTAAAAGGTCTTATTGAAGAAGAGAAAAACGATAACCTGAAACTACGTGTTTTTGTTTCCGGTGGTGGTTGTTCAGGGTTTCAGTATGGTTTTACGTTTGATGAGGTTGTCAATGAGGGTGATACAGCCGTTGAAAAAAATGGCGTGACCCTGCTGATTGATCCCATGAGTTTTCAGTATCTGGTGGGTGCAGACATCGACTATACAGAAGGTCTGGAAGGTTCACAGTTTGTGATTCGTAACCCGAATGCCAAAACAACCTGTGGTTGTGGGTCTTCATTTAGTCCAGAGTAGATTTTGTTAAAAAGACATATAGAATTAAAAACACACATAGAAATAGAAAAAGCAGCGTAACGCTGCTTTTTCTATTTCTATGTGTGTGAATTTTTAAGGAGACACTGGTTAACAGATTAGTATGTTGACAGTTCTACTCCGATACTCATCATGCTCATATCTGAACTTTCAGATTTAGATGTGTCGATACCTGGAAATTTTTCCCATTCTGCGCGCAGATTGGTCGTTTCATTCAAGTGCATTTTGGCACCCACACCATAGTTAACACCAAAACCGCTTTCAGAGCCATCGGTATTATCACTGGACCAGCGCATAGCACCGACTTTTCCGAAGACATCAAATTGCTCGGTAATGGGTAAAGTGCCAACAGCACCGGCCGTTATCGCTGTTACATCCGAATTTTCCCCATTTTTATGGATATCGCCCAGCGTAACGTATGCGCCTTCTATACTGAGTTTTTCGTTGAGTTTGTAACCGCCAAAAAGTTTCCATGCAGAATCTTTATCCTCACAGTTTGATGCGCCAGAGCAATAGCTACTGGCATTTGAAGGGCCAATAGAGCCACCCACATAATATGGATTCGAAACGCCATTAGCACCGGCTGTGTTATCGACATAGTTGGCAGAGGCTTTATTGTAATCAAAGGCCTTTGGTAGATCGGCATAGGCAACCGATGTTGCCAAAACAGGTAAAAAACCCATGATTAACAAGGACTTTTTAATGGTATTCATTGTGTTACCCCAATTTTTATTTTTTTGTTTTTATTTTACTAAGACCTATTTTAAGCCAGAGTAAAATACCGGACAAGTAACTCTAGACAAACGGCGCTAGAGTATTGCTTGTATTAAGGAGAACCTGATCAAGTCCAATTATTTTAAGCTTGCTAAAATAGCGACAGTTTTTTCTGCGCTTAATTCTAATTGACTTAATCAGGCTCTCCTTATGGGTTTTGACAATCATTAATGAATAAGTTCTTTATAAGCGCTAAAAAGTCGCTTTCCTTGCTGGATTGTCCCCCATGCGGTTAAGTGTGTCACATCGGACTTTTGCAGGCCCATCATGGAGACAAAGGTGATAGTGGGGTCATCAAAGGCCAGTTTTATTTGAGCGTCAACTACTTGTGGGTGTTGTTGTACCCGAGGGTGTTGCTCATCAACACTTAAGATCACGGGTAAGTCAGGTTGATGCAGTACATTGCTGCGTAGATGGTGTAACATCTTTCTAAGGTGCCAATAATACTCATTAGCTAATTGATCGTTATTCGCATCACTTTCTCCCTGAATCCATATTAATGCACGGATATTAACCTGATATCCCTGTGCCTTTAACTCATTAATGGCAAGTTTAAGATTTTGCACCATATCATCATACAGCCCATGCCCGCCGGGGCCTTTCCAGTCGATTTTGATACTGCTACCGCCCGAGCTATATTTAAAAATTGCGGGTGACAAATGCGCTTTTTTCAGGGCGCGGGCAAAGGTCACTTCGGGGCCAAAATGACCTTGCCTGAAATGTCCTCTTTGTGGCCCAAGTGTCTGCCAATGTTTGTTTGATGAGCTGTAGTGCAAGGCTTCAAAATAGAAGGGGATGGATTGATCCAATTTGTCATTTTTTGGGTATGCCGCTGCATCACTACGCCACCCCTGCATATTAGATTGACCGGCAAGAATAAATAAATCAATCTGTTTTGCCTGAAGTGTGGAACTAAAAGCTGAACTAAGAAACAAAGTAATAATCAGAATGAAAGATTGCTGGGCTGGTCGGATTATCATAGAGTTATTAACTGTTTACCGTGAATAAAAGTGCTTAAGGAAGCTCTGATTAACCTAGAATTTCATCTAGGTTAATCAGAGCTTCCTTAATCATCCTGTTTTGAAAGAGCTAATACAAGTTTTTTATTAGAAAGCTTTGCGAGAGTTTTATAAGTGTCAAGTTGAGAACTGTTGTAGAGAACCTTTGCAAAAGAACAAGGCTATAAGGTTGTAGATTTATTGTAGATAGATTTCTGATATAGAGAGACTTTTGCACAAAAGATATGACGGATAAAAATTGCTTAGCCGAGCAACGCGAGACAACAGCTTTAGCTGACCCGTTAGGGTGAGGCGTTGTTTGCCGAATCAATTCACCTGATTCTTCGTATATTTTCGGTCAATAGCCCTGCTATTACTCTCAAATCAACAAAAAATCAGAAAAATTGCGCTATTTTTTCTCTCGCCATCCTCTTGTGCAAAGGTCTCATAGAATATGATTAATTGCGCAATCTTAGCGTTTAAATCATAATCAAAACATCTAATGATCTGAGAAATATCGTTCTATTCAGGTTCCTTATTTAGTCTCTCCTTTAGCGGAGAAAATGGCAAAAAAGTGGGGGGGTGTACTTTAGATTTAATCTGTTTACATTCTTTTGGCTTACTGAGGGTATTATTAATGAAAAAAGTGGCTGATCCAATGCCAGGCAAGAAGAAGGATGCCAAAAATGAAGTTTTTTAAGCTTGTTCTTCCTCTTGCGGTGTTGGCAGGGAGTATTTTGCTTGGTAAATACCTGATTTCTACCGGTCCGGAGGCCAGGAAGAAACCGTTTGTAGAGCGTCTGCCAGTTGTTGAGGTAGCATCTCTAAAGGCTCAGGATTATACGGTGACGGTGAAGGCGTCTGGTATTGTCAGGGCGGGTATCCGGACGAATCTGATTTCTGAAGTATCCGGGCGCGTGTTAGCAATATCCGAAGGCTTTAAGGAAGGAAGCTATTTTAATAAAAATGAAACATTGTTAAAAATAGACCCATCGAATTATGAGACGGCATTAGCTATTGCAGAAAGTGATGTTGCCGCAAATAAAGCGTCGCTTGACCAGCTTTTGGAAGAGGAAAAATCAACCAGACGTTCCTATCGGCTGGCAAAAACCAATTTAAAAATTGGTAGAGCTGAGGTGGCGCGTTTAACCCGGCTATTAAAACAAAAAGTGATTACACGTTCTGCTCTGGATGCCGAGCAACAAAAATTAAATCAGCTACAACAACGTCTGGAAGAAGCTCAAGGTAAGTTAAATACCTTTAAAAGTCGCAAATTGGCTATTCAGGCAAAGATAAATGCTTCTATTAGTCGGAAAAAACAGGAGGCGTTAAACTTATCTCATACAATGGTTAAAGCACCCTATCGGGGTCGGGTGCTGAAAAAGAATATTGATATTGGCCAATTTATCACCAAAGGTTCCAATCTGGGAACCATTGTTGCCACAGACTATGTTTATGTCGATTTGCCCGTTTCATTAAGTCAATATGAGTTGTTGGGCATACCAGAGGCTTTTCAAAATAAGACGAATCAATCAGCAACATTGCCCACGGTAACCTTCACTAGCACGAATAGTCGCTTAAAAAGTTCATGGGTGGGGAAGGTGGTGCGAACCAGTGCAGCCCTTGATGCTGAAAGCAGGCAGATTAAGGTGATTGCCCGCATAGACTCACCTTTTATTGAGAAAGAAGGCGTTACCGCACCGGTGCGGATTGGGCAATATCTTAATGCCCAGATCAAGGGAATCACCTTTAAAAATGTATATGTCATCGACACATCTGCAGTTAGACAAAACAAGGAGATACTACTATTGAATAAAGGGCAGGTTCATATTGTTCCTGTTGATGTACTACTTAACACATCAAGGCATACCATTGTTAAATTAAAAGAACAGCCTGAAAGCAGGCAGCTTATAACTACGCCACTAAAGCAGGCAACAGAAGGAATGAAAGTCCTTACGCTGGAACAAGAGCGTCTTCGTCAAAAAAATAAGGAAATAATAAAGAATAAATCAAAAAAGACTGGTAAAGAAAAAGAACAGTCAGCCGGTTTCTATGTTTCTATCCTTAATCGGGTAGTGAGTTAATCTGATGTCTGATACTGGAGTTATTGCGTGGTTTGTGAAAAACCCGGTCGCTGCAAATTTGCTGATGATAGGTATTATCATCATGGGCTTTTATTCTCTCTTTAATAAAGTCCCTCTGGAAACGTTTCCCGCTTTTGAACAAGATGTGGTTAACATTGCGGTTAGCTTCCCAGGCGCAACGCCTAGCGAAGTAGAACAAGGCATTACTATTCGAGTTGAAGATGCAATTGCTGATTTGCCGGGTGTTGAACGACTTTATAGTTTTTCAAATGAAGGTCGCTCACTGGTAAGAGCGGAGATACGTAAACGTTATGATACCACGGTGGTGTTAAATGAGATAAAGTCTCGTGTGGACAGGATTTCGTCCCTGCCGGATGATGCTGAGCGCCCTGTGGTCGATCAGTTAGTGCGTATTCGTGATGTGATTACTGTTGTTCTTGAGCAAGATCATAAGGATGATGTAAGCCTGCGCCAATTTACCGAGAAAATAAGAGATGAAATCAGGGCGCTGCCGAATGTTACCCAGCTTTCTATGGGGGGTGTCAGGCCCTGGGAAATCAGTATTAATGTTCCACAGTCTATTCTTAGCCAGTATGGCCTAACTCTGTCAGACATTGCCAGGGTAGTGCGAAATGCATCGCGGGATATACCCGGTGGCAGCATAAAAACAGATGCTGGCGAAATACTGGTTAGAGCACTTGGCCAGGCCTATCGCAAAAAGGACTTCGCCAACATAGTTATTATCAGCAAAAAAAATGGAACACTGATTCGTCTCGGTGATATTGCCCAGATTAATGACGGCTTTAATGAAGACACCCTATACAGCCGTTTTGATAATAAATATGCTGCATTCATTAATGTGGCGCGAGTGGGTGATCAAAGTGCTATTCAAGTGGCTGAAACGGTGCTTGATTATATTAATCAGCGAAAACAAACCTTGCCGGCAGGTTTGTCCCTTAGCTATTGGCGCGATAGCTCAAAGGTGGTTAAGGCGCGCATTAATACCTTAACAAAAAGTATGATACAAGGTATTGGGCTGGTTTTGATTTTATTGGCCTTATTTTTGCGACCCGATTTGGCCTTTTGGGTAAGTCTTGGTGTGCCAATTAGCTTTTTGGGAGCACTGGCTGTTATGCCGGAGCTGGGTGTGACGCTAAATTTAGTGAGCATGTTTGGCTTTATTCTGGTGCTGGGCATTGTGGTAGATGATGCTATTGTCACTGGAGAGAATGTTTATTCGCATTTACAGCGACATGGTAATGGCGTGCGTGCCGCGATTGAAGGGACTAAAGAAATAGCTGTTCCGGTGACGTTTGGTGTTTTGACAACGGTTGCCGCATTTTTACCATTATTAATGATTGATGGCGTGAGAGGCAAAATTTTTGCACAAATACCGCTGGTTGTTATACCGGTTTTATTATTCTCATTGATTGAATCCAAACTGATATTGCCGCCTCATCTTCGTCACATGAAATTAAGAGATAGCTCAAAGGCTGGCTTGCTGATACGGCTTCAGCAAAAAGTATCGAGAGGCCTGGAGCTATTTATTGATAAAATATATCGTCCCTTTCTTGATAAGGCACTAAACTGGCGATATTTAACGCTTGCCACGTTTATCGCAGTATTGATCCTGACCATTGCCATTGTTGTAAGTGGGCGATATAAGTACACCTTTTTCCCCCGTATACAAAGTGAAGTGATCTCTGCAACCTTGCAAATGCCGGAGGGAACACCTGTTGAGGTTACTGAAAAGCATTTAAACCGGATGCTTAAAAAAGTGCAGTTTTTGCAGCAAAAATATATTGAGCCTGAAACAGGAAAAACACTGATACAGCATATCTTGCAAATGGTGGGTACAGCCGGTTTCCGCCCTCGCTCCGGAGTTGCAGGAAAGTCGCATCTGGGCATGATTTCATTTGAAATATTACCCCCGGAAGAACGTACCTCAACAATTTCATCGCGTGAGCTGGTATCAGAATGGCGGAAAATGATTGGCCCGATTCCCGGTGCCAAAGAACTCAGCTTTAGGGCTGAACTTGGTCGTGGCGGTGACCCTGTTAATGTACAGCTGAAGGGAAACAATTTTGCTGATTTAAATGCTGTCGGTCAACAAGTCAAACAAAAGCTGAATGAGTATGATGGTCTTTATGATATTAAAAATAGTTATGAAGGTGGCAAAGATGAAGTGCAGCTACGCATTCGTCCGGAAGCACAGCAACTGGGCCTAAACCTTGGTATGCTGGGTTCGCAAGTACGAGATGCTATTTATGGACATGAGGTGCAACGCGTTCAGCGCGATCAGGCAGAAGTAAAAGTGATGGTGCAACTACCCAAACGTGAACGGGTATCCTTATCTGACCTGCAGAATTTGATGATTCGTACACCTGGTGGTGCGGAAGTACCATTGAGTGAAGTCGCAACCATAAAGCTAGGTCAAGGTAGAAGTACGATTAGTCGTGTCGATCGTCAACGAATTATTAATATTACTGCTGATCTGAATAAAGAAAAAGTTGATGCCAATTCGGTCGTTGCTGATTTAAAAAAATGGCTGCCTGATGTACTTAACGAATATCCGGGCGTTACGTTTGATCTGGAAGGTGAGCAGCGAGAGCAAAAGAAATTTGGCAAAAGCCTGGGGTTTGGTTTTATGCTTGCATTGATAACGATTTATATCCTGCTGGCTATTCCATTTGGTTCTTACACACAACCATTGATGGTAATGAGCATTATTCCTTTTAGCATTATAGGCGCTATTGCCGGACATGCCATAATGGGAATCAGTTTAAGTATATCCAGTGCCATGGGTGTACTAGCTTTGATTGGTGTAGTGGTTAATGATTCATTGGTGCTTGTTGATTACACCAATAAACGCATTAAAGAAGGAATGCCTGTTGCTAAAGCAATTCGCATTGCCGGAGGTGCCCGGTTTAGGCCTATCCTGTTGACATCGCTAACCACCTTTGCCGGTTTAACGCCTCTTATTTTAGAGAAGAGCACTCAGGCGCAATTTCTTATACCGATGGCAGTATCACTTGGTTTTGGGATTTTATTTGCAACCTTGCTTACCCTGGTTTTAATACCTACTCTCTATCTTATTGTTGAGGATATTAAAAAGCTCGTGAGCTAAAGCATACTCTGAACAAGAGACCCTATACTATCTGCACTAGTCGATAAACTAACAACTTTAAAAAGAAGGAAACCCAATAAACCGGCTAATAACAAAGCAATGAGAACAACACCAGTTTTAACAAAACTGGAGGGTGGCTCTGGTGGCTCTCCATAACTATTTAGGCCATTATTGCCTGGAATTAATGCATATATAATATTGGCAAGAGGTATCAGGGCAAATAGGGCGGCCCAGCCACTTTTATTAAAGTCATGGCAGCGCTGAATGGTTAATCGAACAGTGATGGATATAAGTGTAACAAAAGCCAAGCCTAGTAAAATGTAAGCCAGTGTGTTAGCCAAACTACTATTGGAGGCGCTGGAGAACCTGGCAATGATGCCCGCGATACTTGCAAGAATGGAAACACTTATAAAGGGTAGAAGAACTGAAAATACGAAATATGTTCTGCGACCAATTCTTCCTTGCGTAGAAAGTAGATCAACCTCACTGTATCTTTGATGTATATCGTTATTAACGTTCATGTCAAAATCCTGTTTTTATTCTATTCCTGTTATTATTTATTTGCATATTATTTACCTTATGCCTGTTCAGTGTGACATATAAAAAGAAGAAATTAACGCCAATCCCCGATAACTGTATAGATAGTAGTGATAAGCAGTAAAGGTTAATATAAATCAGATGCTTATATCTTTTATTCGGGCACAAAAAAGCCGCCCAAAGAAGGCGGCTTTAAAACTTGCACTTAATTCAGTTTAGTTTGTTGTAGCAGGTGCTGTTACATTTACACTAGCTGCTGGTGCAGTAGCCGCTGCAGGAGCTGCCTTAGCTGCAGCTTGTGCTTTCTGATGTGCTTCCATAGCTGCTTTTTGCTGTGCTGCGATTTGTTTGGCAAACGCTTCATATTGCTTGCGCTGAGCTTCCATTTGAGCTTGCATCTGCTCAAAGCTTGGCGCTTGCATTGCATAACCTGGTGCCATCATGCGAGCTTGAGGCATTGGGCGTGGTGCATACATTTGAGGAGCTGGAGCATATCCACGATTGTAACCACCGAAGTTGTTGTTGCCCCAAGGCATATTTGAACCATAGCCATTGTTGCTGTTTTGACCCTGTCCATTACCCTGGAAGTTGCCAGCAGTATTGCCGTTACCTGTCCAGTTTCCTGCAGTATTACCAGCGCCCTGGCCATTTCCTTGAAGGTTACCAGCAGTATCCATATTGGTCTTGCCTTTACCTTTAAACGTAATGCTGAAATCTACTTCGCCATCAGCATCGCCTTTACCTGTTCCCCAGCCTTGGCCAGAACCTTGGGCATTACCTGCACCATTACCGGCACCTTGAGTGTTACCTTGCGCATTGCCGTAACCTTGACCAGAACCGTTACCATTATTCCATCCGTCCCACCAGTTTGCTGATGCTGTACCAGATAGAGCAAATAATGCTGCTGTTGTTGCTATTGTAGCTATATGTAATTTCATGTGAATCTCCTAGCGATTTTGAGGGTATTAATTAGAAGTCATTTCTAACTTAAGGAAATACTAATATACTAATATTACTTTTGCAATCAATGGTTCAAATAAATTGTCAAAATACCCCATTAGAGGGGGATGAATTATAATCACCTATATAGTCTAGGATAGAAATAGCGTTAGGGCTGATTAATTTATAAACAGTAGGCATCATCGCGGTATAATATATTTTGTCTAAATGGAAACAATAAATGGGAAGGCGCATGGGTATTGCAGCATTGATGTTAGATCTTGAGGGTACAGAATTAACCGCCGAAGAAAAGGAGCTGTTAAGACATCCCTTTACAGGAGGTGTCATCTTATTTACCAGAAATTATCACTCAACCGAGCAACTTGAGCAGTTAGTGGCCACTATTCGGGAAGAGTCAGGTAAAGAAATTCTTATTTCTGTGGATCATGAGGGGGGCAGGGTGCAACGCTTTCGAGAAGAATTCACCTCTTTGCCTGCCATAGCAACACTCAGTCGTCAGGATAATGCAAAACAGGCGGCTTATAATCATGGTTGGCTAATGGCAGCAGAGGTGAGGGCGATGGGAATAGACTTCAGTTTTGCCCCCGTTCTGGATGTTGATTATAGCGTTAGTGAGGTGATTGGAGATCGCTCCTTTAGCCGAGACCCCAAAATAATTAGTGCTCTGGCAATAGAATATATCAAGGGCATGCGTGAAGCAGGGATGGCATCAACTGGAAAGCATTTCCCTGGGCATGGAGCTGTTACAGAAGACTCACATAATGAAATTCCTGTTGATAACAGAAGCCGTGATGAAATATGGAACAATGACATAATCCCGTTTCAGGATTTGATTCCAGAAGGTCTGGATGCGGTGATGCCAGCGCATGTTATTTATGCTGAAGTTGATTCAAAACCGGCGGGCTTTTCATCTTACTGGCTGCAAACTGTGCTAAGAAAAGATTTAAACTTTGATGGTGTAATATTTAGTGATGATTTAACTATGGAAGGTGCATCCGTAATGGGTGGTTACGCAGAGCGGGCTGAAGCTGCCATGGATGCTGGTTGTGATATGATACTGGTGTGCAATAACAGGGCGGGGGCTATTGAAGTTATTGATAAAGCACGCATAAATCAGTCAGCAGAGTCGTCCAATCGCCTGTTACGGATGCGCGGAAAGCCTTTTATGAATCGATCTGCTTTGCTAGATACCAAAAAATGGTCAGAAGCAGTTAAGGGCTTGTCAGCTTTAGCTTAGGTGTATTTGTTCTTTGCCCGATCTCTATCTAGCAGGCTGTTGAAGTTCTACTTAGACGGTACGATACTGCGTTAAAATAGACCTCTAAATGCTCATTTACTCCAGTAAACTGCGCTTTTTCGGTCGATTTGCCTTGTCTCGCACTCGTCTAAGCGAATTTCTACAACCTGCCAGAGAATGTTGAAGTACACCCCCCCACTTTTTGGCGCTTTTGTCCGTTTAAAAAAGGATTTGTAAATTGAATAGCAACAACAGTACCACTATATTGATTCTATGCTAAGGCTTACGTTACTCCCCCTGTTTTTTTTGATTAGCGCTCTTGTTGTTATTGTGTTGGCTTATTTTGTCTTAAAGAAACTGGGCAGTGGCTTGTTATCAAGTGTCAATAAAGGTAAACAAGTTGCTAAACAAAAGCAACGTGATTGGCAACAGCGTTGGCAACAATACAAGCAGAAAAAAAAAACAAAAAAAGAGCAAAAAGAAAAACTGCCAGAGATCATTCAAAAAGGTCGTACACAATTTACTAGCATAGAAAGCTATTTAGAAGGGCTGCCAGAGCACTGGCAAAAGCGATTAGAACCAATCATTACTGAAACAAAAAATATTCTCGATGAAGTGACTGCTGAAGCACTGATTGAATATGATGCCGAAAAGAAGAGTCATTATCCCAATGAGCGATTAAATAGTATTCGTCCTTTTTTCAATCACAGCCTTGATTCGCTGTTACAATTTGTGAAAAAGCTAAATAGTAATCAAAATTATATGGATGAACCCGCTAGCGCAAAAGCACTACAGAATATTACAGCTTTTAAAGCTGATCTTAAGCATTATCGTGATATTTTGGATAAAAGACGTAAGCTTGATTTTGATATTATAATGGATGTCATTAACGCTCGTTTGCGGCAATAGCAACCGTTCAAGACAAAAAACCTACCGTTAATCTTTGGGTTGCTTTATAGATTCCATTAACGCGATATAAAAGCTGCTTATCTCTTAAATGTTTACATGGAAGTATTATGTCAATAATGAAGCCACTCGGATTTCGTGTGCTTGTCTTGATCTCAAGCACCCTCCTTTTCAATACAACAAGTTTTGCAGATGTTTTATCGTCTACTACTGCAACTGATATTCAGGAGCCAGCAGGAACTTATGATACCAGTCCACCGACCGTATTGAATATGCAAGTTGACACAGTTATAGGAAACGGTGCCTGCGTCACAGGTAACTACGCAGGCTGTACTTTAAACGATATCCTTAATGATATTGATGGAACGGATGATTTTAAACCTGAAATTAAAGTACATATGACGGCAGATGACTTCCCTGATGACGGGCTGATATC
>JALWMR010000238.1 GCA_027083815.1 Thiotrichaceae bacterium
AATCAGTGTATGGCGACTGTCGTTCTGTCTAACTTCTTCTACAAAGCATTGATAATTTATCCGCTTCCGGGCAAAAATTTGACGACAATCGGACTCATCCTGGACTAATAAAATGGATGATTCAGGGTTATTTAACAGGTCCTGGGTGTGGCTTGCTAGCTGGCTAACATAAATATAAAAACTACCTTCATCATTTACTGCTTTGCCAGTTACAAAGGGCGCATAGCTGGCGTTTGGCTTGCCTTCCGCAGTAATTGTAGAAAGCAGCAGTGTTTGAACGCTGTTTCTAAAGCTTTGGAACGACTCTTGTGGGTTATTTTTCATGGCTATCGACTTAGATTGTTAATGAGGTTTGTATAAACCACACCCCCTACCTTTTTATGGCTTTACTCAGTTACGTTGCTTATTGGAGAAGCTTACAGGCTCATTTCTTCCTTGTGTATCTTATCAAAATGCTCACGAGATTCTGCTTCAACAAAAATTCGTTTTACCCTCGGAAAACGGGCTTTGATACGCTTATCCAATTCGGCAATGGAAGCTTCGACATCATCAGATGATGCTTCGGGAGCAAAGTCAGCGCTGACATTCACCAAAATATAATCTGGCCCCATGTGCATGGTGAGGACTTCATTGGTCTTCTCTATTGGATCTATCTCGTCAACCATTTCCTGGATGGCTTTGACAATAGCCGGTTCGGCACTTTCGCCGATTAAAAGGCCTTTGGTTTCACGAGCTAGCACGATAGCTGTGACTGCTAAAATCAAGCCAATCACAACAGAAGCAATTCCATCAAAAACAGCGTTACCGGTTGCCTGAGCCAGCCATATACCGATCAATGCCACAAAAAGTCCTAATAATGCAGCACCATCCTCAAATAAAACAACAAACATGGAAGGATCCTTACCTTGCTTAACGGCTTCCAGGTAAGTCAGCTGGCCTTTCACCTGCTTAAATTCTTTTAAGGCGAAGAAAAAGGCAGCTCCTTCAAAAAGTATCGCAAGGGCGAGTACGATATAGTTGATAATCGGATCCTCAATATGAACTGGGTGGATGATATGCTTAATACCACCATACAGTGAAACACCTGCACCTAATGCAAATACCATGATTGCGACAACAAAGCTCCAAAAGTAAATTTCTTTACCATGGCCAAAAGGAAACTCCTCACAGGCTGGTTTGGCAGCTTGTTTCATTCCATACAGTAACAAGCCCTGATTGCCGGTATCAACAAGTGAGTGGATTCCTTCAGATAGCATGGCGGAACTGCCTGTAAAGGCAGAGGCAATAAATTTGGTGATTGCGATAAGGGTATTACCAGCAAGAGCGGCAAAAATAACTTTTTTTGAAGAAGATGCAGACATAGTGAATAACTTATTGGTTTATAGTGTTGGGTGTTGATGTTACAAGGACGCCACGTTTTGCTTTGGGGCTATATATCAAGGCAACCTTTCTACCCTGGTCGGTTCCTGAAAAGTAGGTCTTTTGATTAAGAGCGTCGGGTTGCCACCAGCTTGCAGGGCGATTATCCTCAAAAAAGACGCGCTTTAAAATATCACCAGAAAGCTCCTTTTGTTGTAGTTTTTTATCAATGATATATTTTTCTACCGGTCGACGGCCAACGCTAAAACTGAACCAGGCTGTTTTTGCCTGAGAAGATTCTTTATTGATAGCCTGCACATTGAGAAATTGCGCTTCTGGTGAATTAAACCATTGTTTCAATGCCATAGCAGCGGCTTCGGGCTTTGCTTGTCTAACAACATTCTCCGGCACGGGGAAGAACTTGTCAGCAACAAAGGGGGTTATGGCCAATACAAATCCGGCAATAACCACAAGAATCATAAAAATTGTTGAAAATGTTTTCATTGTTTACTCTTAATTTAAAATGAATCACACTAGTTTAAGGAACCTCTTGTATCTCTCAAAAGATGATAAATTAGATAGCTTCTGATTTATCAGGACACAGAGGAAGCTTGTGAGCCTCTAAAGTGCATTGACACTGTTATTC
>JALWMR010000239.1 GCA_027083815.1 Thiotrichaceae bacterium
AGTAAATAAGCATTTTGAGGTCTATTTTAACACAGTATCGTGCCGTCTCAGTAGAAATTCAACAACCTGCTAGAGCGCTAATATGTCTCATAAGGTCATAAAAGTACACCCCCACCCTTTTTTGCCATTTTCTCGAGATAATGTTGGAGTGTAACGACGCTACCCGAAGAATGGTTGAAAACCGTAAAAAAGGGTGAGGTGTACTTTTATATCTTCAAATATCCCTTTTCTGAGTCTTTTTTGGGGGCGTAATTCTTATTTAAGCACTGAATGAAGCCGTTTTATCATGTCTTTAAAGACTTTAGGGCTGGCGGCGACTATGTCCCCGCTTTGCAGGTGTGTATTACCGCCTTTCAGGTCGCCTACCAGTCCACCGGCTTCTTGTACGAGCAATACGCCGGCGGCAATGTCCCATTCGTGAAGACCGAATTCCCAAAAGCCGTCATAGCGTCCGGCGGCCACATAGGCAAGATCAAGCGATGCTGCACCGGGGCGACGCACGCCGGCGGTGTCGATAATCAATGCTTTCAAGGTGAGTAGATATTGGTCGATGATTTTAGCCTGATCGGGACGATAGGGTACGCCGGTGGTTAACAGTGCATTGCTTAGTGACAGGCGTTTGGATACACGGATGCGACGTTTGTTTAAAAATGCGCCACCACCGCGTGATGCGTAAAACAGATCATCTTTGACCGGGTCATAAATAACGGCTTGATCCAGCTTGCCGTTCTTTTTTAGTGCGATGGATACGGCATAATGAGGAATACCGTAAAGGTAGTTGGTGGTGCCATCAAGAGGATCAATAATCCATTCGAATGTATCGGTGGTGTGTTTATCCGCTGCTTTGCTTGCTTTATGTTTGCCACTTTCTTCGCCTAAAAAGGTGTGTGTCGGGTAGGCTTTTTTAAGCGTTCCGATGACGATCTCTTCGGCGCTGCGATCAACTTCGGAAACAAAATCGTTTTTATCCTTGTTTTCAATCTGTAATTGGTCGATTCTATCGGCACTTCGGGCGATAATGTCGCCGGCCTGATGGGCGGCCTTAATGGCCGTGTTGAGCATTGGGTTCATGGTAAACCTCGATAAACATCTACAAGAATAAGCGCGCGAGAGTCTAACAGGATGCCGTTAAGAAAACTATTAGAAAAGATTCGAATTGTATTAATTCATACCTCCCACCCGGGCAATATTGGTGCGGCTGCGCGAGCCATGAAAACCATGGGCTTGAGTGATTTGTGCCTGGTAAACCCCAAATCGTTTCCAGATGAGCAGGCAAATGTGATGGCATCCAGCGCTGAGGATGTTTTGGCTCATGCACAGGTGGTTGATACCCTTGAGGAGGCGATTGCTGATTGCCATTGGGTGTTTGGTAGTAGCGCCCGGCATCAGCGCTCCCTGGCGTGGAGCTTGCTAGAGCCGCGTGATTGTGCGCAAGAAAGTATTCGTATTATCAGTCAACAGGGTGGACAGCAAGGCAATCTACAGGGGAAAGTTGCTTTGGTGTTTGGGCGAGAAAGTTCAGGTTTGACGAATGAGGAATTGGCACTGTGTAATCAATTAGTGCATATCCCGACAAACCCTGATTATAGTTCGCTGAATATTGCCTCAGCCGTACAAATTCTTGCTTATGAGTGTCGTTTAGCGGCGCGTGACTGGATGGCTCTGGATAAGTCTGTATTAGAAGACTCCACGAGTGAGCTTGTTAACGCGGCTGAGCTGGAGGCTTATTTAAACCATCTTGAGAAGGCAATGGTGAGATCCGGTTTTCTTGATCCAGAAAAGCCGCGACACCTGATGGCACGCCTGTGTCGCCTATATGGGCGGCTAGGGATGACGCGCAGTGAGTTGAAACTATTACGTGGAATGCTAGTGGCGTTCGAGAAGTGTTAATTTATGAGCAGTGTGCTGAAGGGTATTCAGCATACAGCTAGGAGCCTGTCCAAGAATAGAGAAGCTACTGCAAATCCCATTAAAACCATAATCTGAGCTTATTAAATTCATTACATAGCTACGGCTATTCGCCTCTTTCAATAAACCCACCTTATGGCTTTCCTGTGATTATCGCTACGCCTCCTATTCTCAGACAGGCCCCTGGTATATTACTCCATGGATGATTTATAGATGGCCTTATGCACATCACCAATACTGATAATTCCAACCAGTTTGTCATTATCGGCAACGGGGATGCGTCTGATCTGGTTAATACACATCATGGATGCCGCTTTCATAATAGGCATATCAGGGCTTACCGAGGAGACTGGCGTGGTCATAATGTCACTGGCAACCAGGCTTAAGGTATCAGAATAGCCTTTTTCCATTTCTTCAAAATTAGGGCGTCCTTCTGCCGCAATGGTGGACATATCAGGAAACATTCTTTTTAGTAAATCTTTTTCCGAGACAATACCGACAATATTGTCATTCTCATCAACAATGGGCAAACCACTAATGCTGTTGAAACACATGGTGTCCGCAATTTCTTTAATAGGTGTGTCTGCACGGGCTGATTTAACGCCTGTGGTCATGATTTCTGATACTTTCATTCATCCTCCATAGATTGTAACGGTATCGCACAACTGTACAGTAAACCTGATGGAAATAATAACATTGATAAATATCAAAAAGTTAATAATTTTAATTTTATTTATTCATAAGTATAAATTATTAGAATTCTCACAGTTTCGGTAAGCCTACATTCAGCCGTTTAGCGTAAAATGCTTGTCAGAAGTATGTATCTTGTATATTTTTACATCGAGGTTGTTCAGAACCTCTTTAATAAAGCGTGATTACTAAGACTATTTAAGCGTTTACCTAATAAAAATAAAGAGTGACAAATGGCAACTATGAATACTGATATTAAACAATCGTCTTCTGTTTATAAAATTACCGGTTTTTCCGATATTGTGGCATCCCCGGTGTTTTATTCGATATTATTTCTGGCTCTAATTTTGGGTTTATCCTCAATTTTTGGTTTTTTGCAGAACCCGCGAAAGCTTAAAACGGTGATTGATGTAATTCATCAAAAGGTGTCTGTTTCAGAAACATCCAATACATCCAGCCGAAATAAATACTCTTTGATACAGTCACAAAATGATAATCAGTTAGGCACTTATCAAAAGAAGGGAGTAGCAGAGTCTGTAACAATCTCTTATCTTGATAAAAACCGTTATAGTATTTTTTCTAATGATCTAAGTCTGATTCCTGGTTCTGACAAGGAGAAGCCCTCACAAGTCTCTTTTGATTACGACATTACATCAAAGCATTTTTGGGGAACCTTTAATGACTACGGGATAGCGTCACAGTTAGAAGAAGGCCGTAATAATTCTGATCTGCTATTACCTGTTATCCCTGCTAAGGAACTTTATTCCATTGACCTGGATAATGAAAAATATTCACTGAAAGATCCCAGGAAATTCGTTATTTCACTTTAACAAGAACATTTTATAAAACTAGCCTGGCTAAACAGCCGTTAGTCGTTATTGTCCTTTAGCTTTTCTATTAATGCCTGTCGGATTTGCTCCTGTTTTTGATCCGAAAGAATATGCTCGCCAGCAAGGCTTGTTACATGAAAAATATCTTCGGCCATTTCACCTAATGTTGAAATTCTGGCATCAAGAATGCTTAGACCTTGTTGATTAAAAACCTGTCCGATTCGTGTTAATAAGCCAGCAGTGTCAACTGTTCTGATGGTAATAACGGTGCTTTTATGTGCGTCATCCTGCGAAAAATCTACACGGGTAGGCGCGTTAAAGTGTTTTAGCTGGCGGGGCATTCTATGGTGTTCAAAGCTATAACGTAATTCTTCTTCTTGTAAATTCTTCTTAATGGTGCTGAGTAGTCGTTCTTTATCTTGTACTTCACTGATCGGTTTACCATCGTCATCAAGCAAATAAAATGTATCAAGAGCATAACCATCCTGACTGGAAGCGACTCTTGCTGCAACAATATTGAGCCTCTGCTGCTCTATAGCAGCCATGATTTTAATAAAGATTTCTTTCTTGTCCGAGGTATAAACAAGCAGGGAAGAGCTATCTTTGCGCTGGTTTTCACGAATATCAAGTGTTGTTTTATCAAGACCATTTTGTATGATGCTAGTAAACTGCCAGACTAGCTCATCAACTGTATATTGAAAAATATAGTTATTGTTAAAGCGGTTAACAAAACTCTCATAATCCTTGCTGGAATAACCCAGTGCTTGCAATTGTTTAATGACAGAGTCTTTCTTTTGTTGCAGTAGCTCACGGGTGTTTTGTGTTTCTTGTGTATTGCCTTGTAAATACTTTCGGGTAGCACGATAAAGATCCTTCAGCAGGGAATGTTTCCAGTTATTTAACAGGGTTGGGTTGGTGCCACGAATATCACAAATTGTAAGTAAATAGAGCATATCCAGACGGGGCAGGGTGATAACTGTATCGGCAAACTCCTTGATAACAGCTGGATCGCTAATGTCTTTACGCTGAGCAATACTGCTAAGGGTTAAGTGTTGCTCAACCAGCCAGCTAACCGTTTGGGCATCATAGTCTGTTAAATCATGCTTGTGGCAAAATTCCAGCGCATCTTGTGCGCCCAGCTCGGAGTGGCTACCACCACGACCTTTGGCGATATCATGAAATAAGCCGGCAAGATAGAGGAGCATTGGCTTTTTTAGTGTTTTAAAAATCTTGCTACAAAAAGGTAATTCTTCTGCGCCTTTTGGGATGCTTAAGCGACGGATATTACGCACTACATTTAAGGTGTGATCGTCTACCGTATAGGCATGAAACAGATCATATTGCATGCGTCCCACAATATTGGCAAAAGCGGGGATATAGGTCGCCAGCAAGCCATAGCGATTCATGCGGCGCAATGCAAAGGTGATGCCCTTGGGTTCAGACATAATATTGATAAAGATCTGCTTATGATGCACATTATTGCGATAGTCTTCATCAATGAGAAATAGATTCTGGCGTAGTTCTCTGAGTGTTTTGGGTGCCAGACCTTTGATTTCAGGACGGGTTTGCATAATGTGAAAGACTTCAAGCAAGGTATGAGGCTGTGAGGCAAATAAGCCAGGTTGTGCTAATTCCAGATAACCGCCACGGTTATTATAATATTTGTTAATAGGAACAATGGTGTTATTTTCTTCATCCAGAATATGTTCGCGTAACAAGCCTAGTAGCAACTCATTGAGTCTTTCCAGTTGGGTGATATTGCGATAATAGCGCTGCATGAAAGATTCAATAGACTGATTGTTTTCATCATTGGTATAACCAAATTGATGTGTTAGCTCTCTTTGATAATCAAACAATAGCCGGTCGGTTTTTTTACCGGTTATCTGGTGAAGCACAAAACGTACTTTCCATAAAAAATCACGTGCTTCAATTAATTCCTGATATTCATTTGGATTGAGCAGGTTAATTTCTTTGGTTTCACTTAACGCTTTAAGTGACTTACTGCCAAACTCGCGCTTAAAAATCCAGCCAATCATTTGCAGGTCACGCAGACCGCCGGGGCCGTCTTTAAGGTTAGGCTCAACCCGATAAGCTGTATCACCATAACGCTTATAGCGTAGCTTTTGCTCTTCTATTTTTACCTTAAAAAAATCTTCACTACTCCAAATTTTGTCTGCTGAAGTTTCCTTTTGCAAATCATTAAACAAGTTACTATCACCAGATATCAGGCGGGATTCAATCAGGTTTGTGATAACCGTTTGATCGTTTTTGGCCTCAATAACACATTCATCCAGTGTTCTCACACTGTGACCAATTTCCAGACCCATATCCCAAAGTTGGGTAACAAAATCAGCGAGTAATTCTTGCATCTTTGCGTCTGGTTCGTCACGCAGTAATACTAATAAATCAACATCGGATGCTGGATGCATCTCTTCACGGCCATAACCCCCAACTGCAATCAGGGATGCCTTGAAATCATCCCCTGGAACAAAAGAACCCCATAAGTTTTTCAACAAGTTATCAATTGTTTGGCTACGCTTTCTAAGAATTGTTTGAATATCGACCTTGTTGTTAAAATCTTGTTGTATTTCCTGTTTGTTTTTGTTCAGAATGTCCTTAAATACGGATAACTTGCTCATGTTGTATTAACTATCTTTAAAAATAGAAGTATAAAAGCACACCCCCCCACTTTTTGCCAGTTTTGTCCTTGTTAATTCGTGTAATTGACATGCCTTGTAAACAGGGTCAATTAATCTCGAAAAAATCTGGCCAAGTCTTCACATTCATGATTTTTTTAGGCTATTCTAGTGGAGTTATAAATAAAACTAAAAATGGAAGGAGTCTCCATGAATTTTACTAGACGTTCATTGTTAACACTGTTGGTTTCTGCAAGCGTTATGCTTCCCATGATAACAACAAATGCGAATGCGGCAGATAAGCATGTTGCTATTACTCAAATCGTAGAGCACCCGGCGCTGGATGCGTGTCGCAAGGGTGTTAAAGATGAGCTGGCGGCGGCAGGCTTTGAGGAAGGCAAAAACCTCAAATGGTCCTTTGAAAGCGCTCAGGGCGCACCCGCTACAGCGGCACAAATTGCCAAGAAGTTTGCTGGTGAAAGCCCTGATGTGGTCGTTGGTATTGCGACACCTTCTGCACAGGCATTGGCGGCCTCGGCTCGTAGTATTCCATTGGTTTTTTCTGCCGTAACTGATCCGGTTGGTGCCAAGCTGGTCAAATCGATGGATAAAGCTAATGGCGGTAATATTACGGGTGTATCTGACCTTTCACCGATTGGGAGTCACATGGATCTGGTAAAGACTATCGTTCCCAGGGCAAAGAAGTTGGGCGTTATTTTTAACCCTGGAGAGGCCAACTCGGTTACGCTGGTTAATCTGGTAAAGAAATATGCACCAGGTCGCGGCATGGAAGTGATTGAAGCCGGTGCGCCAAAATCATCCGATGTATTGGCAGCAGCGCGCTCACTGGTTGGCAAGGTCGATGCGATTTATGTACCAACTGACAATACTGTTGTGTCTGCATTTGAAGCCGTTATAAAAGTAGCGACAGAATCTAAAATTCCGGTTATTTCGGCCGATACCGATTCAGTAAAACGTGGCGCAATTGCTGCTCAGGGATTTAACTATTATGATTTGGGTCGTCAAACAGGAAAAATGGTTGTGGCTATTTTAAATGGCAAAAAAGCCGGTGACATCAAGCCAGAAGGCGTTTCTAAAACAGAGCTTTATGTAAACCCTGAATCAGCAAAAAAAATGGGTGTTACATTGTCTGATGAGTTAGTAAAATCTGCCAAAGAAGTGGTTAAAACCATGACCAAGTCAGAAAGAGAAGCTGAAGCAGCAGCAAAAGCTAAAGCTGAAAAGAAATAAAATATATCTTGCCACAGAAACACACGGAAGGGCGCGGAAAAAACAAAAGAAAGCTAATAAAAAAGTTCTCTACATTGCCTCCCTGGGAGCGGGTTTTATTTTTTATCCGCATTTTCCGTGTCCTTCCGTGGCAAAGAATCTTTTAATAGGTCGATTATATAAATGTCAACAATAGCTGCGCTTGGCGCACTCGAGAGTGGCCTGGTCTTTGCACTGGTCGCTTTCGGTGTGTTTATGTCCTTTAGAATTCTTGAGTTTCCTGATTTAACAGTTGATGGTAGCTTTCCCCTGGGTGCTGCCGTCAGTGCGATTTTGATCGTATCGGGTGTGAATCCCTGGCTTGCCACTTTTGCTGCTTTTTTCGCCGGTACGCTGGCAGGCATGGTGACCGCTTTTATGAATACCAAACTGGGTATTTTAAATTTGCTGGCATCGATATTGACCATGATCGCGCTGTATTCGGTTAATCTGCGTATTATGGGCAAGCCGAATATCGCTTTGTTGGGTGAAACCACGGTGCTTACCTCGACAGAATCCTGGGGCGTGCCTTATTATGTGGCAACACCGATTGCTTTTTCTGTAGTGGTACTAGTGGTATTTTTCTTTTTACTAAAATTTCTCAATTCGCAAAAAGGCCTGGCGATGCGTGCCACGGGTGCTAATGCGCGAATGGCAAGTGCTCAAGGAATCAATACTGACCGCATGATAATTTTAGGCATGGCCATTTCAAATGGGTTGGTTGGCCTGGCTGGCAGCCTGTTTGCCCAAAGCCAGGGTAGCGCTGACATTACCATGGGCGTGGGTGTTATTGTGATTGGCCTGGCATCGGTGATTGGTGGTGAAGCCATTATTAGCCCCAAGACCATGTTTTTAGCATTGCTGGGTTGTGTAGTTGGCTCGATCCTTTATCGTTTTGCCATTGCGCTTGCCCTAAATGCCGATTTTATCGGTTTAAAAGCGCAGGATTTAAACCTGATTACGGCGGTGCTAGTCGCCTTTGCCATTGTTGCGCCCAAGTTTAAAGCGAATATCAGCTCACGTATCTCCCGAGGGAAAAATCGATGATTTGTCTCGAAGATATCCATGTAACCTTTAATGAAGGTACACCGCTGGAAACCCGAGCGGTCAGAGGCATTAGTCTGAGCATTAGCAAGGGTGAATTTGTCACCGTAATTGGCAGTAATGGCTCAGGCAAATCAACCTTACTGAACACCTTAAGTGGCGAGGTCTTTCCCAGTTATGGTTCGATAACAATTGGTGATATTGATGTGACGCGCTGGTCGGTGGCGCAACGTGCCAAGCTGATTGCACGCGTCTTTCAAGACCCGCTGGCGGGTAGCTGCGAGAATCTTACCATTGAAGAGAATATGGCACTGGCCTGGTATCGCGGTCAAAAAACCGGCTTTGCGGCGGCGCTTAATGATACCAACCGGGAAGTCTTCAAAAAACAACTTGCCCGTTTGGGTCTGGGACTTGAAAATCGACTGCGTGATAAAATGGGATTGTTATCCGGTGGCCAGCGACAAGCCATCAGCCTGTTAATGTCTGCCCTGCAGCCCGCTAAAATTCTATTGCTGGATGAGCACACCGCCGCACTTGATCCCAAAACAGCCGCTTTTGTACTTGACTTAACCTGTCAGATTATTGATGAAAATAAACTAACCGCCTTAATGGTCACCCATAGTATGCAACAAGCCCTTGAAGTTGGAACACGTACCATTATGTTGCACGAAGGTAAAATTGTCTTTGATGTCCAAGGTGAAGAACGAGCTGGCCTAACCGTTGTTGATTTGCTTGATCTGTTTAAGAAAAATCAGGAAGGTGAAGAACTAAGTGATGATAGTTTATTGCTGGGTTGAACAGTTTTTTGCCTTGCTGCGCCTGGTTTGAGACAAAAAGGGCAAAAAGCCGGGGGGTGTACTTCTAAATACTGTTTTAGGCATGTTTTAGCTAATTCAGGTCAATAAAAAAGGGACCGTAGCCCCTTTTTGTTTAAAACCTGATTATTTAATTACGATGCATTAACCCATTGACCACGGTTATTTTTACAGGCGCGCCCATTCACTTGCTGTTTGCGTCCATTGATCCAGGCATCCATAACATAGTCACGGCAAATAGTACGTGTGCCATTAACACGGCCTTCATATTTATTGACGGGTGTAAATTCATATTTGGTGTCTGTTCGCTGGTTATCCCATGCTACTTTCTGATAATTCGGAGATGTTTCCAATGTTTGACTAACGCGGCGTTGGTCTTCTTGATCTAGCCTTCGACCGACATTGCCCCCGATCATACCCCCTACAATTGCACCAACAATCGTCATGGCATCCCTGCCGTCACCTTTACCAAACTGGCGTCCGATGGCTCCACCAATCACTGACCCGGCGATGGTATGTGTTTGTTCGTTGCTTGCGCCACTACAGCCACTCAAGAAAACGGTAGATGACAAGGTTAAAGCGACAAGCCCGCTTGTAATGACTGATTTTGTAAGTTGTTTCATTGGATCTTCTCCTGTTTATTTGGTTTACAAAGACTCAGATACATAATTTTCGCTAAAGTTCCCTAAAGTATGTATTGCTAAACTGTTATTCTTTTGTAGGATTATGTTCCCATTCTTTCACAAAGGTTGCCAGCATTACAGAGTAATTCATAGCTGATTGTCTCGGCACATTGGGCAATCGTATCAATACTCAGATTCTTTCCCCAAAGTTCGGCTAGATCTCCTACTTGTACGCTGGCTTCTTTTATGTCGGTAATATCAATAATGATCATATCCATTGAAACCCGTCCAATCAATTTTGCTTGTTCACTATGAATCAATACAGGTGTTCCTGACCTGGCATGACGCGGATAGCCATCGGCATAACCACAGGCGATGATTGCTGTTATGGTGTCGCGCTCGCAGACCCATGTGCCACCATAACCGACTACTTCACCTTTTTTCAAATGACGTATGGTGATAATCGGTGCATTGAGTGTCATCGCTGCTTTTAGGTCAAGCGTGTCTCGATGTGTCTCGCTATAGGGCGAAGAACCATAAAGCATAATGCCAGGTCGTATCCACTCACTGTCACTTTCTTTCCAGCCAAGAATACCAGCTGAGTTGGCAATGCTTTTGGGATAGTCTTTATTGAGTGCATCACAGTTTTTATTAAAAAGGCTTATTTGTTGCTGGGTGGTATCTTTATCTTTCTCATCGGCACTGGATAAATGGGTCATTAGCACCAAGCCATCTGGATTAACCAACGTGTGGTTTTGCAATTTTTGAACAGCATTAATAAATTCATCAGGGGCGAAGCCCAGGCGGTGCATGCCGCTATCCATTTTGATATTGAGATCAAAGCGATGCTGGCTGTTTGCCGGTGAAAACTGATCTAGCAGGCTTAACTGCCGTTTATGATGAACAGTCAGGCGCAACTGATAGGCCTCGGCAATACGCAAATCATCTGTCGACTGAAAACCCTGCAAAACAGTAATGGGGCGATCAATATGCGCCTGCCGTAACTCGACAGCTTCGACAATACAGGAAACGGCAAAGCCCTCGGTTTTATCATAGAGAATGCCCGCCGCCTCAACAGCGCCATGACCATAGGCATTAGCCTTGATAACGGCGGTGGTTTTGGAGTCAGGCGCTTCCTGACGAGCACGGTTTAAATTGTGCTGCAGGGCTTGAGGGTGGATAGTAATGCGTGCAGATCGTTTCATGGATTAATTATATCCATAAACGACTATTAAAAAACTGAAATAAACCAGTAGAATACAGCGAAATTTACTAGACAAGTGAAAAGGATAAATAAATGAGCGATTGCCCCTTATGTTCGCAACGAGATAATGTCATCGAAAATGGTAAAAAAGTAGAGAACGAGCTTGCCTATGTATTAGAAGATAGTAACCCAGTCAATCCCGGTCATTGCCTGATTGTGTCGCGTCGCCATGTGGCAGAGTTTTTTGATGCAACGCCAGAAGAAAAAGTGGCCATTTTTGAATTAATTGATGAGATGAAAGGCATTATTGATAAAAAACATTCACCTGATGGCTATAATATTGGCGTTAATATTGGCAAGTTTGCCGGGCAGTCTGTGCCGCATATTCATATTCACATGATGCCGCGCTATAAAGGCGATGTTAAGAACCCTCGCGGTGGTGTGCGGGGAGTAATACCGCAAAGGCAAAAATACCAGTAAATCATGCCTTAGTGATCGGGTGCATAAATATCGGGCATAAAATTATCGAAGCGGGTGTATTTGCCGGTAAAGGTTAAACGTACTTTACCGATTGCACCGTTTCTTTGTTTGCCGATTATGACTTCAGCCATGCCCTTATCGGGCGTGTCTTCATTGTAGACTTCATCACGATAGATAAACATAATCACGTCCGCATCTTGCTCAATCGCGCCTGATTCACGTAAATCAGACATTATAGGACGTTTATTTGGGCGTTGCTCCAAAGAGCGATTTAGCTGGGAAAGGGCAATAACCGGACATTCCAGCTCCTTTGCCAGGGCTTTCAGGCCTCGTGAAATTTCGGATATTTCAGCGGCGCGGTTATCCGATTTATTGCCCGATTGCATCAACTGAATATAGTCAATCACAATACAGCCTAACTGGCCGTGTTCACGTGCCAGGCGACGTGCCTTGGCGCGAATTTCGGTGGGTGACATGGCAGCAGTATCATCAATAAAGAGCTTGGTTTCGCCAAACGTTTTAACGGCCATGCCAATGCGTGGCCAGTCTTCTTCTCGGATCTTACCGGTACGAATATCATTTAAGGGAACACGACCAATGGAGGCAAACATCCTTAAAATGAGTTGTTCGGCAGGCATTTCCATACTGAAAATGGCAACTGGCTTTTTATCATTAATGGCGATAAATTCAGCCAGATTCATGGAAAAGGTCGTTTTACCCATGGAGGGACGACCGGCGACTATAATCAAATCACCTTTTTGTAAACCAGAGGTCATATTATCAAGGTCGGTATAACCGGTTGCGGCTCCGGTCAGGGTGGCGTCTGATTTGCTCAGCTCATCAATATGCGCCAGCGTTTCTTTTAATAGTGTTTTAATGTCTTGAAAATCTTGTGCTCGATTGCCTTGTTCGGCGATCTCAAAGACTTTGCGCTCTGCTTCATCCAGCAGTTCTTTACTGGGACGTTCACCCGCATTAAAGGCATCATCTGTAATCTCGGAACCAATGCTAATTAATTGTCTTAAAACAGATTTTTCGCGGACAATTTCAGCATAAGCGCGAATATTGGCAGCACTGGGCGTATCTTTTGCCAAGGTCATCAGGTAGGCCATGCCGCCAGCGTTTTCTAGCTCGTCACGATCCTTAAGCCATTCCGAGAGGGTAATGGCATCCAGTGGTTTATCCTGCTCGGCAAGGGTGGCGATGGAGCGAAAAATCAGGCGATGATCCTGGCGATAAAAATCCTGTTCGCCAACCACATCGGCAACCTTGTCCCAGGCGCGGTTCTCTAATAATAAACCACCCAGCACCGATTGCTCCGCCTCAATTGAGTGCGGGGGTATTTTGAGCTGTTGAAAATCATCAGTAGGTGAAAGTATGGCAGACATAAAGCAAGTTTAACGCCTTTTTAAGGGGACAGATAGTACTACAAGCTGTGGATAATTTGTGAGTTTATTTTTGTGGGGGTGATGTGGAGAAAAGGGTAAAAAAGTAGGGGGGTGTACTTTCAATAAGTCAATAAAAGAGTGTTTAGAAAGTACACCCCCTCACTTTTTACCCCTTTTCTCCGATAATTAAAAAATAAGACTTATCCAAGCACAGTTTTAACTAATTCAACCCAATAACTGGCGCCTAAAGGCAAAATTTCATCATTAAAGTCATATTGGGTGTTGTGCAGCATGCAGTTACTACCACTGGGTTCATTGGGTGTTTCACCATTGCCTATCCAGATATAGGCGCCTTGTGAGGCATTCAGGATATAGGAGAAATCTTCTGCGCCCATGCTGGGTGACAGGTCTCGTAGCACGGCTTGTGTACCGACAACGGCGCTGGCGGCTGAGGCACAAAGTTGTGCGTGCTCGGGGGTGTTGATGGTGGCAGGGTAGCCATCATCAAAATCGAGGCTTGCCGTGCAGCCCATGGCTTGCGTGCTGTGTGTAATAATTTCTTGCATGCGCTGTTTTATTTTATTACCAAGGGCGGGGTCAAAATAACGCAGTGTGCCGGTCATTTTTACTGTATCCGGAATAACATTGTGGGTGTGACCTGCTTCCAGCATTGTAATGCTGATAACGGCTGATTCCATGGGTGACAAGTTACGCGAAACGATGGACTGAAGCGCACTGATAATCTGCGCGCCGGTTAATATCGGGTCAATGATTTGCTCTGGCATGGCGGCATGTCCACCCTTGCCCGTCACGGTGATATGAATGGTGTCAACGGCTGCCATAACGGCTTTATCGTGTACTGCAAATTTGCCTTTTTCCAGTCCTGGCCAGTTGTGCATGCCGTAAACGGCTTTGCAGGGAAATAGCTCAAACAGGCCTTCTTCAACCATCACCTTGCCACCTGCGCCGTCTTCCTCGGCAGGTTGAAAAATAAAGTGAACTGTACCTGTAAAGTCATTGTTTTCTTTGAGATAAGTGGCAGCACCAAGTAGCATGGTGCTGTGCCCATCGTGACCACAGGCGTGCATTTTACCTTGATGGGTTGATTTGTGAGAAAAGGTATTTTTTTCATGCAGGGGCAGTGCATCCATATCAGCGCGCAGTGCAATAGCGTTGCCTGATTGTTTGCCATGCACGGTCGCAACTATACCTGTGCCAGCAAGGCCACGGTGCATTTCAATATCATGTGATTCAAGTATTGAGGCAATATAATCGCTAGTGATGTCTTCCTTAAAACTTAATTCAGGGTGCTTGTGCAGGTAGTGGCGCCATGAAATCATCTGCTGATGCAGATCAGAATGCTCCTTAATTGCACCTTTTGCTTTGTTACTCATAATTTTATTGTCATAGTTTGTCACCAACAATTTCTTGTTCTGTTTTAATCAGCTTGGTCTTAGTCAAGCCAGCCTATCTCTTTTGCAGTTTTAGATCCAATCCGTGTTTTTGTCAAACTATCGGGCATTATTGTTTTGGTTGGTGAGAGCGGTATTTTGCCTCCCATGATTTCGGCAAAGCGTTGTGGATAGAGCGGTTTACGCTGTGGCTCTGCATAACCGTCTGGATAGTGTGGAATTCCGGTGCTTGGATCGTATTTATCAGTTGCTCCCAGAGTATGTAACAACTCATGCAATAAAACCACGTTATTTCGTCCAACATTGTCTCGCTACGCTCGGCTTAGGATTTTCCCCAATTAGCGTTGCGATGATGCCAAACCAAAGCCAAATAAAATAAATACGCTACCACCAACCCGATTAACCGTTTTTGATCCTCCCGGAGATAGTAACCAATCTTTTATGAAATGAGCGCCCAGCGCATATACACTGTGCACCAGTAAAATCATGCCGCAAAAGGTAAGCGTCAATAGACTAAATTGAAAAAGGTAGCTTTGCTGGTGATTAATAAACTGCGGAAACAGGGACATAAAAAAGAAGATTGGTTTTGGATTCAAGATTGAAACGAAGAAACCTTCTTTAAAGCGCTGTTTAAATTTAATCTCACTTTTTATCTCACTTTCATCGACAGAATCATCCAGGCGAACAGGAGGAGAACGCCATAATTTTATGCCCAGATAAATCAGGTAAGCCGCACCAATAACTTTTAAGATGGTAAAAGCCAGAGCTGAACTTGCCAATAACACCCCCAAACTGCTGGCAGAAATAAGCGAAACAATAAAAATACCCAGTGCTATTCCCAAAAAACCCGCCACTGCGGGCTTTATCCCATAACGAATAGCGTTAGACAGCGTAAGAATAACCCCTGGCCCAGGGCTGGCAACCGTAATGGCGGTTATAACAAAGTAAAGGAGGTATTGTTCCATATAATAATGACTTAAAAAGTACACCCCCCCACTTTTTGCCTGTTTTCTCCTGCTAGCATTTAACTACTGGGCAAAGGTATTACAATCTTTCATCAAGCCTGATTTTACGCCTCTTGCAAACCATTCCATGCGTTGTTTTGAGGTACCATGCGTAAAGGTATGCGGAATAGCAAAACCTTGTGCCTGCTTTTGCAAACGGTCATCGCCAATAGAATCCGCAGCCGTTAAAGCCTCTTCCAAATCGCCCGGCTCAAGAATCTTGAATTGCTTTTGTGCCTGATGCGCCCATACACCGGCATAACAGTCAGCCTGTAACTCAGTTCGAACTTGCAGCTGATTACCTTCAGCACCGCTAAGACGCATTTTAGCACGCTGAACCTTGTCCAGAGTACCTTCCAGGTTCTGTATATGATGACCAACTTCATGGGCCAGAACATACGCTTCGGCAAAATCACCGCCAGCACCGTGCTTACGCTTTAGGTCATCAAAGAATGATAAATCAACATAGACTTTTCGATCTTCAGGACAGTAAAAAGGCCCCATTCCAGAACGAGCCGGGCCACAACCACTGCGCGTGCCACCACGATATAATACCAGAGTCGCTGGAGGATAACGCTCTCCTGCCTGGGCAAATATTTTACCCCATACTTTTTCGGTATCCGCTGTTACAGTTTTTATAAAAGCAGCTTTCTCATCATCCTTAGCAGTGCTAACTGGCTTTGAACTACCACCACCAATAATGGATGGCATAAAGAAATAAGCGGCTGCACCAATGCCGACTACGGCTAGCCCTAATTTTGAGCGTAACAGAGGTTTTATAATTGGCCATAAGAACATTAACGTTCCTATTGAAGGAAGTCCGCGCCCTCCTCCGCTACGACCGCTACTTGCTCTGCGATCGTCTACATTTCTACTTTGCTCTCTATCACGCCATTTCATACTAAAATCCTTTTTTACTAACGACTAAACAAGTCTACCACGAAGAGAATTGGGTTGAGCCTCGGTTATTTCAACGTTGGCAAAATTTCCGATAAGCGAGTGATCGCCATCAAAATTAACTATACGATTATTTTCGGTGCGTCCGGCGACCTGTTTTGAGTCGCGTACAGATTCTCTTTCGACCAGTACATTGACCACTGTACCCACCATCTTCTGGCTTATTGCCTGCTCCATCTCGGTAATACGTTGTTGCAGACGATATAAGCGTGACTTTTTTACTTGCATTGGCACATCATCTTGCATAGACGAAGCGGGTGTACCCGGCCGGGCACTATAAATAAAGCTAAAGCTTTTATCAAAACCAACCTCATCAATGAGATTCATGGTATCGGCAAAATCCCTATCCGTCTCACCGGGAAAGCCAATAATAAAGTCTGATGATAAACTGATATTAGGACGAATTTCACGAAGTTTGCGAATTTTTTGTTTGTATTCAATCGCCATGTGGCCACGTTTCATGGCAGCCAAAATCCTGTCTGAACCACTTTGAATGGGCAAATGCAGATGATCGACCAGCTCAGGCACTTCAGCATAAGCCTGGATCAGGCTATCACTAAATTCTACCGGATGCGATGTGGTGTAACGGATACGGTCAATGCCCTCAATGGCAGCGACATAATGAATCAACATCGCCAAATCCGCAATTTCACCATTATGCATCTCACCACGATAGGAATTTACGTTCTGCCCCAGCAGGTTGACTTCGCGCACGCCCTGCTCTGCCAGACTTGCAATTTCAGCGATGATATCATCAAAAGGACGAGAGATTTCCTCACCGCGTGTATAGGGAACCACGCAAAAGGTACAATATTTACTACAGCCCTCCATAATCGAAACAAAGGCGCTGACGCCATCGGCCTTTGGCTCGGGTAGACGATCAAACTTTTCAATTTCGGGAAAGGTGGTATCAATGACAAATTTTTTGTGCGCTTTTGCCTCTGCCACCATTTCAGGAAGACGATGCAGTGTTTGTGGGCCAAATACCACATCCACCACTGGTGCACGATCACGCAAGGCCTTGCCTTCCTGAGAGGCAACACAGCCACCAACGCCAATAATTACATTGGGGTTTTTATCTTTAATCTTGCGCCAGCGCCCCAGTTGATGAAAAACTTTCTCCTGGGCTTTTTCCCGGATAGAGCAGGTATTGAGCAGCAACACATCGGCATCTTCTGGGTTATCGGTTAGCTCCATACCGTCAGAATCACTTAACACATCAAGCATCTTTTCAGAATCATACTCATTCATCTGACAGCCGTGTGTTTGAATAAAAATTTTACCTGACATTATGTGTGATCCCTGAATTATGCTATTAAAACAGGCTTATTATCTTCGAAGCGGGTTTCATTGTCATCCAAATAAGACAATCAATAAATTTTCCTTAATTAGCAATCACTTAACCAAGGTTAGTTAATGTGGATTATTTGAAACACCTTGCAAACTATAATATAATCACGCGTAGGGGCTACAAAGTGTATAGTAAAAAAAAGGGGATATACAAATGAAACAAATTAGTCTTTTAGCATTCATTGTGCTTTTGTTGATCACAGTAGACGTAACTTTATCAATGGCTTACGCTGATACCAAATATAGAATTTATAAGGTTGCCAATATCTCAAGCAAAGGAAAACTACCTGTTCGTGCCTGGCCGAGTCCAAAATCACGCGTTAAGGTATCACTCTCTGCAAAAGCCAAAGATTTGGTAGAAACGGGTAAAAGTAAAATGCTTGGCAAAAACAAATGGGTTGAAATTATCTGGCAAGATAACAAAGGTTGGGTCAATACACGTTATCTTAAAAAAACGGGCGTACTATTACACCCTCCACAAAATAAATCTCGAAACATTCATTCGGTTAACGACAGAATCGTCAAAAAAGCACCCGTAAAGCAACAAACGCCAGTTGCCGTTATAATTCCTAAAGGCAAAGATCTTGAGCAAGAACCACCCCGCGAACTGGGTGGAGATCGATACGATCAACCCATTATAGAGAAGGTTGCTGAGGTGAAAACGGCCTATTCACCCAAAAAAGTAAACAAAATTCTACTCTGCTCTGGTAGCTCTCCCGAGCCATGGGATATAAAAATGGATATTGCCAGCCAAAAAATGCAGGTAAAACTCAATCAAGGCAAAAAATGGTTTAGTATGCCAATCAGCTATCATGCCTGGGCATCGCCCAATAAAGTACGCATGAACCTGGGCGGAAACAAAGGGCGCAACGTGGTCGATGTTAACCTTGAGAAAACAGAAGCCTGTAGCAATGGCTTAAATAATATCAACTATCCTTTTTCTGTTAACGCAACCATTAACAGACAGTTTTTCTCTGGGTGTTGCCAGGCTATTTCAAAATAAGCATAAAAAAGTTTCTAAAGGTCAATTAACCATTGGCTTTTAGAATCTGATTTCCTTTTGTTGCCTTCCCTGATATCCATTGGTTTAAAGGGGTTCGATTACCACCAGATGAAAAGTTTTTGGCGGTAATCCACCAGATATACCAAATATCACTATTTTCTTCTTTTATTGGCACGGCAAAGGAGAACTCTTTCCATTTATAAGTCCAGGTCGTTTTGGTGCCGGACATTTTAACATCACCACCCAGGCTTACTTGAGCATCATCAATCTTGATTTCACTATCTTTACGTTCACGATCGATTATTTGTTTACTGGTTAGGATAATTCTTCCGAATTCGCCAAATTTATATTTTGGTTTTTTTAATATTTTACGCGCTATTTCCAATCGTTTGGAATCTGTTGATTGAGGCTCTGGTAACCTTGAGGTACGTAAGGCTATATCACGCCGTTTTATAAAGCTATTTTTAGCATGCCTGATTTTATCAATCACAGCTCTGGCACGCTCCGCCTTTTTGCCAAGTGCTTGCTCAATATATAATGCAGATTTGGCTAACCCCATGCTTTTATCAAATGTGCTAAAAGCCAGTTTTTTCCTTCCTTCACCGATAAACACCCAACGCTTGTCGCCATTAGGATCTTCCTGAAAACGCGTTAACACCTCATTTTCAATCTGCTTCAAACGATTTTCTAATCTATCAATCAGATTATTCGCCTCAATTTCAATTTTTTTCAATGTTGATTGAGCACCTTGCTGTAAGCGTTTGACATCGTTCGCATCATAAGGAGCACCAGACTGAGGTGTACCAGGGTTATTTGGCAGATAGGCCAGCTTACCAATATCGGCCAACTCTTTTAAGCTATGCTCAGCAGAGGTGCGCGCTTCTCCAGCCTGTTTCACCCAGGCTTGTGCATCATCCTCACTAAAGGGAGCCGATAATATAGGCGGAATTCGGTATTTTTTATAATTGGCATCAAGACTTGCCAAACGCTGTTGGACATTTCCCAATTTGGCAAGTTGTTCTTTTGCCCGATTAAACTCATCCGAGAGTTTTTTCCTTAAATTTTGATAAGCAAGCCTTGCAGCTTTGACATCATTATCATCAATTTGGGGATAACGCCCCAATGCTTGAGCAAACTGATTTAGTCGCTTTTTGTATGCAGCCACTTTTACTGGATCTTGCAGCAATGAAGGGCCGGTTGTTACTACGGTAACACTTACGCTTAATATATCACGTAACAATTTGTTTATGCGAACCCGTTCACCAGAAACCAAAGGTCTGACAGACTTGACCTTTTTACCTGTTAAAGCCTCGGCAGGTTTGACTGTTACAGCCTTTTGGGCGACTACTCCTTCAGATGCCTGTAATGCGTTACTTACCCCTGGCAAACCTTCAAGCTGCGCTTTTAATGAGGCAAACCGTTGCGCAACTGATTTCCAGGATGGATCATTATGATTTTTCGATTGCTGCAAGCGCTGAATCGAGAGATTCATAAGCTTTAACAAGCGTCTGGCGCTGGCAGCTCTTGCCGAGCTTAAACCTTTTGCCTGTTTTTCAAATCGGGCAATATCCAACTCAGCACTCACCACTATTTTATCTTTGGCTTCAACCGCCAAACTTAGACAGACCAATATCAAAAGCCACCCGATAACACTTAACCTTCCCATGTGCTACTCCTTCATCATATCGCTTCAATATAGTGCGACTGAAGGAATATTAATCTAGTATATTTGTACTATTTTTAAACGGGCATAAAAAAGCCTCTGCTAACAGAGGCTTAGATATAATACTTTACAGTTCCATACGAAGGTATTCGCTAAAACGGAATATCATCATCAAAATTATCAAAATTCTGAGGTGGCTCAGACTGCTGAGGGGTACTCTGTTGTGGTGCACTTCCTTGTTGTTGTTGAGTTGCATTATTCTGATTTTGTTGAAAATCACTGCTGCCACCAGCCCGGCTTCCCAGCATTTGCATTTCTCGCGCTACAATTTCAGTCGTGTATTTATCCTGACCGTTTTGATCCTGCCATTTGCGGGTTCTTAAATTTCCTTCGATGTACACCTGAGAACCCTTGCGCAGGTACTCACCCACGATTTCAGCCAGGCGGTTAAAAAAGACCACTCGATGCCACTCGGTACGCTCCTGTTTCTGACCAGAGCTTTTATCGGTCCACGTATCTGTTGTAGCAATGCTAATATTTGTAACAGCACCACCACTGGGCATGTACTTAACCTCTGGGTCCTGACCAAGATTGCCTACCAAAATTACTTTATTAACACTCGCCATAATTTCCTTTCCTTTGATGTGTTCTGCAATTCTACTTTATTATCTTTGAAAGTACACCCCCCCACTTTTTTGCCTTTTTGTCGTTTATTTACTCGCGGCAGAAAAAGATGCTAGTCAGTTACTCGTAACGGTGGTTTATTAGCCTTTTTTCGCAACCAGTTCATCCCTTTAAGTACGCCTGTTTTAGTCACAAGATAACGTTCCAGTTTATATTTGCCGGGGAAATTGACCAGACCAAGGCCAATCAGAATGGTTAATATGCCCTGCCCCGGTAGTACCAGCATGAGTATTCCGGCAATAATTAGTATCACACCCATAATATTTTTTAGCAGGTTTATGCTCAAGCCGATAATTGGGTGGGCATCTTTAAAGGGCAGTTTTGGACGAGTTTCATCGGTAAAATAATCTGCTGGCAGGCGGACTACAATCCAGGGAATCACAATTAATGACAACAAAAAGGTTACCAGGGATATTGTTGCCAGCGCTGCCAACCACTCAGAGTTGATGGGGCTGTTTTTTAGCCAGTCTGTTAGCATGAGGTTTGCAAAGATTTAAGCATTTAACACACCTTTCAAGTATTGCCCGGTAAAAGATTTTTTCTTACTAATAACGTCCTCTGGGGTACCTGTGGCAATAATTTGTCCGCCACGGCTGCCCCCTTCGGGGCCGAGATCTATAATCCAGTCGGCTGTTTTAATCACATCGAGATTATGCTCTATCACTATAATTGTATTACCTTCATCACGCAGGCGATGCAATACCTTGAGTAGCACATCTACATCATGAAAATGCAAACCCGTGGTGGGCTCATCCAGAATATACAGCGTTTTACCCGTACTACGCTTGGATAGCTCCTTTGCCAGCTTGATGCGTTGCGCTTCACCGCCTGAAATGGTGGTCGCCTTTTGTCCGAGAGTAATGTACGAAAGGCCGACATCAACCAGGGTTTGCAGTTTTTGCCGAATACCCGGGATAGCGCTGAAAAACTCCAGACCTTCTTCAACGGTCATTTCCAGCACTTCATAAATATTCTTGCCTTTATAATGCACGTCCAGCGTTTCCCGGTTATAGCGCTTGCCATCGCAGACATCGCAGGTGACATAAACATCCGGTAAGAAGTGCATTTCTACCTTGATAACGCCATCACCTTTGCAGGCTTCACAGCGTCCGCCTTTAACATTGAAGCTGAAACGCCCCGGCAAATAACCCCGTGAGCGCGCCTCTTGTGTCGCTGCAAACAGTTCACGAATTGGAGTAAAAACGCCGGTATAGGTTGCGGGATTAGATCGTGGTGTACGCCCAATGGGGCTTTGATTAACATCCACCACCTTATCAAAAAATTCCAGACCTTCGATCTTTTCCAGCGGTTGCATGACCACCGCGCTGCCGTGCAAATGATGTGCGATATTGGGATATAAAGTGCCATTGATCAGGGTCGATTTACCGGAGCCAGAAACGCCGGTTACGCAGGTCATTAAACCCACCGGAATTTCTGCGCTGATTGATTGCAGGTTATTACCTGTAGCGCCGATTAATTTGAGCATTTTCTTTTTATCAGCCTTAACACGCTTTTTGGGTATTTCTATTTTACGTTTTCCCGAAAGAAACTGACCAGTCATAGAGTTTGCCACTTTCTCAATTGCTTTGGGTGTGCCTTGTGCGACAATCTCGCCGCCGTGTTCACCCGCTCCGGGGCCAATATCGACCACAAAATCGGCCATGCGAATCGCATCTTCATCATGCTCAACCACAATCACCGTATTACCCAGATCACGCAGATGCTTAAGTGTTTTCAGGAGGCGATCATTATCTCGTTGATGCAAGCCAATTGAAGGCTCATCCAGCACATACATAACACCCACCAGACCCGCACCAATTTGCGATGCCAACCGTATGCGTTGCGCTTCACCGCCAGATAAAGTCTCTGAGCTACGGCTCAAGGTCAGGTAATCCAGCCCGACATTCACCAGAAACTCAAGACGTAGCTTGATTTCACGAATGATCTTTTCGGCAATCTTCTGCTGTTTTCCGCTGAGTTTAATGTCATTAAAAAACGCAAAGCTCTCACCAATCGCCATATCGGTAATGCTGGGCAAATCATGCTCGGTTATAAACACATTGCGAGCTGACTCATTTAAGCGCTTGCCGTGACAGTCAGCGCACTGTTGTACCGACATATATTTGACCAGCTCTTCGCGCACCGTGTTTGAGTCGGTGTCTTTATAGCGGCGCTCCAGATTATGGATAATCCCTTCAAAGGCGTGAGTGCGCTGGAAAGTTTGTCCCTGTTTCCCTTCATAAACAAAGTTGATTTTTTTACGCCCGCTGCCGTAAAGGATAACTTTTTGAATCTTTTTGGGTAGCTTTTCAAAGGGAGTATCCACATCAAAGTCATAGGCATCCGCCAATGAAGTTATCATATGATAATAATACGAATTGCGCTTATCCCAGCCACGGATAGCACCTGCCGCCAGACTTAAATGTGGCTTTGAGACCACTTGCGCCTCATCAAATATTTGTTGCACGCCCAGACCATCGCAGGTCTGACAGGCACCCGAGGGGCTGTTGAATGAGAACAAACGCGGCTCCAGCTCCTGCAAGGAGTAACCGCACAGCTTACAGGCATAATTGGCTGAAAACATTAGCTCGTCGAGGTCACTGTCACTATCCATTGGCGCAATCACCGCGAGGCCATCAGACAATCGCAATGTCGTCTCAAAGGATTCAGCCAGACGCAGTTGTAAATCATCTCGTACCTTAAAACGATCTACCACTACTTCAATGGTGTGCTTGATACGCAGTTTTAACTCGGGAATATCATCCAGATCATAAACCACGCCATCAACACGCACCCGCAGGAAGCCCTGACTTTTTAGCTCCTCAATGAGCTGTACATGCTCACCCTTGCGATTGCGTACCACTGGTGCCAGCATCATCAGTTTACTACCTTCAGGCAAGGCCAGCACCTGATCGGTCATTTCACTAATCGTTTGTGCATTTAGCTCGGTACCATGCTCGGGGCAACGCGGTTCACCTGCACGAGCAAACAGCAATCGCAGATAATCATAAATTTCTGTAATGGTGCCCACGGTGGAACGCGGGTTGTGAGAGGTGGTTTTCTGCTCGATTGAAATCGCTGGCGACAGGCCTTCAATATGATCCAGATCAGGCTTTTCCATCATCGACAAAAACTGCCGCGCGTAGGCCGATAACGACTCGACATAGCGGCGTTGACCTTCAGCAAAAATAGTGTCAAATGCCAGGGAGGACTTGCCAGAACCAGACAAACCGGTAATCACTATCAGCTTGTCACGAGGCAAATCAAGATCAATATCTTTCAGGTTATGAGTGCGCGCACCGCGCAGGGAAATTTTATTCACAATAGATTATCAATTATCAAATACTGAAAAAGGGAATCTGCTATTATCGCCGTCTTGATCCAAACAGTGCAACTTATAAATCATTCAGACTCAAATAGCGTGTATGAATAAAACCGAAATCAAAACCGCCTATTCCTTATCTGCCGTTTTTTCGGTACGGATGCTTGGTCTGTTTATGGTCTTGCCGGTACTTTCACTTTTCGCCCATGATTTACAAAATGCCACACCTTTTCTGGTTGGTTTAACCATCGGTATTTATGGACTAACGCAGGCCATTTTTCAAATTCCGTTGGGCTTGTTATCCGATAGAATCGGGCGCAAGCCAGTCATTATCGGTGGTTTGCTGGTGTTTGCCATTGGTAGCATTATTGCCGCCATGGCGGACAATATCACTACCATTATTATTGGCCGAGCCATACAGGGCAGTGGTGCTATTGCCGCTACAACCATGGCGCTGGCGGCTGATCTGACCCGCGAAGATCATCGCGCCAAAGTGATGGGATTTATCGGCATGAGTATCGGCCTGGCCTTTGCATCTGCAATGGTGTTAGGCCCCTTAATCAGCCAATGGGCGGGGCTTTCGGGTATATTCTGGACTACAGCCCTGCTCGCCCTTATCGGTATTTTCCTGATTATTGTTATTGTACCGACACCCAAACAGACCAGGCTGCATTGTGATGCCGGCATTATTGGTGATTATATTAAACCCGTTTTAAAAGAAGGCACCTTGCTACGCATGAACCTCAGTGTCTTTCTACTGCATTTGTTAATGACCGCCAACTTTAGCGTGCTGCCCTTGATTTTCAGGGATAATTTTCACCTGCCAAGCGTTGATCACTGGAAAATCTACCTGCCTGTATTAGCTGTTTCATTTGTACTCTCCCTGCCACTGATTATTATTGCGGAGAAATATCGCAAAATAAAAATGGTATTTATTATTGCCGTTGCTTTACTGATTTTTTCGCAAATCATGCTTGGCACTAACCAAACTAACTTCTATCCCTTGATGTTTGCCTTTATGCTGTTTTTTGTCGGTTTTAATTTTTTAGAAGCAGTACAACCTTCACTGGTCGCCAAATATGCCGATGTCAACACCAAAGGCACGGCGATGGGCGTTTATTCCACCTCACAGTTTTTTGGAATTTTTGTCGGTGGCGCAGTGGGCGGGCTGGTTTTACAAAAATGGGGCGTCTCCAGTGTCTTTTTCTTTAATGCATTGATGGCGGGGCTACTTTTGCTGGTTGCCATAAGCTTACCTAAGCCAGATTACTTTAAAAGCCACTTAATCAAGCTACAAAAACGCTATTTAAGTAATCCTGGTAAAACACAACAGGCCTTATTAAGCATTAAAGGCATAAAACAAGCTGCTATAGCCCCGGAGGAAGGCGTTGCCTATCTTAAAGTTGATAAACAAAGCTTTAATGAAGCCTCTCTAGGTGATTTTACGGCATAAAAACACGTTAAAACTACCCCCCCACTTTTTATGTGTTTTGTGAACGCACAACACTACAGGTACTTCGTCGCTACGCTCCAACAATAACTAGCCGCCTCCCTTATGAAAATATTTAAAGAAACGTTCTAAAAATAACTCCTGTTCTTGCGAGCTTAGCCCAGCAAATAAAAAACAAACATCCAGTACGGGTAAATTGAGCAAGGCTATTTTTCTGGGAGTGGATTCAGAAACTTTAATATCCGCAATCGCCTTATTTTTAGAAAACCTGATCTTCCAGTGATTCTTGCCACTATCAATCAGTGTAAAGTCAGTTTGGTTTTTGGTGAATTGACCATGCAGAGTTTTGGCAAATTCCACTAGGGTATAACCCATCTCATAGGATTTATCACAGTTTGGCTCAGCCACTCTTATCAGCCACCCGCGACGGGAGGCCAGATTGACAGCACATCACCCTCTTCCAGGGTATGCTTTTCACGCTCATCACAAACGAATTTTCCATTGACTAGCACTATGTGAGCCTGCTCCATAGGGATATTAAAACGATCGATAACGTCTTGTACGGTAGTGCCTTTATCGACCTTGATCTCACGGCGAAAGCGTTCCTTGCCCGGCGGCAATAGCTTCATTAATGAGGCATAAAGTTCGATATACATTTTCATCTTTATTAAAAAACTCCCTAACTGAGAAAAGGGTAAGCCGAGCGAAGCGAGACAATGTCGGAGCATAGCGACGACTACCCGAAGGGTGGCTTTAGAAAAGCCATAAAAAGTGGGGGGGTGTACTTTTAAACCTTCTATTTACCCCCCATTTACTCCCCTTTTTTGCCTGGTTTCAGGCCAAATTTGCCAATTCTTGCGTTGATGCAAGGTATGCTTCCATAATACGGGTCGGATCTTGCATTAGACGCGCTTTCCAGTCACCTAAATGTGTTTTACTTTCTATTAAACCGCGAATAACGCCAATATGTTGAGTCATTCCCAATGTGCTTGCACCCACCAGCACGTCTTCCTCATCCTCACTGCCAAATCGCAAATTCATATATTTATAGGCATCTGGGTTGTAAATTTCTACGCTATCACCGCCTTCTACCCCCATCCATAAGCCAAAGGAGTGTGAAATCAGGCCAAGCGTGTCCAGCACGTTCATATTGATATTGCCGTGATGCTCAATATTTTTACCGAGCATATTCAAGGCAGCAATACGCCCATGGTCTGTGGCGGTTGGCTGAATTGCCTGGACATGAAATTCGCCCGTAGAAAAATCCTTTCCCTGAGCGACATCACCGGCGGCATAAACATCATCGGCACTGGTTTTTAGATGGGTATCAACCACAACGCCATCGCTGGTTTCAATACCAGAGCCATCCAAAAAGGCGATATTAGAACGCACACCCGTTGCGGTTATGACCAAATCGGCCGGTAGTGATTCGCCGCTATCTAGCGCCACGGTCATGCTACCATCGGTATTTTCCCGTATCGCGGTAATTTTGCTTGAGGTCAACACATTGACACCCTTGTTAACGCACCATTGTTTGAGCAGGCCGCCGGCTTTTTCATCAAGCATACGCGGCACCATGCGATCACCCATTTCGATAACGCTAAGGTTTACACCCCGAAGCTGCAAGGATTCCAGAATAATACAGCCAATAAAACCAGCACCCATTAATACCACATTGGAGCCTTCTTTTGCCAGCGATGCAATTTGTCGGGCATCTTCAAGTGTCCAGCAAGAATGAACATGGGGTAAGTCAATGCCTTCAATAGGTGGCGAAACAGGATAAGAACCGGTTGCAATCAAACACTTGTCATAATGAATAGCCGTTTCATCAGCCAGTGTTATCGACTTTTCAGCGGGGTCTATATTAGCTACCCGCTGATTAATATAGCTAATACTCTGCTGATTGTAATGGCTGGGGTCTTTAAGATAAGTGCCCTCTTCCCCAACCTTACCAACCAGATAGTAAGGGATAGCCATCCGCGAATAGGGTGGCTCGGGTTCATCGCTAATTAAAATAATTTCAGCGTCAGGGTCGTGCTTTCGTAATGTTTCGGCTGCAACCACTCCGCTTGGGCCAGCGCCAATAATAATATGTCGCATGCTGACAGGCTCCTTTCCTTCAGGATAAATAATATGAAACAAAGCCCTTCACTACCAATATAAAAGCAGATTGATTAAGGAGGCTCTGAATAACCTGGATGAAATTCTGTAAGTCTCTAAGCTCACATGCCTTAATTCTGGAAATTTGGCGTTGCCAGAATTCAACTAGGTTGTTCAGAGTCTCCTTAAAGAAGGGCTACACTTGCTATTAACACCATTAAAGCCCCAAACGGGAGAGTGTGTCAGATGTCGGCTCACCCTGCTGTGTCCAGCCACGAATCTCATAATACTTGGGCAGCATTTCACCCAAACGGTTGACCTGTCCTTTGGTTGGTCCGGATTTAATCGCTTCTTTCAGCAGGCGTTTTGGCAATGTGTCATCGTCTGCTGTAAAGCCGGCTGCATTGTTATACATACGCTCCATATTCCAGATACGCTCACCCACTTCCAGGCAACGATCAATGCTCCAATCGCCTTCACAGGCGGCATCAATTTGTGGGGCAATATTATCCATCCCCCAGGCAAACGTGGTAAACAGGCAGATTCCAGCTGAATCAACCAGCGCGGTCGCATCCTGAAATGCTTTAACCAGTTCAGGCTTACCATCAGTATCAGTCTGCTCGGTTTTAACCGGAATACCCAATACTTCGGATGCAATCGTATAGCCTCGAACATGGCAAGCACCCCGATTTGAGGTAGCATAGTTAAGCCCAATCCCCTGAAAACCACGAGGATCATAAGCGGGGAACTCCAGACCTTTAACCGACATGGATAAATCAGGGTCACCGTATTTTTCGCATAATCGTTTTGAACCTAACGCAATATCTGGCCCCAAACCTTCACCAGAAACTAATTGCTCTGCCATGGCAACCAATGCTTCGGCGGAGCCAAACTTAAGCTCGACACCATCCGTATCATCCGTGGTAATCTTGCCATTTTCAAAAAGCTCCATGGCAGCGGCAACAGTACAACCAAAGGAAATTGGATCAAAGCCATCTTCATTACAGATAAAATTAACAAAGGTCAGGGCATCCAGGTCATCAACCCCGGTATCTGCGCCGAGTGACCATGCTGCTTCATATTCCAGACCACCCGAAGCACCTTGATATTGTGGATCAGGATGCTTTTGTCGGGTAAAGTGTGTTGGATCAATCGTTGATATACGACCACAGGCGATGGTGCAGCCAAAACAGGCACCGTTTGTTACCAGATTTGGCTTGCCATCACTGGGGCGCGGCTCGTGCATTGCCTCACCCGAGATATTTTCAGCACCCTCAAAACCTACATCGCGCATATTACGTGCCGGTAAACCACCAACACTGTTAATAACATTCATCAAAACTTGCGTACCATAAGTAGGCAGGCCTTCTCCGGTTACGGCATTTTCAGCCAACACCTGCTTGCCGTCATCAGAGGCCTTAAAGAAAGCATCAGGATTATCCAGGCCATCCACCCCTTTTGTGCCATAAACAGCTACTGCCTTAAGATTTTTGGATGCCATAACGGTGCCCACACCAGAGCGCCCGGCAGCACGATGTAAATCATTAATAACACCCGCATACAAACAACCGTTCTCGGCCGTTCTGCCAACTACAGCAATTTTTAGCTCAGGGTTTTGATGCTCCTTATGCAGGATTTCGTCGGCCTCCCAGGCTGACTTTCCCCACAAGTGGCTGGCATCACGTAATTCCACCGTATCATTTTCAATATAAAGATAAACCGGATTGGGTGATTTTCCTTCAAAGATAATCATATCCCAGCCAGCATTTTTAAATTCGTTACCGATGAAACCACCCGAATTTGAGCAAGCAATAGCGCCAGTCAATGGGCCTTTAGTGATAACCGAATAGCGTCCACCGGTTGATGCTGCTGTGCCTGTTAATGGCCCGGTTGCCATAATCATTTTATTATCCGGGCTTAACGGATCGACTTTTGGATCAGTTTCCTCAACCAGATATTTGGTTGCCAGACCTCGTTGCCCCAAATAGTCATTAGCCCACTTCATATTGAGTGGCTCGGGTGTGCAAGTTCCCTCAGTGAGGTTTACGCGTAAAATTTTTCTTGTCCAGGACATCTGTAATCCTCCTTAATTAAGCTGATGCTTCTGCACTGGGCAGGCTTTTTGCGGCATAGGCTTTCATTCGATCAAAGCCCGTTAAACTCGCATCGATAAAGGTAATCGCCTCTGTTGGGCAAGCTTTGGCACATTCAGGATCACCTCCGCAGAGATCACACTTGGCAACTTTCCCCGTTTCTGCCACATAATTAACGGTGCCAAAGGGGCATGAAATGGTACACACCTTGCAACCAACACATTTATCTTCAATCACAATTTTAGCGCCAGTGGATAGATCCATAATAATGGCATCAACCGGACAGGCTCGCTGACACCATGCTTCATCACACTGAGTACAGGTATAAGGTGCAAAACGCCCTTCAAAATGAAAATCAAATACTTTTATTAATGATCGTGATGGATTAAATTCACCCAGCTTTTCATACGAACAAGCCAATTCGCACTGTAGACACCCCGTACACTTGGCGGGATCAAGGTGTAGTGATTTTTGCATGGTTTAAGACTCCTTTAGCAATATTCAGGTAACTTTTATTTATTTTACTGAAAAATTGTAGTACATATTTCAGGGTTTTGATTGAAAAAGCTGAAGAAAAACGAAAAGAGTTTGATTTTTATTTATTATGGGTGAAAGCTGAATAAAACAATTAGTTATAAGAAGTACACCCCCCACCTTTTATGCGTTTTATTCGGCTGCGCCTCACCCTTGTATGTTCATTCCACTAGGTATTATTCTAGTTTTTAATTCAGGTTCGCTATCTGAATTAAACGGGTATGGCAGACCGACTCACCCCAGGTTCTTAAGAAAC
>JALWMR010000240.1 GCA_027083815.1 Thiotrichaceae bacterium
TCTTTAGCCAGATCATTACTGGGGAAGTCTTCCAGAGGCGGGAAAATTTTCAGTAAATAGCCTTTTCGTTTATCGCTATTATTGTTTAATCGTACTGACATGCAGGGCAGTACTTTGGCCCCTGTCATCTTTGCCAGTCGTGATGTGCCAGGATTAGTTGGTGCATCGACCCCAAAAAAGGGCACCAGAATACTGCCTTTTTGACGGAAGTTCTGATCGGTCGCATACCAGACGGGAAAGCCCTGTTTGATGCTTTTAATCATGTCGCGAATATTGTTTTTAGGGATTACCTTGCCAAACTGTTTATTGCGTTGCCGGTCAACTAAATAATCGAGCAATTTGTTTTGATGCGGGCGGTAAACACCATGGATGGGCATTTCTTTGGCTATTGTTCTGCCCCCCATTTCAATGCTGACAAAATGAGCGCCGAGTAGAATGGCACGGCCACCTTCGAGCACTTTGTCAAGGTGTTGCATACCTTCTAGGTGGGTGAGTTTGCGTATTTTGGCATCCGAGCCCCACCAGCCAAGTGCGGCTTCAAAAAGGCCTTGTCCTAATGATATAAAGTGTTGGCGGTTACGTTTTTCTCTTTCTTGCGGGGATAGCTCTGGAAAGGCGATTTCCAGATTGATGCAGCTAATCTTGCGTCGTGCGGGGAGTGACTTATAGAGTAGTCGTCCCAAACCGTTTCCGAGTGCCATTTGAAATTGCCAGGGCAAAAAAACACTCAAGCGTAATAGTCCAATGCCTAGCCAGGTTAGCCAATAACGAGGATGAAATAATTCAAGTGGCATGTCAAAATGAGTGGCGGCGGCTTACGGGTAAATTAGTCAATCAATACATACAGTGTGCCACAATAGGGGCAGCGGACAGATTTTTTCTCTGCTTCGTCTATTGTATCTGCTTTGCCGAGAGGTAGAAAAACTTTAGGGTGAGAACACCACAAGGCGCTGACATTGGTAGGGCAGTGCAGGGGTAAATCCTTGTGGCTTACCTTAACTTCATTGGTGATATTCAGCTTTTTGTAATCTGCTTCGCTATTTGTGTTTTCTTGACTCATTTTTTATCCCTGGAGAATTCTTTAAGGTACACCCCCCCCCACTTTATTAGCCTTTTGACTGTGTTCTACCAAGTCTGTTGCCTTTCATATGGCTCAATAGGGTGATTGGCGAGAAAACAGGCAAAAAGTAGGGGGGTGTACTTTTGATACTACCTGTATATCAGCAATTGCTAAGCCAGTCTTTATATTTGTCTACTTTACCATGAACAATATCAAAATAAAGGGATTGTAGCTTCTCTGTGACAGGCCCCCGCGTGCCAGAACCAATCGGGCGGTTATCCAGCTCGCGAATGGGTGTGACTTCGGCGGCGGTGCCACTAAAAAAGGCTTCATCGGCAATATAAACTTCATCACGGGTGATACGTTTTTCTACCAGCTCATAGCCAAGGTCATTAGCCAGCGTCATAATGGTATTGCGAGTAATGCCGTTAAGTGCTGAGGTTAAGTCGGGTGTGTAGATCACGCCATCGCGAATAATAAAGATATTTTCACCACTGCCTTCGGCAACAAAGCCTTCAACATCCAGCAGCAGAGCCTCATCATAGCCATCAGTAATGGCTTCCTGTAAAGCTAACATTGAATTAATGTAATGGCCATTTGCTTTTGCCTTACACATGCTGATATTGACATGATGACGGGTAAAAGAGGAGGTTTTGATGCGAATTCCTTTTTCCATATTGTCAGCACCAAGATAGGAGCCCCATTCCCAGGCGGCGACAATAGTGTGCACTTTTAAATTATCGGCGCGTAAGCCCATGCCTTCTGAGCCATAAAAACACATGGGTCGCAGGTAGGCCGAATCAAGATTATTATCTCGCACGGACGCTTTTTGCGCTTCATTAAGCTCATCAAAACTATAGGGAATCGTCATATTCATGATTTTGGCTGAATCAAGCAGGCGGCGGGTGTGGTCTTCAAGGCGAAAAATAGCCGGGCCAGATTCGGTTTTGTAGGCACGAACGCCTTCAAAAACGCCCATGCCATAGTGCAATGTGTGGGTTAAAACATGCACATTAGCCTCCCGCCATGGCACCATTTTACCATCAAACCAGATAACACCATCACGGTCAGACATCGACATTGAAGAACTCCTTATAAAATCACTGTAATTAATTAGGCGCTAAGGATACTACAGCTTAGCTACAAGCAAAACTGATCTTAGGCACAAAAGGGCTAAAAAGGTAGGGGGTGTACTTAAAGGAAGCTCTTGTATCTTTAAAAAGCTTCCTTTATGACATCATATAAACACTATTTTGGTATCACAGTGCTTGTTATTTTGCCGCTAGATGGATTTTCTTGGGATAGTATTGTATGCCTTCTGCTTTTAGGCGTTTATATTCGGCGTAAACTTTTTTGACATAATTACGTGTTTCTTTAAAAGGGGGCACGCCGTTATATTTAGAAACATTTCCCGGCCCAGCGTTATAAGCTGCGATCGCCAATTTCGGGTTGCCTTTAAAGCGTTTTAACATTTGTGCAATATACTTAATGCCTCCCTGAATATTATGCTCCGGATTCCAGGGATCATTAATGCGAACACTCAAAGCGGTATAAGGCATTAACTGCATCAGGCCAATAGCGCCAACACGCGAATGTGCGCCTTCGTTAAAGCATGATTCCTGACGAACAATGGCGTGTACCAGCTCCTCATCGACATCATATATACGGGAATAAACCTGAATGGTACGTTGATAAATACGCGCTTGTTTACTCAGGTGGTCGCTGCTATTACAGCCAGCAATAATACCGTTATCCCGTCCATTTGCTTTGACCATATTGGCTGGATAACGATTCTTTTTGTTAGTTCTGGTTCGTTTTTTCTTCGCATAGCGTCTGGAGTGCTTGGAATATTTTCTTTTAGATTTGCTATAACGTACTTTTTTGCTTTTTTTACGGCTACTTTTATACGCGTATTTCTTTTTCATACGGTATATTTTTACCAGGCGATTGCCATTTCCCTTTAATTTCTGGTTCGTTAAAACAGTGCGCCCGTCTTTGGTGACGTACTTATACATATCCGCATAGCTGGCTGTTCCCAGAAGCAAAAGGGATAAAATAAGGATTAGTTTGGTCACAATGCCTTTTACAGGCAGGGAAAACCTTGGGAGTATTATTTTCATATTATCAAGTAAGAGTCTTGTTTTTTTATTGTTATTTGGGCGCGCTAACGCCAACGGGTTTGTGTTGCTCTTGAGTGTGATAGTAGGTGGCAGGGCGATGAAAGTCTATGCTATTAAGATAAGCGGATGATTTCTGTCGATATTGGTTGAAAAATAAGCAAATAGGCACAGAGGCTTAATTAGTTAAGCATTCGCGGTAGCGCCAGTGTAAATGGTTCAATGATTGCATCAAAATGGTGATTGTCATCGGCAACCATTTGATAACTTCCCTGCATTGACCCAACGGGTGTTTCCAGCATGGTTCCGCTGGTATATTGAAATGATTCACCGGGGCGTAAATAAGGTTGCTCACCGATAACACCCTTGCCTTTAACTTCCTGAATACGGTTATTTGAGTCGGTGATAATCCAGTGACGACTTAATAGCCTGGCGGCAATATCGCCGTGATTTTCTATAGTGATGGTATAGGCAAAGATATAACGATTGGCCTCGGGGTTGGATTCGGCTTCAATATATTGCGTTTCTACTGTTATGCGTATGTCATAATTGCTCATCCACACGAGTATAATCGAAACGATGACAACATTCAGCATTTCTTCAATTGGCACTATCTCGTCCTGCTTTAAGGAAAAGTTTGGTATTCCGCGCCAGCCGGGTCTGGTTGAATCAGCGCCTGCCAAACTGATCCTGAATGAATCCTTTAGTGATAATAGTGTGCGTGGCCTAGCTGGTTTTTCGCATATTTGGCTGAATTTTGTATTTCACGAGACATATCAAACGCCCTGGAAAGAGATGGTTAGGCCACCCAGATTGGGAGGCAATGAAAAGGTGGGCGTATTTGCCTCACGCTCACCTTTTCGACCTAATGGATTGGGGTTATCGGTGGTGAAACTGGATCGTATTGAACAGCAGGATGGTAGGACTATTATTCATCTGCTAGGCTGTGATTTGCTCGATGGCACGCCGGTTGTCGATATAAAACCTTACTTGCCCTATGTTGATGCTATAGAAAATGCAACAGGTGGCTTTGCACCTGCCCCCCCTGATAATCCAATGCAGGTACGCTTCTCATCAAAGGCATTAGCTGATTGTGAGCAAGTACATCAGCGCTTACAGCAAGATGTCATCAGCCTGATTGAGCAAGTATTGCGCCTTGACCCGCGACCGTCTTATAAAAAAGGGGAGGTGAGCGAGCGGATTTACTCCATGAAATTATTTGACTTTGACCTCAAGTGGCAATACTGCGAAAATAGCCAGATTAATGTGCTAGAGCTTGTTGTATGCCCCGGCCAGGAGAAAAGGGCAAAAAAGTAGGGGGGTGTACTTTCAAAAGCACAAATAGGGGCGTATGGGCTTAAATAAACCAGTTAACAAGATAAAAACAATAAGCTTCAGCTATTTTAGCGCAGGTTTATTGGTATTTTTGTGTCTGTCACTTTCTGTGAGCGCCAAAGAAACGAATAAACCACTGCTTCCAGCAAATAATCATTTTGGAAGCACCGGAAAAACACAAGGATTACCTGATTCAGTTATAAAATTACTAAAAAAACTCAAGGTTCCCAAAGAAAATATCAGCGTTTATATACGAGACTTAAATGCCAGCCAGCCTTTGGTTTTACATAATGCGGATAAACCCCGTTCACCGGCTTCCACGCTTAAACTACTAACCACTTTTGCTGCTTTAAAGAAGCTCGGCCCCAACTATTCCTGGCGCACTGAAGTGTGGCTTAGAGGTAAGCTGGAAAAGGGAACGCTTGACGGTGATTTGATTCTAAAAGGCTATGGTGACCCTTTTCTGGTTTATGAAAACTTCTGGAAGCTTGTTAAAACACTAAGGGACAAAGGATTAAAGAAAATTAATGGCGATATTATTATTGATAACAGCTACTTTTCGCTACCGGTTCATAACCGGTCTGCCTTTGATGGTAAGGCGTTTCGTGTCTATAATGCGCCTTCATCGGCATTGATGTTTAACTTTCAGGCAACCCGCTTTTTGTTTACACCTATTGTCTCTAAATCACCTGAATCAAAAGTCACCCTAAAAAAGAAAAAGTCTAAAAAGAAAAAAGTAACAAGGAAAGCCCTCACGGGGCATGTTGAAATAAAACCTCTGCCCAATATCATTGGTTTTAGTTTTAAAAATGAGGTCAAACTGGTAAAGGGGAGGTGTCGTAGATCACACTATCGCCCTAAATTTTCCAGAGACAAGCAGGGGCGACTCACCATTAAGGGGAAATATGCAGCGAAGTGTAAGCAACAATTTATACTTCGTGCTGTCTCAACACCTGAAGAGCACGTATTTAATGCATTCCGTGATTTTTGGACAGACTTGCATGGCACACTTACAGGAGGGCTTAAAACGGGAAGAGTACGCGCTGGAGATGAACGTTTTCATGTCTATAGTTCCCCAACCCTGGGAGAGCAGATTCGCCTTGTGAATAAGTGGAGCAATAATGTTATGGCAAAGCAGTTATTGTTAACATTGGGTGCTAAAATGTTTGGTGCTCCGGCAACCTTTGGTAAAGGCCAGGAGGCGGTGTTGCAGGTGCTTGCAGAAAATAATATTAGTAGTGACGGTATTGTTCTGGAAAATGGCTCGGGTTTATCAAGGTATGCAAAAATAACAGCCCGACAGATGGGACAGTTGCTCGAAACAGCTTATAGAGATAGCTATATGCCTGAATTTATGGCATCGCTTTCATTGCCGGGCGTAGATGGCACATTGGTCAATCGTTTTCGTAAAGATGATTTGCGTGGGCGTAGTCATCTAAAGACCGGCACGCTTGATTTTGTAACAGCCATTTCGGGTTATATGCTTAATAGAAAGGGAAAACGTTTAGTGATTGTGATTCAACATAACGGAAAACGGGCTGGGGCAGGCCGTGGTAAAAAAATACAGGATGCACTGTTACGCTGGAGCTTCGAACAGTAAATGAAATCACGTTTCTCTGTCATTTTAATAATAAGTGGTGCACTCGCCTTGTGCCCTGGCTTGTCTTTAGCTAAGGCCGCATTGAGTGACGAAGAACAAAAAGCAGCAACCCTGTTGGCAACTGCTGAAAAAACACCCGATAAAACTCAAATAGACAAAGCAGGAGAGAACCCTAAAAAAGAACTTGTACAAATACAAACGAATACACCACAGGAAAAGCTGGCAACGATTGATGTCACCGGTGTTGATAGCGAGCTAAAGAAAAATATTGAATTGCATATGCCGGTTACCATACCAGCTTGCAATGCAGAACGCGGCGAGGTTAAACAATTTTTCAATACAGTGAAAAAACATCTTCGCAAGGCTTCCAGGGCACTTGGCTATTACGATGCTGAATTCGTTTCTGGGGGTAAGATTGTAAATGGTTGTTGGAAGTTGCGCCTGCGAATAACCCCCGGACAACCAACGCATGTGGTGTCGCAAAAGATCAAGGTTATTGGAGAAGGAAAAAACGAAGCTATTTTTAAAAAACTGCTTCAAGAGCTGCCCTATAAAAAGGGAGACGTTTTAAATCATCAAAAATATACCGATTTTAAAACATTGCTTTCTGAGGCAGCACAATCACTGGGCTATTTTGATGCCGAGTTTGTGCAACACACTATCAAAGTTAACCCTTTGGCACGTCAGGCTACGGTCAATCTGGTTCTTGATACCAAAAAGCGCTATCGCTATGGTGAGATTATTGTCGATCAGAATGTCCTTTCGGATAAAACAATCAAGCAGTTTATTACCCTGAAAACCGGGCAGCCTTACGATACAGAGGCTATTTTAAATCAACAGCAATTTCTACAAAATAGTGGCTATTTTAAAGTGGTCAAGATTGATGTGTTGCATGACCAGGCCAAAAATCATCGTGTGCCCGTTAAAATCACATTAATTCGGAATAAACGAAATAATTATAAATTCAAGATAGGTTATGGTTCTGATACGGGGGCGCGTGTTTCTGCCGAAATGAAAAGGCGCTGGACGGGAAGTCGGGGCAAGCAACTTGGTATTAAAGCACAGTATGCACAAAATCTATCGGGCGTATCCATTAAGCTAACTGAACCACAAAAAAATGCTGAAGATGATGTTATTACTTATAACCTGGACTGGAAGGTCGATAAAAACAAAGATGTTGTCAGTCGCAGTATCAACCTCGGTGGTAAATATCGGCGCAAAAACTCTCGCGACTGGGTGCAAACTGCATCAATAGATTTATTACTGGATAACTCCAAAGATACAGGCCAGGAAGGGAACAAGTCCCGTTATTTATTATTTGGTGTTGGCATGGGTAAAGTTAAGGCTGATAACCTGATTTATCCTACGCGGGGATGGCGGGTACAGTATGATTTGCGTACGGCAACAAAAGGTTTGCTAAGTGATCAGAATCTATTGCAGCTTGAAGCAGCCATTAAATATATCCGGCCGTTAGGCAAGGGTAGAATGGTCTCACGCATGCAACTGGGCGCTACCCTTGTTGATAACGTAACAGATCTTCCCAAGAGCTTGCGATTTTTCTCGGGCGGTGGCGCAACTGTTAGGGGCTATACCTTTGAAAGTCTTAGACCAGTGAATACCAGCGGCGACAGAACAGTCTATGGTGGCAAGCAATTATTAAACCTGAGTCTGGAATATCAACACCCTATTACAGAAGAATGGGGTGCCGCTGTTTTTGTTGATATGGGTAACGCCTTTAATGAGTGGAATAACATTGGGCTAAAAACAGGTGTTGGTTTTGGTGCGCGCTGGAAATCGCCCATAGGGCCAGTTCGTGTTGATATTGGTTTTCCTGCGGGCAATTACAAAGACCCGCACTTACATCTCAGCATAGGTTCTGACTTGTGAGAAAGCATTTAAACGATTATCTTTTTTCCCCTCTAAGCTGGTTGCTTGCGTTTATCGTTATCGTATTGCTTATAGCGGTATTGCTGTTTACTACGCCAATGGGGGTAAAGTTAGTCGCCTCAGTGGCAGATGCTTCGCTTAAAGAGTTAACCATTAAAGGTATTTCCGGAACCTTGCTATCCGGTTTACATATTGATGAAATCATTTGGGATGATGGTGACAGTATTGCCTTAAAAAATGTTGATTTGAAAATTCAGCACTATGATACCCATAGAAAACGGCTTGTAGCGCAAACGGTAAAAGCCGAGCGCTTGACTATTAATATAGCGACAACAGGTACGGGGGGAGATATTACTTCGTTGCCTGATTTTGGCTTGCCTCTGAATATGAATGCTCATCTGGTACAGCTGGATTCTTTACGAATCACTGAAAATGTACCGGATGACCCGGAAGCGCAAAACCTTCTTTTTCAGGTGCGTAATATTCAGCTTAGAAAAGTGACTATTCGGGACGGCCTGCTGTTTTTTAGAAAACTGGAAGGCAAGCCGATAATTATGGATCAGCCCTTGCAGCTTAGCCTCAAAGAAGGGCGGCTGAATATGAATCAGCCTCATGATATCAAGACAGAGGGCAGTCTGGTTTATAAACACCCTGATTTGGGTGATGTCGATGGTGAAATTCAACTCTCGGGTACTCTCACTGACTATCGTTTTGAAGGGCAGGTGAACCATCAGCAAAAAACCTTGGGAAAGCAAGTTATCACCTTAAAAGGACAGGGTAATTACAAGCGGGTACATCTTGAACAGGTTACCCTAA
>JALWMR010000241.1:0-8455 GCA_027083815.1 Thiotrichaceae bacterium
GTATATGTTGTATATTTTTGTATATGCATGGTTAAAACCTGAAGCTGCACCAGCCGTTCCTTATGATGGAAAATATGATAGACGCTTCTTCCTCAATGTGTTTCTTGCCTTGATTCCACCTTTATCTTTGATTTTTATTGTGCTTGGATCAATAATTCTCGGCGTAGCAACGGTTAATCAGGCAGGCGCAATCGGAGCTATCGGTGCCATGATTATGGCCAGCTACCGTTTGCACACAGGCAATAAAAAAACCACCTATATACCCGCTTTTCTGGCGCTTTTTGCGATTGCCTGGATTGCTTACCTTGCCCATAACTATGACCTGAATATCCGAACCATTAAAACCGGTGAGCAGGTTTTAGGCGTAAAGTTGGCTCTAAGCGCTGTGGCATTATTGGTTTTTGCAATTATTTGGGCTGGCTGGCGCGCCTATAAGGTTGATGACACCTTAAAGCATGTCATGGTTGATACCGCAAAAATGACCTCGATGGTGTTTATCATTTTAATTGGCGCTGCCATGTTGACATCCGCCTTTAGAGGCTTTGGTGGCGAAGAGCTTGTTAAACACTTTTTAACCACCCTACCCGGAGGCTTTTGGACCCAATTTATTGTTGTCATGCTGGTGATTTTCTTGCTTGGCTTCTTCCTCGACTTTATAGAAATTGCCGTTGTAGTTGTGCCCATAGTTGCTCCAATTTTATTATCCAACCCTGAAGCCAATGTAACGGCGGTTTGGCTGGGTGTTATGATTGGTCTGAACATACAAACTTCATTTTTAACCCCTCCCTTTGGCTTTGCCCTGTTTTATTTACGCGGTGTTGCCGATAAGATTGTTAAAACGGTTGATATCTATAAAGGCGCCATACCCTTTATTCTTCTACAACTATTAGGCTTGCTCATAGTCGGCATTTTCCCGCCATTGGTTAACTATGTTCCGAATCGCACCCATTTATTATCAGAAACTGCACCTCCACCCCTTAACCCAAAACTACAGCTTTGTCTCGAAGACTATGTGGCAAATGAATATGACCGGGACGGAGAACAGATAAAATCGGCAATTAACCATGCTGAAAAACTGGACCTTAGCTACCTGCCAAAGAGGTTGAAAGACAAATACCAGAAAAGCATTAAAGATGCCAAAAAAGGCTTGAAGTTGATTGAAACCGTAAAGCAAAAAAAGGCGGTTCTTGATGAATTTATTACATCATACAAGCCCGAACAGCAAAAAATGCGTTATATCCGCCTTAATATTAATAAACTCACAGATCAAATTAAACTCAGTGAAAACAAGTTATCTAACATCAGCAGTGATGACATGAAAAGGCGCACTGCTTTTGAAAACACCATCAGCAAACTAAACCTGGATAAAGAAGCGCTTGAAAAGCAGATACCAGATAGCTGGGCTGCTAAACTCAAGCAATACAATAATCTTGCCAACGATCTGAAAAAGGCACGCCGCCAGTATTTTAATGCCGTCGATTCTTCCTATGAGGCGTTAACCGATATTCGTCAAATTATCCAGGCGAGTGATGCACTCAATAAACTAGAGAAACCACTAAAAGCACTTGAGAATATCATTGCAACAGGAAACAAGGAGCAGGCTATTACAGCAATAAAAACCGTTGAAAGCTCACTTACTAAAGTCAAGGGCGCAAGTAGTGTTAAGTCAAAGCTGTATAAGGCCCGCAGTACTCTCAAAAAAGACAAAACCAATGAAGCAAGGGATAAGGCAATCAGGCATTATAAGGAAGCACTTAAAATTTATACGCATGAAAAGCAATGGCGCAAGCAAGCCGATCAGAATTTACTCACCGATTTAAATAACTACGATAGAGCATTGCATAATACCATTGGTTTACGACTGCAAAAGCGCCTTACTGATACACAGGCTAAAGATATTGCCGCTTGTTTATCTCACCACCGGGATATTTCTTTAAGCTTTTAAGCCTATCAGCCTCGCCAGTAGACTAAGCTACCTGGCGAGGCAATTGGAAGAAGGCTCTACTCAAACCCCAGCGAAAGCGATAAATAGAACAACACGCCCTCAGTGCATGAAAACCGCAAAAAAGGTGGGGGGTGTACTTTTTACAAGACCTTTCTGCTTTTCAATATCATTTAAACAGCCTGTAAACTAGTAACTATGTACTATATACAGTTAACTCTTCTTTCTATTTAATGAGAAAATCTTTGCAATAAAAATAGATATAGCTCTTAGATGTTAGTTTGATTTTTGAGTCCTATCTTACCTTGCATTGAAGCATCTTTATGATGCTCAACGTCTACTAAACCATATTAATAAAACCGGTTAATCTTATGCAACAAAGTCGCCATACCCTTGAGTTTTTAAGTAAGAATTATCATCCATTCACGCACTTTACTCGTGAAATGCTGGATAACGCACATACAAGTTTACGAATATTCGAACTCAAAGCAGGTGAAACCCTCTTACTTCAGGCTTCCAGCGTTGAGGATTTGCTTTTTATTACAAAAGGTTCTGCCAATATTTGTTTTGATAACAATAACGAGACCATCTCCTTTAACGCCAATCAAAAAAAACGCATCTCCTTTACACCCGATCAATCACCAATAAAAATAACCACAGATGTCAGTGCCACCCTCTGTCATGCTGATAGTAACCTGATAAATGATTTTATCTCCTTACAGGAAATATCCAGCTCTACTAGTGTAAGCAATCCCGATAATTTCATGGAACGACTCATGTTCCTGAAATCAACAAATGCTTTTCGCTTATTGCCTCTTAACACCGTTGAGGAGGCCGCTCGTCGTTGCCAGGAAGTGAAAGTTACAGAAGGACAGGAGGTCATTCGACAAGATATGAAGGGCGATAACTTTTATATCATTCTAGAAGGAGAAGCAGAAGTTTGGCGGGAAGAACTAGAAGATGATGAACCCCAAATGGTCGCCCTGTTAGGACGCGGAAACTCGTTTGGTGAAGAAGCCCTCATCACCGGTGGCGCCCGTAATGCGACCGTAAAAATGACAAGTGATGGTAAGCTATTAGAACTATCCAAAGAAGACTTTGAAGAGCTAGTTTCTGCACCTGCTCTTCGCTCCGTCAGTGCAGAAGTCGCCAAGGTGATGGTTAATGATGGCGCTGAAATTATTGACGTTCGATTTGAAGAAGAGTACGAAGAAAGCTTTATTCCCGGCTCGGTTTTGATGCCTCTACCCGAATTACGTTCACATATCCCCGAGTTAGATAGAGACAAAGATTATTTAATACTCTGTGCTGCTGGTGTTCGTGCCGCCGCTGCAACACTGCTATTACGTCAACAAAACATCAAAGCAAGTTATATTGAAGGTGGCATCAAACACTGGCCATTTGAAACAGCTAAAAGCCTTGATCTTGAACTGATCCTCTTTGACTTCTGCCCCTATGCCCAACGTGCCGTTATTAGCTTGAATGAGAATAATATCCCGCACAAATTAACCTATCTCGACCCCGACAATCTGCCCGACTGGTTTGCCGAAATCTCTCCCTTTGGTAACGTTCCCATTCTGCGCGTTGATGGCAAAACCACCATTTTTGAATCATCTGTTATCAATGAATTAATTGCACTGCTTTCAAGCAATCAAATGCTGCCTGCCGACCCGATAGAACGCAGTGTATGCCGAAGCTGGACAGAATATGCATCAACCCTGTTAGGTCAAATTACCGCCATGCTCGCACTTGAGGATGAGAAGGCTTTTCAAAAAGCCAAACCTGACTTTATTAAAAACTTAAAGCGTCTGGAAGATCAGCTTGAAGGACGCGGCCCGTTTTTTTCCGGAAAACAGTTTACATTAATTGATTCAACATACGCGCCCCTGTTTATGCGCATGCGCCGAGTCAATGAAATAGTGTCCTTGTATAATGAAAGTGATTTTCCATTAATCAGTGCATGGGCAGATAAACTACTGGCGCTGGATTCTGTCAAGCACTCTTATCCAGGTGACTTCAAGCAAATCTATACTGCTTTTATCAAACGACGAGGTGAAAACGGCTATATTGATTGCTGCCAGGAGAAAACGTAGAAAAAGGTGGGGGGTGTACTTTTAAACACTTAATAAAGACTACAACGTATATTTATCACCCTCTTTTGCTACTGAAACCTTGCCTTCAGGATAGTTTTTCTCCATCCATTGTTGAGCTTGAACGCCAATTTCATCAAGTTCGTTATCCGTTCGAGATGGATCGTGGTGAAACAGTATTAAATGTTTTACTTTTGCATCTTTCGCTAAATTCAATGCTTCTGAAATCAGAGAATGACCCCAGCCGTGTATTTTTTCTTTCTCATGGTCAAGATACATAGCATCATGAATTAATACATCAACATTCTTAAGGTATTCAAGCCAGTCTTCATAGGCTGTTTTAGGCGTTTGCGGGGGGAATAATTCATTATCGGTTACATAAGCCATGCTCCCCTCATCGGAGTCAATTCGGTATGCCGAGCCACCTCCAGGATGATTCAACGATAAGGTACGAATGGTATTTCGACCAATCAATAAGATCTCATCATCCATGGATAACACATGAACATTTGAGGCAAGATTTTCACTGGGAACCGGGAAATGAGGATCAGTCATTTGTGTTAATACCGAGTGCGCATTTTGCTCATTAAGATGGGCTGCTAACAAGTTAATTTTTTGATCCGCACGATAAGCCAGTTGAAAAAAAGGAAACCCCTGAATATGATCCCAATGATAGTGACTGAATAACAGGTTTACTGCCTTGGTAGGCAATATTTGAGATAAATCTTCACCAAGCTGGCGAATTCCAGTGCCGGCATCAAATATAAACAGCTCATTATCCGATGTTTTTACAAAGACACACGCCGTATTACCACCGTATCGAACCGTGTTTTCACCGGGAGAGGCTATTGATCCGCGTACACCATAAAATTTAATAAGCATTGACTAACACTGGATACACAAAAATATTCCTCAAGTTATATAAGCTGTTACTTTTCTTCTTCAACAATAAAAACACCCTCAACATGATTTGAGGGATTGTTGTCCTCCGATAAGCCAAAAGCACCTAAAACGGCCTCAGCATTATTGCCAACAAAATCACCAGCAATAAACCCATTTGCATCTCTGGCAGGGCCAGCCGTATTAGCATCGGAGTTAATCACACTGGCGCCGTTAAGTTGCAAGTCCATATCTCCAGCGTTGATTTTTCCATCAAATACAGCAACCCAGGTTTCATCACTCGTGTTAGCCGATAATGCTCCATTAGTGATATTTCCAGAGTCAAAGTTCACATCCATTTGGACTTGCAAATTTTTAAGTGAACCTGCGCTGCTACTGGTTAAACTATCAATAATATTATTATAGCGTGAGAATGTACCTGACCTGGCGCTAACAATCGAAGGGTCAGTTGCTTCATAAGTCGCCCAGATCAAACCTGTTCCTGTCGAGTTTGTCACGTTTTTAGCAGCAAACCTGGACGTGAATGCCCCCCAGTACCCCCAACTGACAGGGTAGCCACCCACTGACTGCTGAAAATCACTGGTAGCTGAGCCAGCAGGGAATGATTCAAGTAAATTCAAACCCACTCTAAACACAGGAACCGACGAATTTAATACCGATGCTTTTACATTGAGCTCTTTCGATGGTTGAGACTGATCAACCGCAAACGCCTTATGATTTGTTGAAACAGGTGGTGTGACCGGAGGCGTTACGGGTGGTGTGACCGGAGGCGTAACGGGCGGTGTGACCGGAGGCGTAACGGGCGGTGTGACCGGAGGCGTAACGGGTGGTGTGACCGGAGGCGTAACGGGCGGTGTGACCGGAGGCGTAACAGGTGGTGTGACCGGAGGCGTAACAGGTGGTGTGACCGGAGGCGTAACGGGCGGTGTGACCGGAGGCGTAACGGGCGGTGTGACCGGAGGCGTAACTGTGGGTGGGTCCGGCTGCAGACTTCCAGGTTTTTGAAGTGGGGGAACACCATTTTGCACTAATTGTATTAACGGATTTACTGCTGAGCCCCTGGCTTGCAAAGATCTTCCTGCTACAAAGGTACCACCACGTCGCTTTTGAATTCCCGGAGTAATATTCGAGCTATGCCCTGTTTTAAAAACCTCCGGGACTTGCTGCAAACCTTTACAGCGTCCTAATCGATCTATAAAGATAAACATAAAGGGTTTAGAACGGCCTAACAAAATATTACAGCCATTTCGTTTACGTGCGCGAACGTGAATCACACCATCCCACACGGCGACATACATTCCATTGGAGACTATTTCAACTTCATAGTCTGTACCTCTCACCCCAATTGTTGCGAGTGGCGTTCTAAGTTCATAGGCTTTTTTATTCCCTTTTCCTATCGCACCAGTTATGGTTCGTAAACCGCCCGATAACAATTCAAGTAATGCTGAGTTACCGCCTCTCCCCTTAATATATTGATACTTTTGTATTTGCAGTACAGAATTTTCCTGCAATGAAATAAGTGCCTGATCCACCATTCTAAATTGGGCACGACCTTCTTTACCCACATGAATTTCATCTTTCTCATAAATCAAGGAACGGCGCTTTAAAGGGACCTTTGCATCAGCACGCTGACTAAACACCTCTCCTCGCACTAAAAGTGTTTTTCCTGCTTCTTTTTGTGCCGCCAATACCGAGCTATTAGCAAAAAATAATAATAAAAATAACAGAGCACTTATTAAGCTATGTTTTGAGTTACGTGCTTTAATCCCAGTCATAACGAATACCTACCTTAACCTCGTTTCTCTTTGCATCGTACAGGTCTATATTACTTTTATTATTAACATGTTGAGCAGCAAAGATGAGTGCAAGCTTGTCATTGATTTGCCATTGATGCCCGGCTTTTAGAATAAAACGATCATCAGATCTCTTATCAGGAAAGACAGGGTAAGCTTTTTGATGTTTATAGTGACGATAGTCCAAACCAATATAGGAACGGTTTTTATTATTCCACTCACGAACAGCAAAATAGCCAAGCCCGGCAATATCCCGGCTATATTGTTTTCCTTCTTTTTTATCAGGCCACTCTTTTCCTAAATACATGCTGATCTGATGATCTGTTTCACCAATATGCTTTTCCCAGCGCCCTGAAACTACCGCCCTGCTTCGATCGCTAAGGGATAATATACGGTTATCATATTTTTCCAGAGATAGTTGGACGCTTCCAATGCTGGACCCGCTGAGTGACTTTCGTGCCACAGCATCAATACCCAGTGTATTTGAGTACATATCTCCATCCAGCATAATTGGACGGGTTCTTCCGATAAATTGATATTGAAAATCATCTTTATTCAGAGTCATACCTACACGAAAATCCAGGTCAAGTAAGTCAAAGTGATTACTCTTAAAGTATTTTTTATGCGTCAGATTGGCTAACACAAAGGTAATTTTATGTTTATTCTTTATCGTTCTATGCTTAATTTGAAGTTTTGCTTCAGCAAATCCACTGCCCTGCTTTACAGACAGTGGATCAAGTATCAGCAGACCAAAATCTGGAAGTTCAATTTCTTCCCCATCATGACCAAAATTAACATTATCATCATAACCAACGAGAAAAGAGACCAGTTTCCTGGTCACTGAACGTTGCACCACTCGATTATTCTTATGTTTCTCCAATTCGGCAATATAGGCCATCACATTTTTTCTGACGATAGGAGGCGGAGAAAGGCTTAAAACATCATTAAACTCCTTAATTGCAGCCGTATTATTATTTAACCGTAAATAAGCACGGGCCAACTCCAGACGTGGCCGTATCACATGAGGCGTGCTAACGGTGACACGATCCAGCGCAAACACCGCTTCATTATAATGCCCCGCCTGTAAGGCTGAAAAACCATAAAGATAATCAAAGCGTGGATCTCCTTCGTTTTCTTCACGTAGAATTACTGCTCGTTGATAGGCTTTGGCATACTGTTTTTGCCCAACCAGTTTCTCTAACAATGGATAGCCTGTTTTTGCTATAACCACAGAGCTCATACTAATAGTGAGACTAAAGATAATGAGATGTTTATTGAAAAGCGCCATTATCTGTAAATTACCTTAACGGTTGCACTATTAGATAATGCACCATTATTATCTTTCAGTTTATAGTTAAAGGAATCGACTATATCAGGTGGTGGCAGAGTAGGAGTAGTAGGTTGAGCCGTTAACTTGCCATTGGTAGAAAAGGCTGAATCAAGCGTAAAGCTAATGGGGCTGGTACTCAGCGTTCCATCAATCAAATATTCTGAAATTGCATCCGATTCAGGATCAGTATAAACAAATCCGCCCACTTCAATACTATAAATAGCATTACCCGTTGCGGGCTGAAGTGGCAGTATACAGGTATAATTTTTAGCAACAGGCGGGTCATTAACGGGTACTATTTCAATATCAACTGTCGCATCTGACGTCGCACCACTCGGGTCTGTTACGGTAAAGACAAGGGCATCAAAACCATTGTAATTGGTGTTTGGCGTATAACGTA
>JALWMR010000241.1:8465-8768 GCA_027083815.1 Thiotrichaceae bacterium
GTCAAGCTATCACCATCAATATCACTTCCTTTTAAAAGTATATCAATAGCAACATCTTCGTCAGTTTTCTCACCACCCGGCGTCGCTATTGGTGGATCATTGATGGGCTTAACCACAATCTTTATTATAGCCTCATCGGTATTACCACTAGAATCCGTCACTTTATAGGTAAAACTGTCATTGCCATGATAATCTTTTGCGGGCTTATAACTTAAATTAGTACCGGTTCCCGTTAATACCCCTTGCGAAACATTAGTATGTGTAAAGCTTAAGGTATCACCTGTATCAGGATCACTTCCGGTC
>JALWMR010000242.1 GCA_027083815.1 Thiotrichaceae bacterium
TTTCTGGGAGTCCTGGATGGACGGTAAATCGCTTCATAATAAATAGTTACAAAGAAAAAATAAGAGAAAAAAATGTTAGATATTAAATTATTAAGAAATGATATTAATGCGGTAGCTGAGCAATTGGCGCGTCGGGGTTTCGAGCTGGACGTCGATAAATTTCAGGCGCTGGAAGATAAACGCAAAATCTTGCAAACAGCCACACAGGATTTGCAAAATCAGCGCAATACACGCTCTAAGGCGATTGGTCAGGCAAAAGCAAAGGGTGAAGATATTCAGCCCCTATTGGCAGAAGTAGCCGACCTCGGGGATCAATTAAAAGCGGCAGAACAAAAGCTATCCGAATTACAAGCCGAAATTGATAGCATCGTTATGGGAATTCCCAACCTGCTGGATGAGTCGGTGCCAGAAGGAAACAGTGAAGATGACAATGTTGAAATCAGCAAATGGGGCGAGCCTACCCAGTTTGATTTCGAGCCTAAAGATCACGTTGATTTAGGCCTGTCACACGGATGGATGGATTTTGAAGCAGCTAGCAAGCTGACTGGATCACGTTTTGTGGTGATGCGTGATGGTATGGCGCGGCTGCACCGTGCCCTGATCCAGTTTATGCTGGATACCCATACGGCAGAGCATGGCTATAAGGAAGTTTATGTGCCTTATATGGTGAACGAAGAAAGCCTGTTAGGAACGGGTCAATTACCCAAGTTTGCAGAAGATTTGTTTAAGCTGGAAGGTGGGCAAAAAGGCGAACAAAACTATTATCTGATTCCAACGGCTGAAGTCCCTGTGACCAATCTGGTGCGTGGTGAAATTGTGCCAGGAGATGATTTACCGATGAAATATACGGCTCATACGCCATGTTTCCGATCTGAAGCGGGTTCTTATGGGAGGGACACCCGTGGTTTGATCCGCCAGCATCAGTTTGAAAAGGTGGAATTATTGCACTTTGTCAAGCCGGATGACTCCATGCAGGCTTTGGAAAACCTTACACGTCACGCTGAAATCATACTGGAGAAACTGGAGCTGCCTTATCGCAAAGTTATCCTGTGCGCCGGAGATACCGGTTTCTCAGCAAGCAAAACCTATGATCTGGAAGTGTGGCTGCCAGGTCAGGACACCTATCGTGAAATATCATCCTGTTCAAATATGAAAGACTTTCAGGCACGCCGTATGCAGGCGCGCTTTAGAAATGAAGCCGGCAAGCCAGCGTTATTGCATACACTGAATGGCTCTGGTCTTGCTGTGGGCAGAACATTGGTAGCGGTGGTGGAAAACTATCAACAGGCGGATGGCAGCATCCGCATACCGCAGGCCTTGCAAGCTTATATGGGTGGCCTGGAAGATCTAACTATTTGATTTAATAATGAATATAATGTTCAAGCTGTTCAATTGTCTCTTTTTGATCCTTTATAATCGTTTTTACCAAATCACCAATCGACACCAGTCCAACCAGTTTGTCACCGTCCATTACGGGTAAGTGACGAATGCGTTTTTCAGTCATAATGGACATGGCATCTTCAACGCTTTGCTCGGGGTGGATGGCGCAAACGGGCGCCGTCATAACCTCTGATACGGCAATATTATCGCTTAGCCTGTCCTCTACAACCACTTTGCAGGTAAAATCTTTCTCGCAAAAAATGCCTTTTACCTGATTATTGTCGATCACCAGTAATGAGCCGATATTATTTTTAGCCAGGATTTTGAGTGCATCCTTTGCTTCAGTATCGGGTGTTACACTTTTAACCTCTGAGCCTTTGTTGGCAATCACCTGTTTAATCGTTTTCATGCGTGAGCCTCTTTAGTGTTCCTGTTTATATGGGTATAGTCTATTTCTAAAGCCCTGTCGAATTGATAAGGGACAAAAGGGCAAGCCGAGGCTGAAAGGGAGACAATATTGGAGCGTAGCGACGACTACCCGTAAGGGTGCATTTACAAAATGCATAAAAAGTG
>JALWMR010000243.1 GCA_027083815.1 Thiotrichaceae bacterium
TGAAGGCAATAAGCATTCCCTGCGAAGTGCGCCTAGGATATGATGCCTTAGAGACTTACAGAATTTTATGGGAGTTATTTAGAGGTTCCTTAATAACTTATCAATTATTATTTTATTAATCATGGCGCTTTGCTGTTGGCATGCTCTGTGCTTTATAAATAACGTTGTACGTTTCAACATACATATAAATGCTTTCAAAGGAGAAATGATTCATGAAGAAAACACTACTAGGTCTGACAACTGCAGCAATTCTTGCCTTGTCAGTTGCTGTCCAGGCAGAGCCTGTCAAGCTCAAGTTTTCACACGTTGTTGCTGAAAACACCCCTAAAGGACAAATGGCAACCAGGTTTAAGCAATTAGTTGATGAGCGCCTGAAAGGCAAGGTCGAGGTTGAAATTTATCCCAATGGACAATTATTTGGTGATAATAAGGTACTTGAAGCCTTGCTCCTGGGCGATGTTCAGCTAGCTGCTCCCTCTTTATCAAAATTCAAAAAATATACTAAAAAACTACAAATATTCGACTTACCATTCCTCTTTAATGATATGGCTGCTGCCGAGAAATTTCAGCAAAGCCCTGAAGGTCAGGCACTGTTAAAAACGGTTGAGAAAAAAGGCCTGGTTGGCCTTGGTTATATGCACAATGGCATGAAACAAATGTCTGCATCAAAACCCCTGCATGTACCAGATGATGCGAAAGGACTTAAATTCCGCATTATGTCATCTGATGTACTTGCCAAACAGTTTGAAGCTGTAGGTGCAACACCGCTAAAGAAGCCTTATTCTGAAGTATTTACACTGCTACAAACCAAGGCCATTGATGGTCAGGAAAACACCTGGTCTAATATTCGCTCCAAAAAGTTCTATGAGGTTCAGCCTTATATCACTTCATCCGATCATGGTTTATTAGACTATATGGTAGTAACGTCTGCTGAATTCTGGAACGGTCTGCCTGATGATGTTCGTACAACCTTGAAAAAGTCATTAGACGAAGCGGTCGCCTTCGGCAATAAAGTTGCTGCTGAAAAAGCCTTGAGCGACAAGCAGGCAATCATTGATAGCAAGCGCACTGAAGTGATTGAGCTTAAACCTGAAGAGCGTCAAAAATGGGTTGATGCGATGAAGCCAGTCTGGAAAGACTTTGAAGACATCGTTGGAAAAGACAATCTTGCGGCAGCTATTAAAGCGAATGAAAAATAAACTGCATTTGAATCAGTTACGTTAGACTAATAAAGGGACCAGTATTTACTGCGTCCCTTTATTATTGGGAGAAGAATATATGCTGGCAAAAACAATCAACACGATTGAGGAAACAATTATATCACTGCTATTAGTGGGCATGACATTGTTGGTTTTTCTGGATGTGGTATTACGTTTCGGCTTTAACTCGGGGGTTCCCTGGTTTCAGGAAGTCACTTTATACATGATGGCCTGGTTTGTTCTGTTTGGCGCATCCTATGGTGTAAAAGTCGGCGCACACATTGGTGTGGATAGTTTTGTAAAGCTATTCCCTAAAAAAATACGTCGTGCAATGGGCTTATTATCAGTATCGATTTGTATAGCGTACAGCATTATTTTTATGATCGCTGCCTGGAACTATCTGAAAAAACTTAAAAAAATCGGCATTGAAATGGAGGATCTAGAGTTCCAGCGCTGGGTTACTGAAAGTATTATTCTGATTGGTTTTATACTCCTGCTATTTCGTTTTATTCAACTTTTTATAAGAATTCTCAAAGGTGAAGCAGAAGGTTTTTCACATATTGATGAAGCTCAAGAAGCACTTGAAATCGTTGATTTAGGCAAGACAGAAAATAAGGAGAAATAATAATGGAGTCTTTTGTAATCCCAACCCTCTTTCTATTGCTGTTTTTCTGCATGATGATAGGCGTGCCAGTAGCTGTCTCTCTGGGCTTTTCCAGCATCGTAACCATTCTACTTTTTTCAGATGAT
>JALWMR010000244.1 GCA_027083815.1 Thiotrichaceae bacterium
TACCAGTGTTATTTGAATCATTCATTTTTGTTCTCGAAAATTCGATGGCACTGATTAAAGCATATAAAGGATAAAAAAGGAAACGACACCAGAAGCACCTCAATCATTCTTCAAAAGCCGTTCTTTTCCTAATTTCTAGCAGGTTGTTGAAATTCGCTTAGGCGAGTGCGAGACAAGGCAAAATCGACCGAAAAAGCGCAGTTTACTGGAGTAAATGAGCATTTTGAGGTCTATTTTAACGCAGTATCGCGCCGTCTAAGTAGAAATTCAACTGCCTGCCAGGATATACAAGGTGCTATCAAGTGAGGATAGCGGATTAAATTGCTTTTGCTTTCCAACACTAGCTCATTCCAGCTTAACCAGGGTTTATTATGATGCTCCAGATGCAAGCCATTATTAAAAAACAGCGAGTTATAGCGTTTACTGGCGTAAGTGCAGATCACCTCCTCTTCTAGCGGCGGGTGTTGCCCATAGTTGTGTAACGCAGAAAAAGCCCAACCAAGATAAACCAGTAAAAAATAGTAAATAAATGCTTTTAAGCCAATAAATGCCAGGACAATGCAAAACAGAAACAAGGCCACTTTTTGCGCAAAAATCCGTTCTTTGATGCTTGTTACATCACCCATTTTTTCATCAAAAGGCTGTGGTTCTATAATCGAAGCAGAAAGCTGCCTAAGCCAGCCAAAGCTGTAGCGACAAGGAGGGAATGGTTTTTTTACGCCATTTTGCAGATACCAGGTTGAGGAGAAATCCTTTAAATCATTGGCATACGTGTGATGATTAAAATGGTGAACCCGATAACCATCAAAAGGCAGACCTAAAAAGAGTGTTTTAATAATATTGAGCCACTGCGGATATTTAGCTCGGTAGTGGACGCATTCATGGAAAAAAATATGAATGCTAAAGCTAAGCAAAATCGACGCAATCACAAGCAGTAATAAAGACAGGAAAATATTGGAAGCCATAATAGCGGCGACAAAAAATGCCCCCTCAAGGATTGGGAAAATAGCTAATCTCCAGGGATAAGGTGTGGGTCTTTGCTTGCTCATAAGCGGTCAAAAGCAGTCTCTAAATCAGCTATTAAATCATTGGCGTTTTCCAGCCCAAAACAAAGCCGAACCAGGCCGGTATTAATGCCCATTTCTGTTTTTTCGGCATCACACAGGGAAGCGTGACTGCCTGACCAGGGCTGTGCCACCATGGAGCTAACACACGCCATACCGGTACCACTATCAAACAGGCTCAGTGAATCCCTGAAGGTTTGGTAGCTTTGAGCATATTGCTTGCTAAACTCAAAAAATAAAATGCCGCCGTATTCTGTTAGCTGGTTTTCAGATTTCTCTGGCATATATATCATTTCGACCTCAGGGCGAGCAGCAAGAAAATCATAAAGCGTTTGTGTAATACGAACATGCTCACGCATCCGAATTGGAAAGGTATGCAAACTGCGGCGCAATAGCCAGGCACTATTAGGATCAAGAATTGCCCCCGAATAAAACCGGCTTTGTAATAATTGCTCAGCCAGTGCATCATCATTCAGGGCAATAAAGCCGCCCATCACATCGCTATGCCCCGAGATATATTTGGTAGCACTTGCCAATGAAATATCAGCACCACATTCCAGCGGATTCTGAAACAAGGGCGTTGCCCAGGTGTTATCAACAACCACCAGCGCTTTGGGGTTTTTGCCCTTGCTAATCCGGGCGACTTCCTGAATGGGAATTGTCTTTAAAAAGGGATTGGTCGGTGTTTCAAATAAAACCATTGCGGCATCATCAGGAATCAGCTCACGCCCCGTCTCCTCGGATAAATCCAGAATAGTCAGTTTTAAATTGATTTGCTCGGCATAACGTTGAAACAGCTTATAGCTACAGCCATAAATATCTTTATTGATAACCAGATGATCGCCAGGGCGTAGCTGCTGCAATACCAACAT
>JALWMR010000245.1 GCA_027083815.1 Thiotrichaceae bacterium
TCGACCATGTGTTCAGCCATTTTGGCATAGCCATTATCTTCTTCTTTACGATAGTTACTAAAAATGACTGCGTAGTAGGGTGGTTTGGGCGTATTGGCGATGTTAGACGCGATTTTAGACATAGTGGAGACACGGTAGTGGACAAAAGGGCAAAAAAGTAGGGGGGTGTACTTTTTATATGATATTTTGATTGATTACAAGCCATCGATGGCTGATTAGCCTCCTTTGCTTACCTTATTATGATCTTTTTGCATCTTATTTTAGTAATTGTGGTGGCGGTATTGGCGATATTTTTAATCTCTACCTCATAGCTGCCAGTTAATGGGTGTTTGTCCGTGTGCTTGCAGATATTGATTGGTTCGTGAAAACGGCTTGCTGCCAAAGAAGCCCCGATAGGCTGACAGGGGTGAAGGATGGGGTGATTTAATAATGTGGTGTTTACGGGTGTCGATATGTGCCGCTTTTTTTTGTGCATAGGCACCCCAGAGAATAAATACCACATGCTCTTTTTGGTCGTTGATGGTTTGGATAATGGCATCGGTAAAGGTTTCCCAGCCACGTCCCTGGTGTGAGTTTGGCTTGCCTTGCTCCACCGTTAGTACGGCATTAAGTAATAATACGCCTTGATCTGCCCAGCTTTGCAGGTAACCGTTGTGGCTATTATCAATACCCAGATCGTCTTTAAGTTCAGTATTGATATTGAGCAATGATTTTGGCAGGGGTTTAACTTCAGGCATAACAGAAAAACACAGGCCATGCGCGTGACCAGGGGTAGGGTAAGGGTCTTGTCCCAAAATAACCACCTTTAGCTTGTCAAATGGCATGCTGTTCATAGCGTTGAACCATAATGAGGCAGGCGGCAAAATGGTTTTCCCCTGGGCGCGTTCATCAATCAGAAACTGCTTTAATTCAGCCATATAAGGCTTGTCAAACTCTGCGCCAATTTGGGCTAACCAGCTCGGTTCCAGTTTTACCATACTAATGTCTTAGCGCCCACTCATCAGGATCATTCCCATATCGGCTGGCTCAGGGTCAGATTGATGAGTATTCCAGCCCAGTCTGGCATCACGTTTGCCGCCGTCGTCATCGTCATTTAGGATGACATCCATACGCAGTTTCTTTTTAACCGCCGGTTTAATGCCCAGTTGATCCCATTTTATAGTTGCTTTGATAACATAACCGTCAAACTTGCTTTGTGTCTCATACGGTAGGTCAATGTCTTTATCACCTTTTAAAACAATGCCTTCACCTTCTTTGCTGCGTTCTGTGCCATCAAATTTGTTCGTTTTATTGACTGAAAGGCGTTTATAAATAAAGTGATAATTGTGTTCTTTGTCTGCAATATAGAGTTCTACCGAGTCATCCTGCGCGGGGTTATCGGAGTCTACCGAGTAGTCTTTATCATAAACTCTGGCGACAAAGTAGATATTGTCGTCGTCCCATTTGACCTGCCATTTGCCGGATATATTACGCTTGTCCCAGCTTTTTCCTTCAAGCAGAATATTCATAGCCTGAGGGTTTTCAAGACGATGGAAGTGCTGGGGATCACCCTTGGCCGGGCGTATTACAATGCGGGGCTTATTCGGATCACGCTTGGGCAAATAATGAGCGACTTTGCTGCTGGGAGGTTTTTTGCGAGCCTTGGTTTTGCTCCAGTCCCACCATTTTGGATGCTCTTGCATATACTCAAGGGATGCTTTTGTTTTGGGTGCTTTATCAACAGACTGGCGGATGTGTTCTTTCAGGCCCCAGCAACCGTGTGCATTAAAGGCTCGCGGTGCGCTGAAAGCGACAAATAAATCAGCACCCATGCCTTTCCATTCGCTGTAGAGTTTTTTATACAGATCACCCATGCGTGAATCACGATTAGCGGCAAAAAATAAGGGATTGGGGTGTTGCAAATAATCCCTGGCAGCCCAATCAACCAGACCTTGTCCACCTTCATAGGCAATCAGACTGATGCCGAATTCTTTTGCCAGATCAGCATGTTTGTTGAGTTCATGCATGATTTTGGGCAAAGAGCGATAGGACTTTGGGTCATTCAGCAGCTTAAAAATATCATCAACCGTTTTAGACTCCCTAAAACCGCGGATATTGCCGCCAATATAGGGTGCAATGGCAATCGCATCGACGTTTTTATAGGTGTCCTTATAGGCAAGTATAATGCCGCTGATATCAGGTCGGGTATCCCAACCGCCAATAATGCGTACCAGTTTTTCACTGCCGCCGTAAACATCTTCCCAGATTTTAAAGTATTCAACGGCACGCTTTGCATAGTATTTATAGCCCGCCATCAAGGCATCTTTATCCAGCCCTTCGGCGATGCCCATTTTTTGCATATACTCATTGTGAATAAAATTAGAATTCCAGGCTTCATTGGTGTATTCAATATGCGGCATCAGCTCGGGCGAGAGGTGGTCATGCACATAAATAGCAAACTGGTACATATAGTTGTCATCCGCACCATGTGGAACATTTAGCCAGGGGTCGGCCTTTAGCCGGTTTGCCAGTTCGATCTGTACCTCCAGCGGTACGCCACGGGTGCCATAAATGCCGCCCCAGGTCGCCTGATCCATTTTAGGGATCTGATCCCAATGTTTTGCCGGATTGCGGGTAATGCCCGACATGGGCATAAAGCGAATCACGCTAAAATCCTTCATAAAATTGAGATAATCAGGATTAAACAGAATTTTTCTGGAATATTTTTTAAAGCTTAAAAACCTGGCGCCTTTTTTACAGGCTGATGCGTCCCTGGCATGATGAAAGGGGTCGTCGTTGCAAATGCCGCCGGGCATCAGAATACGGATATTGCGTAGCGGTTTGTCAGGGTTGCTCTGAATAATTTGCAGGGCGGCTGTCATAAAGCCATCGGAGCGGGCGTTAAATTTAATGGTGTCCTCTCCCGGTTTGGAATCGACTACCTCGACATTACCACGATAGGCAAGTTTGCCTTCACCGTCATACAGAACACTAAAGTTTCCCGCTGGCAGGGCCGCCAGTTGTACATTACGCAGAAAAAATACCCCTGCCTTGCCACCATGCAGGTTTTTGGGCCAGCCCTGCTTGTCGTATTCGACTTTGGCAGAGGTCAGGCACGGTTTATCCTTTGCGCGACAGCGGATGTTTTCATGAAAGGGTGTCGCCACATGCATTAAATTAACAAAGGGGATGCTGGTATCCTGTTCGTAAATTTCATTAGCATTAATACCAATTGGTGACTGGCGGTTTTTTGTTTTGGGATAATGAATCGTTATGTTTTTTTCGTCTTTTTTATCAGATTCGCTGGATGCTTTATTAGCCGCCAGTTTAGTCTTATTAGCACTAGCGGATACGTTACTGGATGCCTTGTTAGCCTTTAGCGTTTGTTCTGTCTTTGCCGAGACTTGTTGCATAATAAAGGCAGCAAAAGGCAACAGGGATAAAAATATCAGGGTGCTAATAAAAAGGGTGCGTAGTTTCATACAGTTATTCTATCAAATACGAATAATTTCAAAGGGATGCAAGATAACAGATTATTGCCAGATAATCTTGTAGTGAATGATAGGCCTCATTGATTAAAAGATAAACAAGGTATGGAAATATAAAAGCGGACTAATTGATTCTTAAATTTGTTTGAGTATCAAAAAAGTGTAGCTTTTTAGGCTCAACGCTTACCTTGAGTATATCGCCATTTTTGGCGTTGATTCGCTTGTTTAAGCGAATGGTTATGGGTGAGTCCGTACCTGCCAGGGCCGCGTGTATGACAGATTCAGCACCCAGGTTTTCTGTGAGCAAAACCTTTAGTCCAATTGGGCCATTCTCATCCAGTTTAATATGTTCAGGGCGAAAGCCCATGGTAACGATATTAGCGGTGTGTTTAAGTTTTTCGCTCAAGGTGATCTTGTTTTTTCCCAGTTTTATGCTGGAGCCATTATCGGTGAGTTCTACATCAATAAAGTTCATTGCCGGAGAGCCAATAAAACCTGCCACAAACCGGGTTTGTGGTTTGTCATAAAGCGTCATGGGGGTGCCAATCTGTTCGGCAATACCGTCTTTTAGTATAATCAGTCTATCTGCCATGGTCATGGCTTCAACCTGATCGTGGGTAACATAGAGCGTCGTTGTGCCAAGACGAGTCTGCAAGTTTTTAATGACCAGTCGCATCTGTACCCGCAACTTGGCATCAAGATTAGAGAGAGGCTCATCAAACAAGAAAGCGGCCGGTTTGCGCACGATAGCACGACCCATGGCGACGCGCTGGCGTTGTCCGCCGGAAAGTTGTTTTGGCTTGCGTTGCATTAGCTCTTCCAGCTCAAGCAGTTTGGCGGCCTCGCTAACGCGCCTGTCAATTTCGTCCCTGGGTGTTTTCAGATTCTTTAATCCGTAAGCCATATTTTTATACACGGTCATGTGTGGATATAGGGCATAATTTTGAAACACCATGGCAATATCGCGCTGAGATGGCTCCAGATCATTAACCTTGCGCCCTGCAATAGATACTTCGCCGCTTGTTATGGTTTCCAGCCCGGCTACCATACGCAATAAGGTCGATTTACCGCAACCAGATGGCCCCACTAGAACAATAAACTCGCCTTCTTCAATATCGACACTAATGCCGTGAATTGCCTTGTAGCCATTGGGGTAAACTTTTTCGATGTTTTTAATCTGGATATGGCTCATTTTTCGGTTTCCGTTAAACCTTTAACAAATATTTTCTGCATTAGAATAACCACAATCACTGGTGGAATCATGGCAAGCAGCGAGGTCATCATAATGTAATCCCACTGGGGCGTTTCTTCCAGTGCTTCCATCATGCCTTTAATCGACATCACAATAGTAACCATGCTTTTATCGGTCGTCACAATTAGCGGCCACAGGTATTGGTTCCAGCCGTAGATAAACAAAATAACAAACATGGCAGCTATGCTGGTGCGAGAGACCGGCAGTAAAATATCAAAGAAAAAACGCATTGGCCCGGCACCATCAATACGCGCTGCTTCTAACAGCTCATCCGGTACGCTAAGAAAGGTCTGGCGAAACATAAAGGTTGCCGTAGCCGATGCAATCAGTGGAATAGTCAGCCCCCAGTAGCTATCCAGCATCCCCAAATCAGCCACTACTGCATAGGTGGGTATGATACGTACCTCGACAGGCAGCATCAGGGTGATAAAAATCATCCAGAAAAAAAACATGCGAAAGCGAAAATCAAAATAGACTATGGCGTAAGCCGACAGCAGTGAAATGGCAATTTTACCAAAGGCAATCATTAGCGCCATTATCAAACTGTTAAAGAGCATTAAACCCAAAGGCGCACTATCGCCCACGCCCTTGCCAAGGACATATTTTAGATTATCAAAAAATTGATCGCCCAGGCCCAGTGGCAATGGCACTTGCAAAAGCCGGGCAGCATCATGTGATGCGGCAACAATAGTAATCCAGATCGGGAAGATAACAATGGCAATGCCAGCGATTAAAATGGCATGTGAGATAAAGGTGCTTACGGGACGATTTTCAATCATGGGTATTCACCTTAATACTCCACCTTGCGCTCAATGAATTTGAACTGGAACACCGTCATGGCAATCACTAGCACCATTAATATTACTGACTGTACCGAGGAGCCACCCAAGTCCAGTCCGATAAAGCCGTCTTTATAAACCTTGTAAACCAGTGTTTCGGTGGCGTTGGCTGGGCCACCTTTGGTAACCACATGGATAATGCCAAAGGTTTCAAAAAAGGCATAAACGATATTGACCACCAGCAAAAAGAAGGTGGTTGGCGTGATGAGGGGGAAAATAATCGTCCAGAAGCGTTTTGCAGGGCTGGCAGCATCAATCGCTGCCGCTTCGATAAGCGACTTTGGGATTGCCTGCATCCCCGCCAGAAAGAACAGAAAGTTATAACTAATTTGTTTCCAGGCGGCGGCAATAATCACCAGAAACATCGCCTGATTACCGTTTAACTGATGATTCCATTCATAACCAATTTTAGTCAGAGCGGTTGAGATTATGCCCGTGGTGGGGTAAAACAAAAAAGCCCAAAGCGCACCGGCGATGACTGGCGCAACCGCATATGGCCAGATAAGAAGGGTGCGATAAATGCCGGTGCCGCGAATCACCCGGTCTGCCATGGCTGCCAGAATCAGTGAAACACTTAAGGAGAGCAGGGCGACCATCGCAGAATAAAATAATGTCCGCACAAAGGTTTTAACATAGTGGTCGTCGTCAAACAGTTCGATAAAGTTATCAAACCAGACAAATTGAGTATTACCGCCAAAGGCATCTTCTATTAAAAGTGATTGGTAAATCGCCTGACTTGCCGGCCACATAAAGAAAACCAGCGTAATGATAATCTGCGGCGCAACCAGCATATAAGGCAGAGCTGATGACTTGAAATGAACCTGTTTTAACATGGTGTTTTGTATTTAATAGAGGTAAATACGGACAAAACGTCAAAAAAGTGGGGGGGTGTACTTTTTATAAGCCTTAATACACCTTAAAACAGGTATATAAAAGTACACCCCCCCACTTTTTACCACTTTTGTCCATTTTTAGTCCAAAATAGGCTATTTATTCGCTTTTTCGAACTTGCGAAGCAACTTATTGCCACGTTTAACTGCCGTATCCATAGCATCTTTAGCGCTTTTCGATCCATTCCAGATCGCTTCCATTTCTTCATTGATAACATCACGAATCTGCACAAAATTACCCAGACGAATGCCACGTGAATTTGGTGTTGGCGCATTTAAACTGAGTTGTTTAATGGCGGTATCCGTGCCGGGGTTTATGTCATAAAAACCTTCTTTTTTACTCAGCTCATAAGCGGCTGTTGTGATGGGAACATAACCTGTTTCCTGATGCCACCACGCCTGGACTTTGGGTGAAGACAGGTATTTAAGAAACTGGGCAACGCCTTTGTAATCGCCTTTATCATGTCCTTTTAATACCCAAAGAGTGGCGCCGCCAATAATGGAATTTTGTGGCGTTTTACGAATTGCAGGGTTTAAGGGCAGCATGGTTTGCCCAAAATCAAACTTGGCCTGTTTTTTAATTGCACCATAATAGGCGGATGAGTTCATCCACATACCGCATTCGCCATTTACAAATTTAGGCAGGCTGTCGCCGCGTCGACCACCATAGTCGAAGATTTTAGATTTTTGCCACTCACCCACTTTGCCCAGCATATTGACCACGTTATCATTGTTAAAAACCAGTTCGGCATCTAAACCGGCAAAGCCGTTTTCTTTGGTGGCAAAGGGAATATCATGCCAGGCGCTAAAGTTTTCAATCATAACCCAGGATTGCCAACCAAAGCTGAAACCACACTTCATGCCCGAGGCCTGTAGTTTCTTAGAATCTGCTTCAACATCATCCCAGGTGACGGGTGGCTTATCGATTCCGGCCTTTTTAAAGGCATCTTTGTTATACCACATGACCGGTGTTGAGCTATTAAAGGGCATGGATAACAGCTTGCCATCAGTGGTCTGGTAATAACTGATAACGGCAGGAAGATAATCTTTTTTATCAAACGAAACGCCAGCATCCTTCATCACATCCTCAACCGGATAAACAGCGCCTTTAGCGGCCATCATGGTGGCTGTGCCGACTTCAAAAACCTGTACGATATGGGGCTGTTTATGCGCGCGGAAGGCGGCAACTGCTGCGGTCATGGTTTCGGTGTAATTACCCTTGTTGACCGGAACGACCTTGAATTCTTTTTGTGTTGCATTGAAATCTTTGGCGATTTTTTCAACTCGCTCACCATTGACGCCACCCATGGCATGCCACCACTGGATTTCAGTTTCTGCCATAAGATTGGTACTGAATGACAAGGTCAGCGCAGCGGCCAGTGAGATTTTTGCAACAGGTGATGGTATTTTTTTCATTTGTAGAGACTCCTTCGTTAAACTACTGAATTTAACTATAGTAAAGACTTATACATTTACAAATATTAATTATCAGTTTCGATTAAGGAACCTCTGAACAACCTAGATGAAATTCTGTAAGTCTCTAAGGCATCATATCCTAGGCGCGCTTTGAAATGAATGCTTGCTGCCTTCATGAAAAGTGCAACAACGGAGATGATGCCTTAGAGGCTTACCCTACGGGGCTTAGCCAAATTCCCAGACTCTACGTTACGTTCGCTTACAAGGCAATAAGCATTCTAAGCTCACATGCCTTGATTCTGGAAATTTGGCGTTGCCAGAATGCAACTAGGTTATTCAGATACCATCTCTCTTTTTCGCTTACAAGCTTTTTTTAAGCAGGTAAACAAAACTCTTTTTGGTGCTTTATTACACCAAAACATATTTGTACTAAACGCCTCATAACGGCACATAGTGCGCTCATTTTACACTTTCCACGAGCAATTAAATTGGCATAATGCTTCTTCAATACTGGGTTATATTGCTTGGCTGATATGGCTGCCATATAGAGCTTTGCTTTCATTTTTCTATTACCTCTTTTTGAGAGCCGTGTTTTTAAATATTTACCCGATTGCTCTGGGATGGGTATCACCCCCATATAGGCAGCACATTGTGATGCTGAAACAAAACGTCCTTTGTAGATCTCTGCAACCAGGTAGCGTGAAGTAACTTCTCCAACGCCTATAATGGTTTGTAGCAACTCACGGTTACGCTTTAATTCATTATGACTCTCAATGACTTCTTCTATGGGGTCAACCAGCGTTTGTGCTTGTTTTTCAAG
>JALWMR010000246.1:0-2821 GCA_027083815.1 Thiotrichaceae bacterium
CGCGGGCGTGATTACCAGCGCCTTCGACATCAGTTATAACGCCTTCCCCAAATTTTGCATGTGAAACACGTTGGCCAATAGATAAGCCTGTTTCATTGGTTTTTATAGCGGGAGCTGGCCGGGTTTTACGTTCGTAGTTAGATTGCCAGGTATTCACTTTGGGTCTTATTTCTTCGACCAGCGTGTCAGGAATTTCGTTGATAAAGCGGGAGGGGGTGCCATACAGTGTGTTTCCATAAAGCCTGCGTTGTTCTGCATAGCTCATGACTAGTTGCTTTTCGGCGCGGGTAATGCCTACATAGCAAAGGCGACGTTCTTCTTCCATTCTTCCGGGCTCTTCTGATGACATTTGATGCGGGAAAAGACCTTCTTCCAGGCCGACCAAAAAGACCAGGGGGAATTCCAGGCCTTTTGCCGAATGTAATGTCATTAGTTGTACACAATCATCGCCTTCCTGGCCTTGACCTTCTCCAGCTTCAAGGGAAGCATGAGATAAAAAAGCAGTAAGAAAATCCATATCGGCATGTTCTTCGTCGGGCTTGTAAGTAAAGCCTTGCGCTGCCGATACCAGTTCGTTCAAGTTTTCGATACGTGCCTGGCCAGCATCCCCTTTTTCTTTTTTTAGGTAGTGTTCTTTTAATTTAGAGGATTCAACGACGTGCTCTACCTGTGTATCAAGAGGCTGATCGCCAATATCGTTTGTCATGTTGTCAATTAAGCCGATAAAGCTTGCAATGGCGGTTTCAGCGCGCGGTGTGAATGCTGCATTATGAAGCAACTCATTAGCTGATTGCCACAGGGACAAGCTGGTATTTCTTGCATATTCACGAATTATGCCAACAGTTTTGTCGCCAATTCCACGGGTTGGTTGGTTAATAACGCGCTCAAAGGATGGATCATCATGACGATTGGCGCAAAGGCGTAAGTAGGCAAGGGCGTCTTTTATTTCGGCACGTTCAAAAAATCGTTGACCACCGTAAACGCGGTAGCTGATACCATTTTCATTGAGCAGGCTTTCAAAGACACGTGATTGCGCGTTGGAGCGATAAAGAATAGCGATGTCTTTGTGCGAATTACCGTGCGAGACCCACTGCTGAATACGAGAGATAATATAACTCGCTTCATCCAGCTCATTAAAAGCTGCATAAAGGTGGATAGGGTCGCCATCACCATCAGATGTCCAAAGGTTTTTACCTAGCCTTCCCTGATTGTTTTCGATGACCGCATTGGCTGCATTGAGTATATTGCCGGTGGAACGGTAATTTTGTTCAAGTTTGATCGTTTTAGTTAGAGGGAAATCGCGCGAAAAGTTTTGAATATGTTCAATTTTTGCACCACGCCACCCGTAAATAGACTGGTCATCATCACCGACCACAAAAGGTGGAATATTGCTGCCTGCTAATAATCGTATCCAGGCGTATTGCAGTGTGTTGGTATCCTGAAATTCGTCAACCAAAATGTGCTTAAAACGATTGCGATAGTGGTCTAGTATTTCTGGGTTATCGCGAAGTAGCTCTAGCGAGCGTAGCAGAATCTCGGCAAAATCAATGACGCCTGCCCGATTGCAAGCCTCTTCGTAGTTTGTGTAAATCTCACTGAGCTGACGTGTTGTTGGGTCGCCTTTGTCTTCTATATGTTGTGGTCTTATGCCTTCATCCTTATGTTTGTTGATATACCATTGGGATTGTTTTGCGGGCCATAACTTTTCATCAAGTTGAAGGCTTCGCATAACACGCTTTACCAAGCGCAACTGATCGTCAGAATCAAGAATCTGAAAGTTCTTTTGTAATTTAGCTTCTTGCCAGTGGCGGCGTAACAGGCGATGAGATAAACCATGAAAAGTTCCTACCCACATACCGCCAACGGGGGAACCAAGCAGATTTTCAATTCGGCCACGCATTTCTGCTGCCGCTTTATTGGTAAAGGTTACTGCAAGTATTGCAAAGGGTGAGACTTGCTCGACCTGAATGAGCCAGGCGATGCGATGTACCAGTACCCGGGTTTTACCGCTACCAGCCCCGGCTAATACAAGTTGTGGTATAGCTTCGGCAGAAACAGCTTCGCGCTGCGGTTTGTTTAGTTCGTCAAGTATATGTGATACATCCATTGCAACATTGTAACCTCTCGGTAAAGAATTTTATATTTGGAATTTGCAAATAAAGCGAATAGTATTCACGGTTTTTTAAGGCATCAAGCGTCATGGTTAAGAATATACATGCTTTCATTGCATGGGTTAGGCAGCTGCGGCATGTAAAAATATTTTTAGAATTGATGCGTTTTACGATTGTTGTGTTAATGGCTCTGGGCGTGTGGGTGGCCACCAGGAAACTTGAATTTCCAGAGACCTTAAATCTAAATGATAAAGTGATACATGCCTTTGTTTTCTTCTCTTTTTCAGTGTTAATGGATTTGGCTACGGCGAGGCATCCGTTTTGGTTATGGAAGGGCCTACCCTTATTGGCTTATGGTGCCTTTATAGAAGTATTGCAATATTTTTCACCTGATCGATCTTTTTCACTGTTTGATTTGGCGGCAGATCTTTTTGGTATTTTGTTATATTTCATTCTAAAAGAGGTACTTATCTGGCTGGATAGTCAGCAAACCAATAAATAGTTAATATTAAAATATTCAGAAATACTAATAAAAACTGGATTGTTTAGTTGAGTGTATGAAAGTGTGATGCTAGAATTCGCGCGTCTTGAGTTAAAGAGGTGGTTTGTTGTCTCAAAAAAGATTAATTCTTGATATAAATCATATAAATTGAGTGAATAAATAGTATGAGAAGTTTATTGCTTATACAGGCGGTTTTGGTATTAATTGG
>JALWMR010000246.1:2831-8666 GCA_027083815.1 Thiotrichaceae bacterium
GAATCGCAGTTTCATTCTATTTTAAAGGCGAGGCTGGCTTGTTGCCAGCGACATATGGTGGCGCAGTTGCCATTGTCAATTCAATTTTATTGTCACGCCGTTTGCAGTCGGCAGGCGAAATGGCGGAAAGCAACCCGGAAGGCGGAGTTTTAACGCTTTATTTAGGGGTTGTACAAAGATTTGTTTTTGTGCTTGTTATGTTTGGTATTGGTATGGGGGTGTTTAAGTTACTGCCTCCTCCGATGCTAGGTACTTTTGCAGTGGCGCAGCTGGCTTTTATGTTGTTTGGTTCGAAACAAACTAAAAAGATGTCTGTTACTGATAAAAATAGTCAACAAAACTAAAATAAGCGCAATGAGTAGCAATGTTAAATGGAGTAAGGTAAGAACGTGAGCGAGTCAAACGCACCAGCAATTTCAAGTCCTGTTGAATATATTCAACATCATCTGCAAAACGCAACCCTGGATGGCGAGCGCCCTGCAAGTCTTGTCGACTTTAGTGTGTTTTTTATAGATACATTTCTGGTTAGTTTGATTTTAGCTTTGTTATTCGGCTTTGTGGCGTGGAAAGTCGGTAAGAATATCGATCCTGATAAGCCTACTGGTATGCAAAATGTTCTTGAGGCGGTTGTTGAGTTTGTGAACCAACAGGTTAAAGATATTTTTCCAGCGGCAGATAAGTGGGTAGGCCCATTAGCAATTACCATATTTGTGTGGGTGTTGTTGATGAATGCAATGGATTTCTTGCCTGTTGATCTAATACCTTCGCTGGTGGCTGGCGTGGCAAGCATATTTGGTGCTGACCCGCATCATGTTTATACAAAAGTCGTGCCTACAACTAATTTGGATACAACCTTTGCACTTGCCCTGCTGGTGTTCGGCCTGATTATTTTTTATAACATTAAAAATAAAGGACTGGTCGGTTATATTAAGGTGTTTTTATTTCATCCGTTTGGTAAGTGGTTGATGCCTGTTAATATTATTATGACTACCATTGAAGAGGTGGCAAAACCAATTAGTTTGGGATTGAGATTGTTTGGTAATATGTTTGCCGGCGAGTTATTGTTTTTATTGATTGCTTTGTTGGCTTTCTCTGTTTGGGCAATGCCTGCTCAAATTGCGCTGGGAACCTTGTGGGGTATTTTCCATATGTTGGTTGTACCACTTCAAGCCTTTATATTTATGCTTCTGACTATCGTGTATTTAGGGTTAGCGAGTCAGGGCGAGGATGAGCACTAAATTGCTCATCATTACCGATTTTTATTATTTTACTTTTTATTTTTTAGGAGATTAACTATGGATGCTGCAATTGTATCTGAAATCATGTCTGCGACAGCTATTGGTGTCGGTATTATTCTAGCCGCTGCGGGCCTTGGTTCGGCTTTGGGTTGGGGTATGATTTGTTCTAAGTTTATTGAGGGTATTGCTCGTCAACCTGAGATGCGTGCTCAGTTGACTGGCCAGATGTTGTTTACTGGCGGTCTCATGGAAGCGTTTCCAATGATTGTTTTGGGTATCTCAATGTGGTTTATTTTTGCTAATCCGTTCATTGGCGCTGCTAAGTCAGCCATTGGTGGTTAATCCTTTCGAACTCTAATTCGATTTAATTAGAATAGTATTCGGAGATAAATCATGAACGTAACAGCAACATTGATCGGTCAGTTGATCGTTTTCTCTATTTTAATCTGGTTTGTAAAAGCAGTGCTTTGGGAGCCAATCATTAATACGTTGGAAGATCGTAAAAAGCGTATTGCTGATGGCCTTGCCGCTTCTGAAAAGGGTCTTAAGGATCAAGAGGTCGCAAAAGAGCTGGCTAAACAAGAGATCAAAAAAGCGAAAGAGGACGCAGCTGAAATAATTGCTCAAGCTAAGGCGCGAGATGGACAGATGCTTGAAGAAGCCAAGAACAAAGCGGTTGAAGAAGCCGAGCGTGTTATGGCTGGCGCACAGGCTGAGATTGACCAGGAGGTCAACCGTGCTAAAGACTCTTTGAGAACGCAGGTATCGGAATTGGCAGTCGTAGGTGCTAGTAAAATCTTAGGTAAAGAAATCGATGCTAATGCCCATAAAGCTGCGCTTAAAGAATTGATAGAGCAGATATAGGAATTATTGATATGTCTGAATTGACAACAGCTGCTCGTCCTTATGCGCGTGCAATATTTGAACTGGCTGAGCAATCAGGAAGTTTGGATAAGTGGTCCGAGTCCTTGGCTTTGATGGGTGCTATTGCTAGCGATGAGAGTGTTAAAGAATTGCTGGAAAATCCTAAGATGGCCAAACAAGCAGGTGCAGAAGCTTTTATAAAGTTAGCGGATAATAAGCTGGAGGATGAGGCGAAAAATCTTGTGGTTGTTTTGGCTGAAAATGATCGTTTGTCTTTGCTACCCGAAATAAGCGAAATATTTGAAACGCTAAAAGATGAGGCCGAGGGTTCAGTTGAAGCAATTGTCACTTCTGCAAAAAAGCTGACCAAATCAGAAGAAGATGCAATCTCAAAAGCACTAAAGAAGCGTTTGGGACGTGATGTAAAACTTAAAGTTGGTGTGGATGAGGCGCTTCTAGGTGGTGCGATTATTCAGGCTGGCGACTTGGTAATAGATGGTTCGTTAAAAGGACGTTTAGAAAAAATGACGTCTGCAATGGCGAGTTAGAATCTACTAAGACACAAATTAAAAAAGGTAAAGGTATGCAACTTAACCCAACAGAAATCAGTGATCTGATTAAAAAGCGAATAGAAGGCTTTGATCTTGATGCTGAAGCACGTACTGAAGGCACAATAGTGTCAATTATGGATGGTATCGTGCGGATACATGGCTTGTCAGATGTAATGTCCGGTGAGATGATAGAGTTCTCTAACGGTGCTTATGGTTTGGCTTTGAATCTTGAACGTGATTCCGTAGGCGCAGTAGTTCTAGGGGATAGTAAAGGTGTTTCAGAAGGTGATATAGTAAAGTGCACGGGCAGGATTCTTGATGTTCCCGTAGGCCCTGAGCTCATGGGGCGTGTTGTTGACTCATTAGGCTTACCTATTGATGGTAAGGGTCCTATAAATGCCTCGTCAATGAATCCTATAGAGCGCCAGGCCCCAGGAGTTATTGAGCGTCAATCTGTGGATCAGCCAATGGAGACTGGCATTAAAGCTCTGGACTCAATGGTGCCCGTAGGGCGTGGTCAACGTGAATTAATAATTGGGGATCGCCAGACAGGAAAAACTGCAGTAGCGGTCGATGCAATTATTAACCAGAAGGGTAAAGACGTTAAATGTATCTATGTGGCAGTAGGTCAAAAGGCATCATCAGTTGCAGGTGTGGTTCGCAAGCTGGAAGAGTTTGGCGCAATGGATTATACAATTGTAGTAGCTGCTAATGCGTCTGATCCTGCCTCAATGCAATATTTGGCTCCTTATGCTGGTTGTGCTATGGGTGAGTACTTTAGGGATCGTGGTGAAGATGCGCTCATTATATACGATGATCTTACAAAGCAGGCTTGGGCTTATCGTCAAGTTTCCCTGTTGTTGCGTAGGCCCCCCGGTCGTGAAGCCTATCCAGGTGATATCTTTTACTTGCATTCACGTTTGCTAGAGCGTTCGTCGCGTGTAAATGCTGAATATGTTGAAAATTACACTAAGGGCAAGGTTAAAGGAAAAACAGGTTCTTTAACTGCTTATCCTATCATTGAGACTCAAGAGGGTGATGTATCTGCCTTTGTTCCCACCAATGTAATATCCATCACTGACGGGCAGATATTCCTTGATACCGATTTGTTTAACTCGGGTAATCGGCCAGCAATTGATGCGGGTCTGTCTGTTTCTCGTGTAGGAGGTTCTGCTCAGACAAAGATTATTAAAAAGTTGGGTGGTGGTATTCGTTTGGATCTAGCCCAGTATCGTGAGCTGGCTGCCTTTTCTCAATTTGCATCTGATCTTGATGAAGGCACCAGAAAACAGTTGGATCGTGGTGCTCGAGTGACGGCGCTAATGACTCAGAAGCAATATTCTCCTTTGAAAACAGGTGAGCTTGCATTCTCTTTGTTTGCCGCTAATGAAGGTTTTCTGGATGATGTGGATGTGGATAAGGTGGGAGACTTTGAAGCTGCAATGCTTTCTTATGTGCGTACCGAGAAATCAGATTTTCTTGAGAAATTAAATGAGACTGGTGATTATAATGATGAGATTGCGGCTGAAATGAAAAGTACGCTTGAAGACTTTAAATCCAAGGGTGCTTGGTAGGTCTTTACTTGTTTATATGCGTGGTCTTTAAAAGGAAATAGCAATGGCGGGTCTTAAAGAAATACGATCACAAATTGGTAGTATTCAGAATACTAAGAAAATTACCAAAGCGATGGAAATGGTAGCTGCATCTAAAATGCGTCGCGCAAGAGAGCGCATGGATGCTTCACGTCCGTATGCTGAGAAAATGCGCCAGGTCGTTAGTCATGTAGCTAATGGACACTTGGAATATCAACACAGCTTTGTACAAGAGCGAGATACTGTAAAACGGGTTGGATATATTATTATCTCCACTGATCGAGGTTTGTGTGGAGGCTTGAATACCAATCTGTTCAAGACAGCATTACAAAGTATTTCAGAATGGAAAGAAAAGGATATTGAAGTTGATATCGCTGTTTTTGGCAGTAAAGCTCTCGCTGCATTTAAGCGTTTCGGTATTGTTGCTGAAACTACAGGCTTAGGTGATCGCCCTGGCGTGAATGATATGCTTGGAACAATCAAAGTTATGCTTGATGCATATGAAGATGGTCGAATAGATCGCTTGTTTCTAGTGGAAAATGAATTCGTAAATAGCATGACTCAAACACCACGAGTGACACAAATGGTTCCAATAGTTGCGGCTGATCTTGATGATATGAAATACCATTGGGATTATTTGTATGAGCCAGATTCTAAAGAAGTGATTGATGCGTTAATGACACGCTATATCGAATCTATTGTGTATCAGGGGGTAGTAGAAAATATTGCTTGCGAAATGTCTGCAAGAATGATCGCCATGAAAAGCGCAACAGATAATGCTGGTGATATGATTGATAAACTGAAGTTGGTTTATAACAAGGCTCGTCAAGCAGCAATTACCCAGGAAATATCCGAAATTGTCTCAGGTGCTGCTGCAGTGGAGTAGTTCGTTGGGTCATGATTTAACAAATTTAATGAATTTAAAATTTAAGGTAGAGGTACTATAAATGAGTACTGGAAATATAGTCCAAGTTATTGGTCCAGTTGTTGATGTGGAATTTCCTCGTGATGCAGTTCCAGAAATATATAATGCACTAACTGTTGCAGAACATAATGGGTTAACGCTGGAAGTACAGGGTCAGTTAGGTGATGGTGTAGTACGTGCAATTGCCATGGGTGAGGCTGAAGGCCTGAAACGTGGAATGAATGCTGTCAATACAGGGGAGCCTATTAAGGTTCCTGTAGGAGAAGGTACGCTGGGACGTATTATGAATGTACTCGGTGAAGCAATTGATAACTCAGGGGATATTAAAGTAGATACGATGATGCCTATTCATCGTAATCCACCAAGTTATGAAGAGTTGTCATCTACGCTAGATATTCTTGAAACAGGTATTAAAGTAATCGATTTGGTTATGCCTATTGCAAAAGGTGGTAAAGTTGGCTTGTTTGGTGGTGCTGGAGTTGGAAAAACAGTAACATTGATGGAGTTAATCAATAATATTGCTAAAGAACATAGTGGTTTGTCTGTTTTTGCTGGTGTTGGTGAGCGTACTCGAGAAGGTAATGATTTCTATTATGAAATGGAAGAAGGAGGCGTTCTTGATAAAGTAGCTTTGGTCTATGGTCAAATGAATGAGCCTCCTGGAA
>JALWMR010000247.1 GCA_027083815.1 Thiotrichaceae bacterium
ATTGAGGACACTATTTTTCTATTGCAACATGATACTGATCCATTTAATCGCTGGGAGGCAAGCCAGCATCTGGCAAAAACCTTGTTACTGGAAATGATGCAGCTGCACAGCAAAGGGCAGGCTCTGGGTGTTGCTACCGAGGTGATTGATGCCTATCAGAATGTACTTGAGAATAATGATCTTGATTACGCCTTGCGTGCAGAAGCAATGACCTTGCCTTCAGAAACCAATCTTGCCGAGGAGGTGGAAAACGCTGACCCGGATGTGATCCATGAGGTTCGTGAGTTTTTGGCAAAAAGTATTGCACAAGGCTTGCGTTTACCTCTGGAAAGCTTTTATCAGAATTTGCAGGAAGCCGAGTATAAAATTGATACTCAAAGTATGGCAAAGCGTCGTTTCAAAAATACCTGCCTTAATTATCTGGGTAAAATCAATGACCCTTCAATACAGGAGACTTGCTATCAACAATTTAGCCAGGCAAAAAACATGACGGATACATTGGCTGCACTGGCAGTCTTAATGAATATTGAATGCCCACAGCGAGAACAGGCAATTAGTGATTTTGAGAAACAATGGCAAAAGGATACTCTGGTTATGGATAAGTGGTTTGCCTTGCAGGCGAGCTCCAGTTTGCCCAATACTTTAGAAAGGGTGAAGGCATTAATGAAACACCCTTTATTCAGTATTAAAAATCCTAACAAGGTGCGTGCTTTGATAGGCGCCTTCTCATCGGGGAACCCGGTTAATTTTCATAAAGCAGATGGCTCAGGATACCGTTTTCATGCAGACAGGGTATTGGAGCTTGATAAACTAAATCCACAAGTTGCCTCACGCATGGTGCGTGCGCTAATGAACTGGCGGCACTATGAGCCAGTGCGATCTGCCTTAATGCGTGAACAATTAAAAAGAATTAAACATCAAAAAGACCTATCAGGTGATGTGTTTGAAATCGTCAGCAAATCTCTTGAAAAATCATGATAACGGCCATCCATCACACCAGTTTTATTATTTCGGATATTAATGCTTCCAGGCATTTTTATAGTGATATTCTGGGGCTGAAACCTGATACAACGAGACCAGACATGTCATTTGATGGCTTGTGGCTTGATATTAATGAATCACAACAGATCCATTTATTATGTGTTGATAATCCTGACCCGGAAATGCGTCCGGAACATGGCGGCCGAGATAGGCATACTGCTTTTTTTATAACTGATTTGGCAGTATTGCAGATGCGTCTGGATAAAGAGAATATACCGTATACACTAAGTCAATCAGGCCGCCTGGCTCTTTTTGTACGCGATCCGGATGGCAACACACTGGAAATGATTCAAAGGTAACAATATGGCTAAACCTCCAAAAATTAAATCTATGAAAAAAATAACAAATGACTTTGAGTCAGTATTTTCTGGTAAGTTTCATGGGGTGTTACGTTGGTCTCAACTTGACGAACTATGGGAGCTTGTAAAGTCTGATAACAAAGGCTGGTATCTTTATGCAGTGGGCAGTGAAGCGCCTTCTGAAACATCTAATGCACAAGACACTGAAACATTTATCAATGAGCTAGATACGTTACTTCGTCGGGAACATAATGAAGATTATTGCGGGATTGTTTATACTGATGACTTATACAAACCCACGTTAATTAAAGTTTTTGACCCAAATAATTTAGGAACATCCTGTAGTATTGCAAAACATGGCCCGCCACCAGCCTGGATTATTAGCAAGATGAAGCCTGTTGATTTATCTGGTCTTTTGCAGCAGGCTATGCAACAAACAGCAAGCAGGAAACGTTGGTGGCAGAAAATCTTTAATTAACGAAATATAACAAGAGACCTTTGCACAAAAGATATGACGGATAAAAATTTCTTAAATTTCCCTGATTTTATGTATATTTTCGGTCAATAGCCCTACT
>JALWMR010000248.1 GCA_027083815.1 Thiotrichaceae bacterium
GTCACCCTCAAACCGAAAGACCCAGAGATGCTGATTGAGTGGATGGATGTGTATGAAAAAGTGATTTCTTTGCGTGACCCCAATACCGTTCTGGTGGATGCCCGACCACATGATATGTACACCGGAAAGGTGATAAAACATGCCGTGCAGGGCGGACATATCCCCGGGGCGATTAATATTGTCAGCCTCGATGGTACCGAAGCAGAACAGTGGAAGAATCAGGAAGAGCTGGCGGATATGTATAAAGCTATCCCCAAAGACAAAACCATTTTTCTCTATTGCCATGATGGCTTCAGAATGAGCCTCGCCTATATGCAGCTTGAAAGCCTGGGCTATAAAGACGTGCGCCTGCTCAATGGTGGCTGGAGTATTTGGGACCAGGCAATGACTCTGCCCATTGTAAAAGGTGAAAAACCTTATGATGAGGAATATGCGCTTTAAATATAGAGAAATCATTATTTGTTATTTTTAAGTCTTAGTATATTTTTATTTGAGTCTATTATGATCCATAGTCATGTACAGAATAGATAAGTTGGCAAAGGAGCATGTTGCTCCTTTGCTGAAAAAGAATGGCTTCAAAAAGAAAAAGCTGTCCTGGAATAGAGCTAGAGGCTCGTTTGTTGACATAATAGATATTCAGGAGTTACCAGGAAGCACCGACGATAATGAGCGGTTTGTATTGAATATTGCTGTATTTATACCTGATTATTATGAAACGGTCTGGGGTCAACCATACAAAGGTTTCGCACAGGAAGCAGACGCAATTGCCAGAACTCGGTTAGGGGATTTGTTGAATGGGGAATTCTCAGAAAGAATTAGTGGTGCTTTTATAGAACTGAATTCAGATATTGATGTTTTGACGGTTGGAGAAGAGCTAAGCTTAGCTCTAGAGAAGAAAGTGCTCCCCTGGCTTGATTCTTTTGCTGATTACCAGTCATTACACAATTTTATTGACAGTATTGATGGCTGGCAAAAAGACTATCCATTAATGCAGATATATTTTGCTTTGTTGAAACAGTCTATAGGTGAAAATGAGTCTGCGATAGCTATTTTAGATGATGTGGTAGCTGGGAAAAATAGTGCTTGGGCAACTCACGCGAAGCGTATTAAAGCCAATGTTTTAGCAACAGCTACCCTTAGGCAAGGGGAAAACGCATAAAAACCCGGGGGGTGTACTTTAGAGTTTTATCTTTAGCGTGCTTGTGCTTTAATTCCGCCCAATGTTAACTTATCTATTACGTCGTATTCTTCTAATGTTCCCCACCTTGCTGGGGATTACGCTGGTGATCTTTATTGGCATGGCAAGTGCGCCCGGCGGGATTAGTGCCGAGGGTTTGGTAGAGGGCAATATGAAGCCGGCCGAGAAGCAGCGTCTGATTGAATATTACAATAAGCGATATGGTCTGGATGACCCCATGCCGGTGCAGTATTTACGCTGGTTAAACAATATTTCGCCCATCGGTTTTACCTTTGATGAAAATAATAAAATCAAGGGCTTTTCCTTTACCAAAGGCTCTGATCTGGGTGAAAGCATCAATTATGGGCGTAAGGTGTCTGAGCTGATTGGCGAACGTTTGCCGATTACGCTGTTGCTTAATGTCATTACTATCCCGTTAATTTATATTCTGGCGATTATTATCGGCATGAATGCGGCGACTGATCGCGGTGGCAAATTTGATGTGACCTCTAACGTGATTATGCTGGCGCTGTGGTCAATTCCAAGTATGTTGGTGGGTGTGTTGTTAATTGGTTTTTTCTCCAGTATTCAGCACTGGCACTGGTTTCCTACCTCCGGGCTGGCAAGTCGAGAAGCTTATAATATGCCCTTTTTGCCGCACTGGTCATCCCTTTGGGATGTGGCTAAAATATTTGTTCTGATGATGCTGGGTGCAATTGGCGCTGTTGCCTTTAGCC
>JALWMR010000249.1 GCA_027083815.1 Thiotrichaceae bacterium
TGAAAAAATCAGCAAGGGTGAATACCAGCCGCGTTTGAGTATTGATCCCGATGCACTTCAGGATTTGGCGGAGTCAATCAAGGCACAAGGTGTGGTTCAGCCAGTGGTGGTGCGTCGTCTTGATAGCGGCCAATATGAGCTGATTGCAGGAGAAAGACGCTGGCGTGCCTCGCAAATAGCGGGTTTGCATACCATTCCTGCCATTGTACGGGAAATTCCCGATCAGGCAGCGGCAGCCATGTCGCTTATTGAAAATATCCAGCGCGAAGATTTAAATCCGTTGGAGGAAGCACTGGCGATGAGTCGTCTAATTGCCGATTTTGGCCTGACTCACCAGCAAACAGCCGATTCAGTGGGGCGCTCGCGTGCGGCAGTTACCAATTTACTGCGTTTAATTGATCTTGAAGATAAAACCAAAGAGTTACTTGATTCGCGCCAGCTGGATATGGGGCATGCACGTGCCTTATTGGCTTTGTCAGGGCAAGAGCAGATCGAAACGGCGTTAAAAGTAGCCAAGAATGAGCTATCTGTACGTGAAACCGAAAAGCTGGTTAAAAAAATAACAGCGGGTAGCGATAAAGATGTAAAAAAGCCGGCTAAAAAGGCTCTGGAAGTTCAAAAACTGGAAGAGCGCCTATCAGAAACACTGGGTGCCAAGGTTGCTATTCAATACAACACCAAAGGAAAAGGCAAACTGGTGATTGAATACAATAATCTGGATGAACTGGATGGTATTTTGGAGCATATTCAGTAGTAACGCAGTCAATTATAATAATAAAAAGTACACCCCCCCACTTTTTTGCCCTTTTGTAAAAATGTACCTTTACGGGCAGTCTTCGCTATGCTCCGACATTGTCTCGCCTTGCTTTTTCGGTTATTTTTTTATTTATTGAGGAGCTTCTTTATTGTTACACCAACATATCTTCAAAGAACCACGCAGCAAACTCATGACGACCTGAGACATTTGATTTTTTATAGATGGCAGAGGCCTGTTGTCTGATTGTCTTTTCTTTGGTGTTTCGAACATCGGCCATTTCTTTAAAACTCAGCCCTTTTAGCAGGATCAAGGCAACCTCTTTCTCACTTGGGGTAAACCCCCAGTCATCAAACTGTTTATGCAAGTATTTACTATATTCACGGCCAATCTCTTTAAGTTTGCTATGTGATAGTTCTAGATCACTTTCTACTTTCTCTACTTTGTGGTTGAGTTGCGCTATTTCTTCTCTACGACTTTTTATCATACGAAATAACATAAAAATCCCCCAAATTGATAAACACACTGTCAAAATCTCCAGGCCAATGTGTAGCCATTCATCACCCTGTTGAATATCTTTAAGAAAATCTGCTGTATTGATAATAATAACAATCATTAGCATTGCAATAATGATCAGATCTTTGAAGCGTATGTTTTTCATGTTAATCCTTATTGGTTACGAGATATATTTATTGGGAATAATATCCCAAATAGCAGGGTTGTTAAAGCCGGATTATGGATTTTATCAATGGGGGTGGCTTGCAATAGCCATAGTCATTTATAGGTGAATATTATTAATAAATCAATGTAAAAACAAAAAGATAAACCTATAGGACATATGTACCAAGTGTTAAGGGCAAGTGTCTCAAAGACTATAAGAACAGACATATAGCCAATATCTAAAATCATTCGTTTCTTTAAACTATGTTGCACGGTGTTACTTGAGATTGAAAAAGCAAGTAATACATCGCTTACAAATCATCGAAATGAATGGAGAATAGATCATGAAAAAATATACATTGTACAGCCTTATATCAACTAGCTTATTACTTACAGCATGTGGAGGAGGCGGATCTGCAAGCCTGAATACACCGAGTGCTCCACAAGTTGCTAGTACCTATTTACTAAAAGGTACTGTCCCTGGTACTTTAATTGAAGCCTACTGTGATGATGGTAGTGTTTACTCCGTTAACTCAACAAAAAATGGAACAAACAAGCATCCATTCAAATTGAAACTTCCTAAAAATCTACCTTGTCGTATCGTAATGATCACGAATGAAACTGATCCGGCAAATAAGGTAGTGACACCTATAAAATTCATCGACCAGCAGGGAAAGTCAAGTATCGTAATTACAAGTGATAGTGGTGATATTGATGTTGGAAACGTGCCTTTAAGTCTATCTCGGGACACAATGGCAGCTGATGCAAATAATGATGGTGTTGAAGACATTCCTATGGAAGTGATCCTCAACGATACAAATGCAAAAGTAGTCATCAAGGATAATGACCCCATGGATCCGGATAATAATGGGATTATTAAAATCTATGAGGATCAGGATGGCGACCGTATTCCAAATCATGATGATGACGATATTGATGGAGATGGAATACCTAATATCAATGATACTGATGAGAACAATGATGGTATACCAGATCATGATAAGGATCACGACGGTATTAAAGATAATGATGATGTAGATAATAACAATAATGGTATTGATGATAATAAAGAGCACAATGGTAACGACAACCAGGATGATAATGATCATCAGAACGGTAGCGACAACCAGGATGATAACGATCATCAAAACGGTAACGACAACCAGAATGATAACGATCATCAAAACGGTAACGACAACCAGGATGATAACGATCATCAGAACGGTAACGACAACCAGAATGATAACGATCATCAAAACGGTAACGACAACCAGAATGATAACGATCATCAGAACGGTAACGACAGCCAGAATGGCAATGATCATCAGGATGGTAATGATAACCAGGATGGCAATGATCATCAGAACGATAACGACAACCAGAATGGTAATGATCACCAAAATGATAACGATTACCTGAATGGCAATGATCATCAGAACGGTAACGACAGCCAGGATGGTAATGACTACCAGGATGGTAATGACTACCAGGATGGTAATGACTACCAGGATGGTAATGACTACCAGGATGGTAATGACTACCAGGATGGTAATGACCACCAGGACGGCAATGACAACCAGGACGGCAATGACAACCAGGACGGCAATGATCATCAGAATGATAATGACAACCAGAATGGTAATGAGATGGATACCACTGATAATCAATAAGCAGTTTTATTAAACCGTATTAATTTTTCGCAAGGATATTAAGATGAATACAATCAATTTTAATCCTGTAAAGGTCGGACTTACATTAACTCTTTTACTTCTAGTTTTTGGGATAGGAATGGGTATTGCTTTTGGCATTGCTGAAGATAGTTTTAAGGATTTTATTGCACAAGGAATAGCAGCGCACCCTGATTTACATGATGATAAAAGTATGTCTAAGATATGGCGTTATGCACAAAGAGCACATTTTCATGCTACAGGTATTGCTGCATTTTCTTTGATATTGATCACATTAGTATTATTTTCTAGCTTGACGAATAAGATGAAGTCAGTTACCTCGATATTAATTGGCTTAGTTGGTTTGTATCCCATGGCGTGGTTTAGCACGTTTTTACTTTCACCATCTTTAGGCAGAGATGCAGCGCACCATCATATTATTACAGAGTTATTTACCTATATCGGCACTGGAGGCTTATTATTAGGTTTGTTTATTTTAATGAGTAATATCCTATTTGATGGATTCAGTTCAACTCATCCAGCATCTGTTTATGATAGTATTTAGACAGGGCTGAGAGCTTCTTTAAAGTTAAGTAAGCAGGGGTTTAATTAGAAAGAAAAGCGTTTCTTTTTGATTAACCCCCTTTTTTATTGGCTTACTCTGAAGAGGCTCCTTAAGTGGTAATAAAGACAGTAGTGAAAAAGGCCATGGCGGTGTGATGTGTGAAGGCTGTCATGGTAGTACCCACGCTATTTGGCCATCCGCTAAGCCTAACGCCAATGATAATATTGCTGCCAAGCAAATACAGGGGATGCAGGAACTATAACCGAGTGTGTTAGTTGCCATGAAGCTGGAAGTTTGGGTAATACCCTGGGTGGCCCTCATGGAATGCACCCGGTTGGTGGAACGGGGTTTGCCAATGGCGGACATGAACATCTTGCTAAAAGAAACCCGGATAACTGTCGTGCCTGTCATGGTAAACATGGTGAAGGTAGCGTTCTCTCAATAGTATCAAAAGATCGTAGCTTTAGTGTTGAATATGCAGGTAGAATAAACTTGCATAAGGACAACAAGTAAGTTGTACTTTATGTCATAGTAATAAGCTTTAAAAAGTACACCCCCCCACTTTTTTAGGCTTTTCTCCGGAAAAGCTTCTGAGGGGGTATAAGGTTAGGTTCTTCAACCCATTTAAACGACAGGTTTTTGATGTTACGCTTTATTATTGTTGTTATCCCATTGTTATTCCCTGGCCTGACTTATGCCGAGACTTGTAAGCCCTGGCAAGACCGTATGACTACTTTAAATAATTTGCAAATTGGGCAGATAAGGGTGGATACGGAAGATGTGTTTAATTTATCAACACTCAAAGAAAGTACTCTGTTGCATCGCCTGGCAAATAAGGTACATATTAAAACACGGCCAACTGTAATCCGGCAGCAGCTTCTTTTTAAGACGGGTGACCCCTTTCGTGTCGAAATTTTACAGGAGACTGAGCGAAACCTGCGTAAGAATCGTTATATCAAAAGTGCTTTGGTCGAAGCCGTTGAGTTATGCAATCAACAGGTCAATATCCTGGTAAAAATACGTGATAACTGGACGTTAACGCCAGGGGTGAGCTTTAGTCGCTCGGGTGGTAATAATCGCTCCGGGGTGGAACTACAGGAAAACAATTTGCTGGGCTATGGAAAGGTTCTTACCTTTGCCTACAAAACAACCAGGGAGCGTAATACGCGCTTGTTTTATTATGAAGACCCGCAGCTTTTTGGAACACATAAAAGATTCAAGTTTACCTTACAGGATAATACCGATGGTAAGGGGTATGATGTTGATTTAAAACTGCCTTTTTATCAGGAAGCCAGTAAATATTCGTGGGGGCTCCAAACAGGTCAGCTAACAGAAGATACGCCTATTTACCAGGCAGGTGAAATCAATGAGAAAATCACAAAAAAAGATACCAGGCATACTGTTTTTTATGGTTGGTTAGGACGAAAAAAGAAGCAATTCATCAGGCGTTTCAAGGTTGGCTGGACATATAATAAACAGGACTATCTGGGGTCATCCAAAAATAAACAATTTAAACCTTTTAGCGATACTGAATCCTATCCCTGGATTGAAATTGAAAACAAAAATCAAAAATATATCAAGAAAACCAATTTTAGAACCATGGGAAAAATTGAAGATATTTCTTTAGGGCGTTCGTTAACCCTGGGTGTCGGCTTGCTTCATAAACAATTTGGTTCGGATGATAATCATCTTAAACTGAGTGCTCATTTTGATGAGGGCTATGCGCTAAATAGTAATAGTCTGGGCTTTGTTAATCTTGAAGCGATTACCTATCTGGGAAAAGGGTTCAGACAAGGGGGGATTTTAAAAGCATCGGCCGAGCTGGATCATTTTAATCAAAGGGGAAATGACTGGTTTTTGTCGGGTTCTATACAGGTTGCCAATAACTTAAAACAAACAGAACAGCTTTTATTGGGCGGTGAATACGGGCTGCGTGGCTACCCCAAAGGTTACCAAACAGGTAATAAGGCGGTTCTTTTTAAAGCAGAAAAGCGTTTTCATTTTAATTGGTATCCTTTGCATTTGCTAAAATTCGGCGCAGTCGTCTTTACTGAGGCGGGTAGTGCCTGGGGTAAAGGTAATAAAGCAAAAGTTCTGGCTGATGCAGGCATTGGATTTCGTATTGTTCCAACACGTTCCAGCTCCGAAAATACCATCCACCTTGACTTAGGATTCCCTTTGCTAGACAGGAAAAAAGTCGATAAATACCAGTTCTCAATTCGAACCACCCATTCATTTTAAAAGCATTATGAGGGATTTTGGGGAATAAATGTCCACCTGTCCCTTATCTTCTAGCAGTGGTCGGTTTACAAGGTGCACAACAAAATTCACTGTCGTATTGTTCAGTGTATGGGAAACAAGCAATTGCAGTGCCTGTTTATTGGTGGCAGATCAGAAATCTATACGGATTTATTACACCAGTTAAACACGTTGAAACTGAATATTCAGGTGAAACAAGCGGGCCTAAAGGAATCTGTTATAGCCTCTTCATTGAAGCGCTGTAGTGGTGCCTGCCTTGTTGTTACATCTGATACGGTTAATTTTTCACTGGAAAAGCTATCCGACCTGGTGTGGCGCTATTCCTCCGATGCCATCATTCTTATTGTCACTAAAAAGACGGGAACAACGGCACTTAAAAACCCGTTTAATGCCACACAAATTGCCAAGCTTTATATTGATAAAAAGGGCAAAGAATCCTCTTTATTTCTTCAATATATTGTTGAATATGTTTTTTTAAAAGCAGAATTTCGTCGCTGCAAACGTTTGCTGGGTACATCTGAAAAGCGTTGTCAGTGGTTGGTTGATACCAGCCGTGAGCCAGTCGCCTATATTTCGAGGCAAATTCATTTATACGCCAATGCAGCTTATCTGGAATTATTTGGGATAAACTCAATAGAGCATTTACAAGCAATGCCGGTACAAGAGTTAATAACAAAAGATGAGTATTCACTCTATAAGAGTTTTATCAATAAGCAAGTACGCCATCATCCTTTAGAACGCTCGCTTGTTTTATCGATGAAAAGACTTAATGGTTCCGAATTCAGGGCGAGCCTACATGCTATTCCCACTGTATTTAAGGGCAAAAAGTCTATCCAGTTATGGGTGCACCCCATTGGTAAAGATGCCTTAAGCAGTCAAGAAACCAGGAAACAAAATTTACAGCAACACGCAACTGATAAGCAAACTAACACCAACAGTAAACTCATGGAAAAGCAAAGTGAAAGAGATGAAAATCCTTTTGCTGTTTTAAAGAAAGCCACTGAAGAAACTAAAGAAAAGAATAACAAGGTCACTCAAAAATTGAAGCCTGTTAACTCAAGTTTTATTCTGCGTGAAATTCTAAAAAGGAAAGAAGCGAAAATAATTACGCATAAATTAGAGTTGATGGATCACAATAAAGGTTTGCCCGAGCAGAACCTGTTGGTATCACTCGTAGTTGCTGCGGCGCAGAGACAAGGTATTAATGATTTATTATTCCGCTCTATCGATGCTCATAGCAAGGATAAGCAGTTAATTTTTTGGGATAAAGTAAAACTGCTGAGACTAATACAAATTTTGTATAAAAAGAAGCTGGATGCAAATCTTTATATTAGCTTGTCTGATGCTTCCGTAAGCAGCGACGCGTTTATCTCCTGGTTAATTCCTGGTTTAAAGAAGTTGGGTTATAAGGCCTCAAAACTCACGTTTTTATTGCCTTGTCAAAAGGGAATAAAACAAAGAAGAAGTTCTTTAAGGTTGATTCAGGCTTTAAGATCTTGTGGCTGCAAGATAGGCTTTGATGAATTTAAGGCTACTAGCGTGCATATTGATGCACTTAAAAGTGTTCGTCCAAATGTGGTAAGGCTATCTCTACCCTGGGTGCGAGAGATAGAAGGTAGCGAAAAGCATGAACTTGCACTCGGGCGACTGGTTCGCAAACTAGAGGCCAACAATATTAGAGTGATTGCACCCTGTGGCTTTAGTTATGATATGAAAAAGTTATTCGCATTGGCAGGAGCCTCCTTCTGTCAAGAAAAGGCTACTAAAACTGCTTAATAATTGTACAATGAATAACTGGAATAATGGGTTTAATCTGGAACAGTGGTGAAGTCACGGATTCAGGTTTAACATAAAGAGCTCATTTGGGAACTTATTTAACCACATGTAGAGATATGATTGCTGGTACATCTCTTCTTATAAATATAATAAAAAACGTTGAAATTACATATTATTACAACAATCAAGGCTGGCAGGTCATTAGCTAATAATGATCTTGATGCGTGTGGGTCAGTTTTATCCTGGCAGCATCAAATGATTAAGCAGATACTTTCTGTAAACGCTATTGAGGATGTTGTCTTTTATTGTATTCCTGAAACTGAATCAAAAACCAGCAAGCTTACGTCCTGGTTGTTTAAAATTGATCAGGCCTTATCCCGTTGCAAACCCGAATATTTGAGTGATAAAAGTATCAGCAACTTAATGGCTGACACAAACAGAATAATCCATTCAGATAGAGATAAGCTTTACCATGACTTCGTTGATCTAAACTCTAATAATGACCTTATTATCAACCTGTCTGAGACAAGCTTGCCCGATCGGGTATTAACATCAACTCAACTTGGATGCTGGTCTGTCTTTTTTGGTGATAACAATCAAGTTCCATCTGCCCTGGTAGGTGTTAGAGAGTTTTTAAACAATGAAAAAGTCGTTGTTTCTGGCATTTTAAAAGAAACGCCGAAGGGTGAAGCTGATACTGTTCTTTATAAGGCAAGCACGAGTCTGGAACCCGCTTCCTTATGCAGAACACGTGAGATTTGTTTAAATAAGGCGTCTTTTTTTATGCCCCGTTTAATCAAGCGGATTGCAATAACTAATAATGGCGCTGTGGCTGAGAAAAACACCAAAAAGTGGGGGGGTGTACTTTTAGAATCAATAATCGATCAAAAAAAGGTGTCTAAAAGTACAAATCTGAGCCTATTAGAG
>JALWMR010000250.1 GCA_027083815.1 Thiotrichaceae bacterium
AGGTATCACCTGTATCAGGATCACTTCCGGTCAATACGATAGGCAATGTCCCGTCTTCATCCATAGTGAGTTCTTGGTCGAAAGCTGTTGGTGGATCAGCAACGGGCTTAACATCAATGGTAATAGTCGCCGCATCAGAGGTTTGTTTATTATCATCCACAGTAAATGTAAAAGTTTCTGAGCCATTAAAATCTTTCTTAGGCGTATAGGTGAGATTGGGTGCCGTACCTTCAAGCAAACCATTGGGGAGGTTTACCGGTGTATTAATATTAAAATCAATGGCATCCCCATCAGGGTCACTTCCCGTTAGCACGACATTCAAAGGTGTATCTTCATCCGTTTCTAACGATTGATCATCAGCCACTGGTTTATTATTTTTCTTCACAATTTTAACAATGACCTTAACCAAAGCAGTATCAGTAAGCTTTTCAGCATCCGTTACCACCAACGCATATAACAGAACTGATTCTTCATCTGGCACTGTAATTGTCGGACTGTCTGAAAAACGATCGCTGAAAGGCGTTTTGTATTGTGTTTGCTGATCGACCCTAAACCAGGTAAAGTTAATAATATTACCACTATCATGGCTGGCACTTCCGTCAAGCGTTATGGTTTCGCCGGGCTGCGCAAAAATTTCCTTAGGGGCAGTAGCGACCGGCCTGGAAGCTAATGGCACAATAGCGGGTAAATGCTTTCCTGCGGGTGTTTTAAAGCCTTTTTTGGCATTAAAAACACTGGCATAGCGATCTGTTATTCGTTGAGGGTTAACACGAACCAGTGCCTGCATACGTGTAAACCAATCATCACCTTTTTTATTTAAGGAACCATCTTCAGCAAAGTCAGCGCCAATTTCATCTATCATTGTTTGTGGAGTTACTCTCCGTTGGTGGGCAACATCCATTAATGCACCTGAAAGAAGCACTAGCGATGCATTATCATTCAATAAACGGTCGTTTTGGCTTATATCAAGCAGGTGGATATTGCTAATACCAAAGGTTTTATATAATTCCGTTTCAGCCTGCCTTTTAGCGTCAATAAACGATTTACCTTTGCTTAATAATTGTTTGGTTCTGTTGGCTGCCCAATCAGTAAGAAGGTTAATCGAAAGGGCATTTTTGTTATTGCTAAGAGATGATAACTGAATTTTACTGTCACTCTTATTGCCATTGATTTCACTTAGAAAAAAACCTTCTGCTTGCAACTGAACAGGAAGCTTATTAGTCCCCCAACTCTCTGGAAGATTTAGCTTGAATGTTCCCATATCATCAAGAACATGGGTTTTATTAGGCTCAAACTTGCCCAAAGGTGAAGCTATTACAATGGAGTCGATCAACAAAGGGCCTTTTTGGGCAACACCTGAGTAATCAGATGAAGAAACCATTGCAGACGAACTTCCCTTACCGCCGCCACAAGCTGATAAGAAGAAGGCAGATGCAATAAGGAATAGCAAGGTCGTTAATCTGGTACTCAAATACATATTACGTCCTAAAATCTAAATAAGGAATGAGGTCTTAGCGAATACATCACAATAAACTATAGCCCATTTTTAATAATAGACGTCCTCTACCGATAATCATGGCAAAGATATCTGTCCAACGGTATCACCCATATGGGTGATTTTCCCTTTAGGGGTTGCATGGATAACAACCAACTTCGCAAAACAAATGAAACCTCGGGTCACGCCCAATATTGCTGTCAATACCAAAAAACAAAAACTCAGCGTAACCTGCCAGACACTCATATCCCTGTCATAAAGGAACCTGAACAACCTAGTTGAATTCATCTAGGTTATTCAGTTCCTAAAGGCAATAAGCATTCACTTCAAAGTACACCTGGGCTATGATGCCCCGGAGGATTCAAATGCTACCCTCTAACGCAGTCCGAAAAAGGTAATATTTCACAAAAC
>JALWMR010000251.1 GCA_027083815.1 Thiotrichaceae bacterium
AATATATTGTAAATAAGGTGGTAGCCAAAATGAGTGAAGTAATAGAAGAGAATAAACTTGTTGAGCTTAAATATGAGATAGTTGACAAGAAAACAGGCGATGTTCTGGTCAATATTGAATATCCAATTAATTATGTTCATGGCGCTGAATGTGTTCTTTCTTCCGATGTAGTTGCTGCGCTTCAAGGTAATGCAGCAGGTGATGTCATTGAAGTGCCAATTGATTGTGATAAACTTTACGGGCCGAGAGATGAATCTCTAGTTTTTACAGATCGGATTGAGAATGTACCAGAGGATTTTCGTGAAGTTGGCCTTACCATTACCATGGAAAATGAGAAGGGTGAGCCCAAAAACTTTATTGTTACCCGAATGGACGATAAAACTCTGACAGTGGATGGTAATAATCCATTGTGTGGCCGAGAAGTTATTTTCAAATTAGAAATTATATCCGTCCGTGATGCTACTGATGAAGAGATTGAACTAGGTGGTAAGGTAGATAATGAAAAAGACTTGGAAGAAATAGTGGGTGACCAGAACTTAACACTGCATTCACTAAAGAATTAAATGACTACTATTAAAGTTGCAGTAGTTTCTGATACGCATTCATATTTGGCTCCAGAAATTATTCAAATCATTAAGGAATGTGATATTGCTGTTCATGCTGGTGACATTTGTGGGACTGATATACTTGAAGCAATGCAACCAAAAACAGGCAAGGTGTATGCTGTAACAGGGAATAACGATCCCTATTGTCATCTGGCAAATACTGAGTTACCTGAGGTTCTTAGCTTTGAAGCGCCTGGCGGAATAATTACGGTTGAGCATGGTCATAAACATGGGGCGCATCAACCAGATCATGATCTGATGCGTAAAGCACATCCCAATGCCAAAGTAATTATCTACGGTCATACCCATAAAAAGATTATCGATAAAAGCGCAAAGCCCTGGATTATTAACCCGGGAGCAGCTGGGAAAACAAGAACCCATGGAGGTCCTTCTTGTCTCGTTCTTAGTTGTAGTGATGATAAGGAGTGGGTGATTACCAAGCACCGTTTTACTGAAGGCGATTAAAGGAGTTCAAGCAATCAAAACGGCTAAATTTCTAGTGGTATCGATAAAACGATAAGTAGCGAAGCCAATAATCTCATTGCATAGCGACGACATCCGTCGGGCGTTGAAAACCGCAAAAAAGTAGGGGGGTGTATTTTTATTAACGTCTGGATGCTTGCAATACACGCCATTAGGATGCTATTTGCTGTATTCTATCTAATTATCATAATATTTTATTTGCATCATAAATAATAATTGGCCATTATCGTCAATCTAGATTAGAAATTAGTGATGTACTAATATATCGCTAAATGAAGGAAGTAGTTTCATGAAAGATATTCCAATCGTAAATAGAACGGAAGGCGTAGAGGTCAAAACTACCACATGTTATATGTGCGCGTGTCGTTGTGGGATCAAGGTCACCATTAAGGATGGAGAGGTTCGTTATATTCAGGGGAACCCAGATCATCCGCTTAATAAAGGCGTACTCTGTGCTAAGGGTGCTTCGGGAATTATGAAGCAATATTCTCCAGCGCGTTTGACAAAACCGTTATTACGAAAGCCAGGCACAGAAAGAGGCGCGGGTGAATTCGAAGAAATTTCCTGGGATAAAGCCTTTGGTATTATGGAAGAGCGCCTTGGAAAACTTCGGGCAGAAGATCCTAAAAAATTCGCTTTATTTACGGGTCGAGATCAAATGCAAGCGTTGACTGGTATGTTTGCCAAACAATTTGGTACGCCTAACTATGCGGCTCATGGTGGTTTCTGCTCGGTAAATATGGCTGCGGGTATGATTTACACCATTGGTGGTTCATTTTGGGAGTTTGGTGGCCCAGACTTAGAGCGATCGAAGCTGTTTTTTATGATTGGTACAGCCGAAGACCATCATTCCAACCCGATGAAGGTTGAGCTATCAAAGTTTAAACGCAACGGTGGACGTTTTGTTGCCATAAACCCGGTGCGTACAGGTTATGCAGCCATTGCTGATGAATGGGTACCAATAAAACCGGGAACAGACGGTGCTTTCTTGCTTGCCGTTATCCATGAGTTGATTAAATTGGGTCTTTATGATCGTGACTTCCTGGTGAATTACACTAATTCAGCCGAGCTAGTGGACATGACTCCGGGTAGTATGGAAGAAGGTATGTTCCTTCGCTTTGAAGTACCCGAAGAGGAAGGTTGCTTTGATCCGCAAAATAAGCTTTGGTGGGACAGGGAACTGGATATCCCCATCTCAATGCATACCGAAGGCGTTGATCCTTATTTGACTGGCGAGTTTAAGCTCGACGATGGTACCCCGTGTAAGCCTGCATTTCAGTTGTTAAAAGAACGCGTAGAAAACTATACCCCCGAATGGGCAGAAGGTGTTACGGGTATCCCTGCTGAGACGATTAGACGCCTGGCACATGAAATGGGTATAGTGGCACGCGATCAGAAAATTGAATTGCCCATTCAGTGGACAGATGCCTGGGGTAAAGATCACGATAGTGTTATCGGTAATCCAGTATCCTTTCACTCAATGCGTGGTCTAGCCGCGCACTCAAATGGATTCCAGACCATACGCGCTTTAAGTATTTTAATGACCTTGCTCGGCACGATTGATCGTCCCGGCGGATTCCGTCATAAAGCACCATTCCCACGACCAATCCCTCCATGTCCCAAGCCCCCTAAGGGCTGGGATGATGTTAAGCCAAATACACCCCTAAATGGTATGCCCTTAGGTTGGCCAGCTGATCCTGATGATTTATTTGTTGATGACTCGGGTGAAGCAATTCGCCTTGATAAAGGTTTCTCTTGGGAATATCCATTATCGGTTCATGGTTTAATGCACAATGCGATTACCAATGCTTGGCGAGGTGACCCGTATCCGATTGATACCTTATTATTGTTTATGGCGAATATGGCCTGGAATTCATCTATGAACACCACCGAAGTGCGAAAAATGCTGGTGGATAAAGATGATAATGGTGATTACAAGATTCCGTTTATTATTGTAGCGGATGCCTATCATTCTGAAACAGTTGAGTTTGGTGATCTGATATTACCCGATACCTCCTATCTTGAACGTCACGATGCAATGTCTATGCTAGATCGTCCAATTTCAGAATACGACGGCCCGGTTGATTCAGTACGTATTCCTGTGTTGCCCCCCAAGGGAGAATGCAAGCCGTTTCAGGATGTGGTTGTAGAAATGGGTTCGCGTTTGAAATTACCTGCATTTGTCAGGGAAGATGGAAGCCGTAAGTTCCGTGATTATAGAGACCTGGTGCTTAATTTTGAAACAGCTCCTGGCTCTGGTATAGGGTTTCTGGCCGGTTGGCGAGGCAAGAGTGGCGAGAAATCTCTTAAAGGCGAGCCAAATCCAAACCAGTGGGAAATGTATGAAAAGAACAACTGCGTTTTTCATTATGAACTGCCTAAATCATTCCAATACATGCGAAACTGGAACCGTGGTTATTTACACTGGGCGCAAGAGCACAATATGACGCGCTATGATGAGCCGATTAACGTCCATATTTACTCTGAAATCTTACAAAAATTTCGCCTTGCTGCACAGGGTAAAACAGACGGTAAGCAACCGCCAGATCGGCTAAGGAAAAGAGTGGAAACCTACTTTGATCCACTCCCATTTCATCACGAGCCTCTGGAATCACAACTTACCGATACGCAGAAATACCCATTGAACGCATTAACGCAGCGCCCCATGGCGATGTATCACTCCTGGGATTCGCAAAATGCCTGGTTACGTCAGATTCATACACATAACTATTTGTATGTTAGCCCAATTCTGGGTCGTCAAAATGGCTTTGATGATGGTGACTGGGTGTGGGTAGAATCAATGCACGGCAAGGTGCGTTGCATGTGTCGTTTCTCCGAGTCATTAGAGCCAGGAACTGTTTGGACCTGGAATGCAATAGGCAAGGCATCAGGCGTATGGGGTCTTGATCCAAAAGCGAATGAGGCGAATAAAGGCTTTTTGCTTAACCATGTTATTTCTGAAGAGCTACCAGCACATGATGCGGGTGAGCATATTTCCAACTCTGATCCTGTTACCGGTCAGGCAGGCTGGTACGATGTGCGAGTTCGCGTTTATAAGGCGGCAGATGATGAGCCAAAAGTAACATCGCCACAATTTAAGCCAGCAAAGGTTTTACCGGGTGAGGAAAACAGACGAAAAATTAAATGGCAAGCTTATGTTGCGGGAAAGTTTCGTAAAACAATGGGGTTAAAATAATGACTCAGTTAGCCTTGGTAATTGATTTAAATGTTTGTGTTGGCTGTCATGCTTGTGTGACCTCGTGTAAAGAGTGGAATACATCAGGCCCGGCTGGTTATATGGTTGATAAAAACCCATATAAGGAAGATCCAACCGGAACCTTTTTTAATCGCGTACAGTCCTTTGAAATTGGCACATACCCTCAAACTGAAACGGTTCATTTCCCCAAGAGTTGTTTGCACTGTGAAGAGCCGCCCTGTGTGCCAGTTTGCCCAACAGGGGCAAGTTATAAGCGTGAAGAAGATGGTATCGTGCTGGTAGATTATGATAAATGTATTGGCTGTAAGTATTGTTCGTGGGCGTGTCCTTATGGCGCACGAGAGCTTGATGAAAAACAAAAGGTAATGAAAAAATGCACCCTTTGTGTTGATCGGATCTATGATGAGGCTTTACCAGAGGCAGAACGTAAGCCTGCCTGTGTGATGTCCTGCCCAACCAGTGCCCGGTTATTTGGTGATATACATGATGAAAACTCGGAAGTCTCAAAGGCGATACGAGAAGATGCCGGTTATCAGCTAATGCCGGAATGGGGAACCAAGCCAGCGAATCATTATTTACCGCGTCGTAAAACACGTATCAAAATTCATGAGGATGAGCTTGAGCGCGTTGATAATCCGCTTAGTAAGGAAGAGCGTAAGACACACAATGCACCGGGCACAGGGCCATCACTTGATGATATGACGACCTGGTAAAAAAGTCAGGAATGAGTTCTCCCATTAAACAGCTGCTTTATATGAATAAGCAATAAGCGGAAAGTAAGGTAAACATTATGCATCCAGCATTCTCAGTAATTTTTTTAACGACACTTATTGGCGCTGGCCAAGGCTTGTTTCTGGCGCTATTTACAGGGCAGATATTTTCCCAGTTCAAGCTGATGCCCGAGCAACATAATGAAAGCTTTTTTTATATTGGTAGTTTAATCGCCATTATTTTGTTATCCATTGGGCTGTTCTCATCATTCTTTCACTTGGGCCATCCTGAAAGGGCCTGGCGTTCAGCGGCAAAATGGAAAACATCATGGTTATCACGCGAGGTGATTGCACTGCCTGCTACAATGGTGGCGATTGCTGCTTATGGCTTGGCGCACTATTTAGGGTTTACCACGCCTTTGTTTACCATGCCGGGGGGGACAGGTGTCGATGCAACCTTATTACTGGGACTGGCAGCTACCATTGCTACTTACGCACTGTTTGTTTGTACGGGCATGATTTATGGTTGCATCAAGTTTTTGCAAGAATGGCACTCTCCTCTAACAGTTATTAACTTTATCTTATTGGGTACTGCTTCAGGCTTCACCCTTGCTACCGCACTTTCTGCCTATTTGAACACAGGACTCGTTCACTTTTATGCGAGTTGGGCAATTTTCTTCACGCTATTAGCTTTTATCTTTCGTCTTGCCTCCTTACGACGAAATAGTCGTATCAAACCCAAATCTGATTTACGCTCAGCCATTGGTGTTAACCATAAAAACATTAAGCAAATGGCGCAGGGTTCGATGGGTGGCTCATTTAATACCCGTGAATATTTTCATGGTGCAAAAGCCAGCTTTGTAAAAAGTATAAAATATGTTTTTATCCTTTTGGTTTTTGTTATTCCTCTGATTCTGTTGCTACTAAGCCTAAATGTTTCTACTTATTATATCCCGGCTATTGCTATTGGTATTCAATACCTGGGTCTATTGGCAGAGCGTTGGTACTTCTTCGCGGACGCGAATCACCCCCAAAATCTGTATTATCAGCAAATTGGATAATAATCAGAAAACAGCAAGTCGAGTCACAGCCAGATAAAAGCCATAAAAACGGGGGGTATATTAAGGTATGAATATGCAAGGGAGTATCAACTGCATAGTTTTCATGGGCTATCTTCGTCAGCATTTCAGGCCACGCACTTTTATTGTAGCACAGTAGAGTATCTTGCACTTTATTGATTCCCTTGCAGGACGAGCTCGCCAAAAACTCTAGGGTCTTTCCATGCCGTATCAGACTCGGCGTTCCAGGATATTTTGGCATCACGCGAGTAACCATTATCATCATCATTAACCTGAATATCAAACCCGAGAGTATGTTCGGTACTAGGTATAACGCGTAAAGTCGTCCAGGGTATTGTAGTATTCAATTGGTATCCGCTGGGTGTTTTTTGCATAGTATATTTGATTGCCTCTATGTCTTCTTTGGGTGTTTTATTGCCTAAGCTTATTTTGGAGTCACCTGGTCGAAAACTTAAATGATAGTCATTAAATCCATCATAGTTTTTACTACGGGTGGCATCAGCATCAATGTATATCTCAATAGAGTCATCTGCCCATAGTTGTTTCGAGTCAGATACAAATTTGTCATCAACAACACCAACCCAGATGTACAGGTTATTGTCATCCCAGCCAGCGCGCCATCTGGCGGTTAAATCACGAGGGTTTTCAATTGTGCCTTGTAGAATTGTTTTAATTAAGGTTGCCTTTACTTTATTAAGTGAGTTCCTGCCCGCATCAAGTTTTGGGATAATGGCGAATTTGGCTTTGCTTTTAATGCGTTTCCCGGATATTAAATAGCCTGGAATCTGACCAGGCTTTTTTTGATGATAAACCGGGCCACCCGAGCAAGCTTTCCACCAACAAGGATTACCATAACTAAAGCCGAGTAGAGCACGATATTTTGGCGCCTTTAAGGTGGGCTCAGTAATGTATTCTTTGACGCCCCAGCTACCATGCCAGGTAGAGGGACGAGGCGCAGAAAATGGAATAAACAGTTGTCCGCCAACTTTTTTCCAGCCGGATAACAGCTGGTAGTAGGCTTGCCCCATGCGCGGGTCTTTATTAGCGCGATACAAAAAGGGTGTCGCCCCCTCGCTCATTGAATGTGTTTTGTGATGCACCAGGTGTTGGCCGCCCTCGTAAGCGACCAGATCGACGCCAAATCCTTTGGCAATTTGCTGTTGTTTTCTGACAAATTCCAGGGTGTTTTTAATTGAGTAACGGTTATCTGGCGCATTGAGTGCTTTAAACACATCATCGACACTTTTAATAGAGGTCATCTTGCTCTGTGGAAAATGAAAATAAGGCGCTATGGCGATTGCATCAACATATTTGTAGGCATTTTGGAAGCCCAGTATGGTTTCTGTTAAATGTGTATCGGTCGTTTGGCTTCCCATCACACGAACTAACCTGTTGGTGTTACCAAAGACCTTTTCCCAAATTTTAAAGATTTGCACGCTTCTTAATGAATAATATTTAGAGCCAGCAATATTGCGATTTTTATCTAGCTTGAGTTTATAGCCGGTTTGCTTCATATGTTCGGCCTGTGGTACAAAAACATTGTTCCAGGTCTCGTTACTGTATTCAATATATATACGCAAATTAGGCTTAAGCCTTTGCTTAACCATTTGAGCAAAGTTATAGATATAGTCATTATCAGCTTTGTGCGGGATATTAAACCAGGGGTCAATATTTAGTGTATTTGCCAACTGTATCATGGCCTCAAGAGGGACTCCGCGTACGCCTTCCTTGCCTCCCCAGGTGGCTTTCTCCATAGAAGGGCGATCTTTCCATGAAGTAATATTGTTGCGTGTTATGCCAGCCATATTCATAAAGCGAATCACTTTAAAGGATTTCATAAATTCAAGAAAGTCTGGGTTAAACAAGATTTGCTTGTGGTGATCCTCGAAAGAGAGATAGCTGCCTTGTTTGCAGTTTTTTTCGCTATCGACTCTTTTGAAAGGGTCATTCTTACAAATGCCACCGGGCATTAGGATGCGGATATTTCTAATGTGGTTATCCGGGCTGCTTTTCTCTATAAAAAGGGTAGCTGTATAAGAAGGATACATTTCCACTTTTTGCTGCTTCATGGGTACAAGCCGAATTATATCCTTGCCTTTGCTGTGTTTGATGAGTTTTGCGCTTGCTCCATAACGAATCTTACCTTCGCCATCATAAAGCACCGTGTAATTGCCTGTGGGAAGCGCCTTAACGGGGATATGGCTCAAAAAGCGTGTTCCCGCCTGACCACCGTTTAAATCCCTGGGCCAGCCATTCTTATCAAATAACACATTGCCTTTGGTAAACCAGGGACGTGCCTCATCAAAAGGCAGGGCATAGCGAAATAGATCAACAAAAGGAATGCTGGCATCTACTTCCAAGGCTTCATTGGTGTTCATGCCTAAGGGTGCGGTGCGGTTATTGGGGGGCGCGGCAAGTGCGAGAGAAGTAATCGCCATTAGTATAAATACTTTGCATAGCAATGACCCTGCGCTGATGGTTTTATTGAGAAGAATGAATCCGTTCATTGTTTATTTGCAAACCAAGTTGGCTTAAGCGATAAGCATGTTACTTGATAGTCCGCCCCTTTATTTATTCTGTTTATGCCGAGAGATTATATACTGAGAACTTTAAACGAAAGAAGTGATGGATAACATAGTTTAGATTTCCCCTGTATTCCCTAAAAATGCGCTCTATAGCTCTGCTATAAAGCTTATTTCTAGAAAAAACTGAAAAATTACGCTTATTTTTCTTCTTTCATACTTTCATGCAAAGCTCCCATAATAATTAATCCTTTTGATAAGCTTAGTGTGACTGGTTTTATAAAAGTTCGTATAAACTGATAGTTTTTATAGTGTTAAAAGTACACCCCCCTACTTTTTGCGGCTTTTCTCGGTTTGGCTCCCACCCTGTAGAAAAATAGGTTTGTTGTCTTAAAAATAATGCGTTAGGTAGTCTGGCTTGTGTTCTTATCGGTTTCTTTTCGCAGCTCTTTTGGCAGGACGAAAAAGACATTCTCGGTGACACCCTGATCATCTTTTTGCACTTCGGCACCTAAAGATTTCAGCTTGTTGAGTACGCCTTCAACCAAAACCTCAGGAGCAGAAGCGCCGGCGGTTAAACCAATACGTTTGGTATCAGCATTGATAAACCAGCTATCATCAATATCTTCAGGCCCATCAATCAAATAGGCGGGAACTCCTTTTTTCTCGGCTATTTCTCGCAGGCGATTGGAGTTAGAGCTATTGGGTGAGCCAACGACCAGAATAATATCCGAACTATCGGCCAGTGCTTTTAAAGCATCCTGTCGGTTCTGGGTGGCATAGCAAATATCATCTTTTTTGGGTCCTTTTATAGTGGGGAAGCGTTTTCGCAAACTGTTGATAATGATAGATGTATCGTCCATTGAGAGGGTGGTTTGTGTTACAAAACCCAGTTTGTCCTTATTATTTACCTCAAGCATTTCAACTTCTTCGGGTGAGTCAACACGATAAATGTCACCACCAAAACTTTTGTCATACTGACCCATTGTGCCTTCTACTTCAGGGTGACCTTTGTGTCCTATGAGTATGGTTTCGCGTCCTTCGCGGGAGTAACGCAATACCTCCATATGAACTTTGGTTACTAATGGGCAGGTCGCATCAAACACCTTTAAGCCGCGCTCTTTGGCTTTATCTTGAACAGCGCGGGAAACACCGTGTGCACTAAAGATTACCGTTGCATCATCGGGAACTTCGTCAAGCTCATTAACAAAAACTGCTCCTTTGTCGCGTAAATTACTCACTACAAAGCGATTGTGGACTACTTCGTGTCTTACATAGATAGGTGCGCCTAATAAATCAATGGCACGGTTGACTATTTCAATGGCGCGATCAACGCCAGCACAAAAACCACGCGGATTGGCAAGGGTTATTTTCATAAATGCTATTTTTATCAAAAAAAGGGTGCTTAGTTTATCATGAAAAGTACACCCCCCCACTTTTTATGCGTTTTGTAAACGCACCCTATGGGTAGTCGTGCTACGCTCCAACATGGTCTCGCTTTCAGCTCGGCTTACCTTTTTCTCCAAAAGTGGCTGGCATACTTATATAATCATGCAACTGAATACGGATAACAGGTTAATAAACAATGAAAGTACTCTTGATAGGTAGCGGTGGACGTGAACATGCTTTGGGCTGGAAACTGGCACAATCACCAAAGGTTGAAACAGTTTATGTTGCCCCGGGTAATGCGGGCACGGCGCTAGAGAACAAGCTCGAAAATATTGCCATTGATGCAGAAGATATTGATGCCCTGCTTGAATTTGCTAGAGATAATTCAATAGATCTGACCGTTGTGGGGCCTGAAGCACCACTTGTAAAAGGTGTGGTCGATTTGTTTGAGTCGCAAGGCCTGAGGTGTTTTGGCCCTGGCAAGGGGGCAGCGCAACTGGAAGGCTCTAAAGCATTCTCCAAAGACTTTTTTGCGCGACATAATATCCCAACCGCGGCCTATGAAAACTTTACCAATATTGATAAGGCTATTGCCTATATAAAAGAACAGGGTGCGCCCATTGTTGTAAAAGCAGATGGCCTGGCAGCAGGAAAAGGCGTTATTCTTGCGCAAACAGAGGATGAGGCGGTAGCAGCAGTAAAAGATATGCTCGCCGGAAATGCGTTTGGTGATGCCGGTCACCGCGTCGTTATCGAAGAGTTTTTAACAGGAGAAGAGGCCAGCATTATTGTGATAGCTGATGGTGAAAACTATCTGCCAATGGCTACTTCACAGGACCATAAAGCACGTGACAAGGGTGATAAAGGCCCTAACACGGGTGGTATGGGTGCATATTCGCCAGCACCGGTGGTTACGCCCGAAATCAGCAATCGCATTATGAAGGAAGTTATTGAACCAACCATCAAGGGCATGGCAGATGAAGGTCACCCATTCACAGGGTTTCTCTATGCGGGTGTCATGATTGATAAGCAGGGGCAGGCTAAAGTGCTTGAATATAATGTACGTTTTGGCGACCCTGAAACGCAACCGATTATGATGCGCTTAAAATCTGATCTGGTTGATTTACTGGAAGCCGCGCTAGATGGAAAGTTGGCAGGCAGGGAAATAGACTGGGATCAGCGTTCATCACTTGGGGTTGTGCTGGCGGCTGGTGGTTATCCAAATGCTTATAATAAAGGTGATGTGATTAGCGGCATTCCTTCTGCCACCGATAATAGTAAGGTTTTTCATGCTGGAACGGCCTTGAAAGATGGTCAGCTTGTTACAGCTGGTGGGCGAGTTTTATGTGCAGTTGGTATGGGTGAGAATGTAACAGAGGCTCAACAAGTGGCCTACGATGTGGTTAAGAAAATCAACTGGAATAATGTTTATTATCGGGATGATATTGGTTATCGAGCCGTTGAGCGTGAGCAAAAATAAATAATTGCGCTAAACTTCACTATCGCTGCATCCGAAAACGTGGGTGTTGCGTAAAACATAATACTTCTCAATGAAAGAAGTTATAACCACTATAGGAGAAAAAGATGAATTCAGTAAAAAAACTATCAGGTGTTGCACTTGCCTCTGCAGCAGCGGCGTTATTAATGGCTGGTGTTACGACAACGGCTTCTGCTGGTGAAGAAAAAGCGGCAGAAGTTAAATGCTCAGGAATAAATTCCTGTAAAGGTAAAAGCGCTTGTGCAACAGCAACGAGTGCCTGTGCAGGTCAGAATAGTTGTAAAGGTAAAGGCTGGGTAAAAACAAGCAAAAAAGAATGTGCTGCAAAGGGCGGTACTGAAATTACCAGTTAATTATAAGAAGCCAGGAACGAATAATAACAACAAGAAGGCCTGATGTTTTTTTATCAGGCCTTCTGTATTGGGGTAAATAGTTAAATGTAACTGTTTAACGACCTATTGACTACCTAAGAAAGGAGTCACGTATGAATTATGCATCAAAAACATTATCTGGATTTGCCCTGGCCTCCGTTGCTGCAACATTGGTTTTGGTCGGTTGCGGCGGGAATACCCCAACTTCGGCAAAAGCGGACAAAACGGCTACCCCCGAAGCTGCTAAAGTGGCGCAGGTTAAGTGCTCTGGAATAAATTCTTGCAAAGGTAAGGGAGCTTGTGCTTCAGCAACAAATTCTTGTGCCGGTCAAAATAGCTGTAAAGGTAAGGGCTGGATCAAAGCAACTAAAGCTGATTGTGATGCTAAAGGTGGCAAGGTGATAACTGGATAACTCGTGCCATCTTTTTGCCCAAAGTCTCAAGAAAATCTTTAATTAATGCATCTAAATAAATATAAATTCCGTAGTGACTGTATAGCAATTATTGCTATGTGAGTCATTGGCTCGTAAAAAAACCACTAGGAGAAAATAAATAATGAAATCAGCATCAAAATTAGCAGGTTTATCACTTGCAGCGGCAGCGGCAACATTGGCATTAGCAGGCTGCTCAAATGGCGGTTACGCAGGCGCAAAAAAAATGGCAAAGCCGACAGGTGGCTCTAAGATGGCTACTGTTAAGTGCTCAGGTATAAATTCATGTAAGGGAAAGACCGCCTGTGCAACAGCAAGCAATGCTTGTGCAGGGCAAAATAGCTGTAAAGGCAAAGGCTGGATAAAAACCAGCAAATCTCAATGCACCGCAAAGGGGGGCAAAATTATTGGTTAGGAGCCTGTCCAAGAATAGAAAAAGCTACTGCAAACCCCATTAAAACCATACTCTGAGCTTATTGAGTTCGTTAAATAGCTACGGCTATTCGCCTCTTTCAATAAACTCACCTTATGGATTTCCTGTGATTTTCGCTACGCTTCCTGTTCTCGGATAGACTCCTGGTTTTGCAATTATGTAGAAAAAACCCGATACTGACTTGCTCATATCGGGTTTTTATTTGTGTGATACTTTTCTATTGGATATTAGGGTGGCTTTATGGGATTACCTTACTTGGGTTTTGGTCTGGGTCTGCGAAAGGAGCATTACAATCAGATACTGGATACCTCTCCCGAGGTAGATTGGTTTGAGATTTTAACCGAAAATTATCTGGTGCCGGGTGGAAAGCCCCTTTATTTTTTAGATCAAATTACAGAGCGTTATCCGGTGGTTATGCACGGTGTCTCGATGTCAATTGGCAGTCATGACCCATTGGATATGGATTATTTGCGCCAGGTAAAGGCGTTAGCAGAACGTACCAAGGCGCACTGGGTCTCCGATCATATGTGTTTTACCGGGGTTGATGGCGTGAATGCGCATGACTTGCTTCCATTGCCATATACAGAAGAAGCCATCAAGCATGTTTCGAATAAAATCAAGCAAGCGCAAGACTTTTTGGGCAGGCAAATATTGGTCGAAAATGCATCAACCTATATTACCTATAAACAGTCAGCGATGACCGAATGGGGTTTCACCATGGCGGTTGCAGAAGAGTCAGATAGCCTGATTTTGCTCGATATTAACAATATCTTTGTGAGTGCCTATAACCATGGTTTTGATCCTCTGGATTATCTGGATGGGATTGACCCAGCGCGAGTTCAGCAGCATCATCTGGCAGGTCATAGTCAATATGAGGGGTATATTATTGATACTCATGATAATGACATTGTTCAAGGCGTATGGGATTTATATGCTGAGGCGGTCAAGCGATATGGTGATGTATCAACCATGATTGAGCGTGACGACAATATCCCGGAGCTTCCTGAATTACTTGCCGAGCTACAAATGGCGAGAGATGTTCATGCTGCTGTAAATTCAGAGGAGGCTGTGTCTCATCGTGTCTGAACTATACCGCCTGCAAAAAAATATGATCGACTGGCTGATTAGCAAAGACGAAAAGGTCAAACCAGATATTGTTGACACGGGCGAGGTCAATAAAGTCAGTGTGGATCAGCGCCTGGCCGTTTATGGTAATGCTTACGGCTATCGTCTTATTGATGCCCTGTCAGAGAACTACCCTTCGGTGCATACTTTGCTGGGTGATGAGGCGTTTTATGAAATGACCTATGCCTATATGTCCGTCCATCCGTCACATCACTTCTCACTGCGTTATTTTGGACACAAGCTAGAGGATTTTTTAAGGGATAATTATAGTGATGCACCTGTATTAGCAGAAATGGCGCGTTTTGAGTGGGCGCTTCGCAATGGCTTTGATGCCGAAGACTTACCTGTTATTACACTGGATGAGTTGCAAGAAGTGCCTGTCGATCACTGGGGTGAACTACAGTTTGGTTTTCACCCGTCAGTGGCACGACTTGATCTTGAGTGGAATGTACCTCAACTATGGTCGGCAATTGAAGAAGAGAAAGAGCCTATGCCGCCAGAAAAACAGGAATACCCAATCCCCTGGCTTGTTTGGCGCAATGAGTTGCTAACTTATTATCGCTCACTAGAGGTTGATGAGGCCTGGGCGTTGGATAGAGCCATGAACGGCGGGAATTTTGCTGGTTTATGTGAGGGTGTCTGCGAATGGATTGATGTAGAGCATGCACCAGCGCGAGTAGCCGGTTTTTTAACTCAATGGATAAGCGATAAACTGCTGGTGGGTATTTGTATTGACTAGTTGGTCAATGGATTAGAAGAAAGGGGTACTGACTGAGAAAACAGGGAAAAAGTAGGGGGGTGTACTTTTAAAGCTTATTTTTAGCCGTTTTTTTATAATAATGAGTCAAATATAAGGCTAAACTGATCAAAATAGCGCCTACAGCCCCAGATATATGTGCATCTACAGCGACTGGTACACCAATTAGCTCTGCACTGGATTTACTTGCACCATAAAGGCTGTCCCAAATAATCTTTCCGCCAATAAACAGGTAAAGCAAAAAACCTGTTATATAAACTTTCTGTAAAATAAGGCTTGTTCCGCCAACAATGAATAAGCCATACAGCACGCCGGAGAACCCATAATATTTCATCAGATCAGTGCTAAAATAGTAAAGTCCTAAACCGACAAAAAGGCTTAAAATAATCGTGCTAAGAAGGAATGTTTTGCTATTCATGCTGTCTACAAATAATAAGCCTGCAATCCATAGTCCCGCGAGGTTAAGGAAGAGGTGAGGGTAATTGGAATGAATTAGATTACCTGTGATAATGCGGTACCACTTTCCGGCTTCGATTTCTGGACGGTTCCATACAAGTTGATTCTGAAAAAATTGTAATAGAAATAACAAAATAGTGAATATCAATATTGCTTTGACGAGTGGCTTCATAATCTATTTGCTTTTGGGTTGGGCTGTTTTATTGGGTTTGGTTATTTTTTGACAGTTGTGGCAAAATACACGAGAGAACTATTAATTAAAAGGGAAGTCGATGAATTATTCTAAAAGGATGCCCGGGCAACCATTAAGCTCGATGGCGTTATCTAAAAGTACTGGTTTTACTTTGCTGGAAGTGATGGTTGTTGTGGTTATTATTGCAATCATGGCTGCAGCAATTGGTCCCAAGCTATTGGGCAATATAGAAAAAGCCAGTATTTCAAGGGCTGGAACCGATATAAAAAGTATTCAATCAATGCTTGAGTTATATAAAGCAGAAAATTATAGCTACCCTACAACCGATCAGGGCTTAGAGGCATTGGTGAGCAAGCCATCGGGCGATCCAACGCCAAAAAACTGGCGTCAATATATGAAGAAGACTCCAATTGATCCCTGGAAAAATCCTTATAAGTACCTAAGCCCCGGTACTCATGGCGATATTGATATTTATTCCTTTGGCCCTGATGGTGTGCAAAGTGAAGATGATATTGGTAACTGGCAGCTGGATAACTAGGTCGAAAATAGTTTGAGGGCGGTTACTAATAAATCACGTGGATTTACTCTTATAGAGATAATGGTGGTCGTGGTTATCGTTGCCATTCTAATGGGGGCGGTTACACTCTCTTTTCCTCGCACTGGTGATGATTTGCTTAAGGAGCAGGCAGACAGATTTGCTGCTCTGTTAGGTCTGGCTCAGGATGAAGCAATTTTGCAATCACGAGATTTGGCTATTGCCTTTGGCGATGAGCGATATTTGTTTTTTCAGCGTGAAGAGGGTAACTGGCAGGTTTATTCAGATGGGCCTTTTGTGCCCAGAGAACTAATCGGTGGCGCTCGTCCTGAACTGCTATTAGAAGGTGTTTCTGTAAAGCTAAAAAAGAAGGGTAAAGAGACGCCCCAAGTGCTTGTTTTATCCAGTGGAGAGTTAACTCCTTTTTCCTATATTTTGTCTTATCCGCGAAAAAGTAGCATAGCGATTAAGGTCAATGCGGTTGGTGATATTGATAAAACCTTTAAAAGTGTCGAGTGAGATTTTGTAAAAAAGTGAAGAAACAACATTCAGGTTTTACCTTATTGGAGGTGATGGTGGCGCTATTCATTATTGCTATCGCAATGGGGGGCGCTATTAAAGTCATGGGTAATGCGGCAAATAACACCTCCCGTCTCACAAACAAAACCTTTGCTCAATGGGTTGCACTAAATCAAATGGCTGACTTGAAAATAAAAAAAGCATGGCCAAAGTTTGGTGAAATAAAAGGCAAGCAGGAAATGGCAGGGCAGAAGTGGATTTGGCGACAAGAAACAATAAAAACAGCTGATAAAAACGTCAAACGTATTGAGTTGTCGGTGTGGGATGACAGAGAAACAGAGGCTGACCCATTTGTAACTGTTGTCGGTTTTCTGGCGAAGCCATGATGTCTGATGCCCCTCGCCTAAAAAACAATCAAGGCTTTACCTTGCTAGAGTTATTAATCGCCATGGTGATTTTTTCCTTTATGACTGTGATGGCTTATGGCGCTTTAAATAATATTCTAACCAGCAATGAAGTCATTACAGCACAAGAAAAAAAGTTAAAGAAATTACAGCGTGCAATGATGATTATTGATCGAGATTTGCATCAAATCGTTTCCCGGCCAAGGCAGTCTGGATATAATCAGCCCACTCAGGCATTTATTGCAGGGCAGGATATCGAAGGCTTGATTGAATTCACTCGTGCGGGTAACCCAAACCCGATGGGGCTTGTTCGAAGCTCACTACAGCGCGTACAATACGCCGTTCAAGATAAGACCTTGATTCGTAAAAGCTGGAATTTGGTTGATCACATTGAAGCTGATCCGGTTGTAATGCCGCTGTTAAACGACGTGGAAAGCTTGAAATTTCGTTTTCTTGATAAAGAAAATAGCTGGAAAAATGGCTGGGCTGAGAAGATTCTGGTTCCCAGAGCCATCGAAATAACACTTGAACATAAGCATTGGGGAAAAATTGTACGTTTGATTTCTATCCAGTAAGAGACCTACCAAAGCTAATTTTGATTAAAACTTGTCCAGGCCTGCCCCATTAATGCGCTGAGATAGTCCGAAGGGCGATTTTGACTGGAATTTCACTGTCTAAAAAGCTATAGTCAAGCGTCGCTAGGTGTGCGCAGATAATCGACCTACTCAGTTGAATAAGCTTTGTGCGCTATCAAGAATGCTAACTGCGAATGGCCGTTAGTGTTTTTAAATAATCGGGTGGTACTCCTTTCTTAACTTGCTAGTTGTCTGGAGCCGATGTGGATCGTATAGGAATATAATAATGTCAGAAAAATACAAACATCTGAAAATGCTTGTTGTTAGCTTGTGTCTAAGTTCGTTCTTTTTATTTTCGGTTTCTTTTGTTTATGCTGCTGAGATTGTAACCGTTACAAAATCAGCATCCGGTACACAAACTGTCTTGGGAAGTACTGTTGTCCCCTTTAAAGAAGTGACTGTTACTGCACAAGTTCCTGGTAAAGTTATTTTTCTGTCGGGTGATGTCGGTTCTAAATTTAATAAGGGTGATGTTCTTGTAAAAATAGACGATTCCCAGTTGTTGGCAAAAAGGAACACTCTTTGGGCTCAAATTACTTCAGCTCAAGCGGCTTTAAAAAACTCTAAAGCGCAATATCAAAGGGAGCTAGTATCTCCTCGAAGTAAAAGCATCACGGGTATGCCGGGCATGGGTTTGCCTTCCATGATGGATATCTACTTCACACGTCCATTCTACGATATGATGGGCGATCAGGATACGGATTACAATCGTTACTCTGATTTGGTAAATAGTGCTACCGGTGTGTCACAGGCAGAAAGCCAATTAATGATGGCATGGTCACAACTGAATGAATTAAATATTAAGATAAAAGATACTGTATCTGTTGCGCCTTTTGAAGGCATTATTATGGCAAAGATGATTGAGGTTGGCGATGCAGTTCAGCCCGGTCAACCAATGCTCAAGTATGGCTTTGTTAAGTATTTACGCTTAAAAGCGGATGTTCCATCGGTATTGGTTCCTAGCTTGAAAAAAGGTATGAGTGTTCCAGTCAGGATTGGCAACATCGGTCAGACAATGGCTAAAGTATCTCAAATCTATCCAGTTGCCGACCCATCAAGACATACCGTAGTTGTGAAGTTTGATCTTCCTGTGGGTGTTTTAGCCTCTCCGGGCATGTATGCCGAGTTATACCTTCCTGATACAGGGTCGGGAAATACAGTTCTTACGATTCCCAAAACAGCGTTAATAGAAGGTCGTAGCTTGCCTACTGTATTAGTGGCCGACGAAGCGAATAAAACAACTTCATTGCGTTTAGTTCGAATTGGCTCTGAGCAAGGTAATGGGCGCGTTGCTGTTGTTTCTGGCTTAAAGGAGGGTGAACGAATTATTAATAATCCGCCTACAGGCGCTTCTTCTGGTTGGTACCCTGACTCTTGATGTAATTCATGATTAAAGAAACCCTTCTTTTAATGTGCAACTGAAGAAAGTCATATGAATGATAATCAAACACCTCTAAGTAAATGTAAACTGACTGAACAAGAAGCAAAGCTATTAGCTGAACATAAAAAACATCTGGGTGTGGCAGGTGGGTTAGCTAAAGCTTTTATCACCTCTCCGCTTGCGCTTCTTCTATTGATAGCATTTCTTGCTGTTGGTACTTTGGGAATGCTCAAAACCCCCCGTCAGGAAGATCCCCAAATATCCGTACCAATGGTTGATATTTTCGTTAGCTATCCTGGTGCAACAGCAAGTGAAGTTGAAAGTCAGGTGGCAAGACCGCTTGAAGGAATAATGTCAGAAATTACAGGCGTTAAACATGTTTACTCTGCCTCATATCGTGGTCAGGCTTTAATAACGGTTCAATTTAAAGTGGGTGAAAATTTTGAGTCTTCTATTGTTAAGCTGAATGATAAAATTGCGTCCAATAAAGATCGTATGCCTCATGGTATTTCGGGTTTTTTAGTAAAGCCAGTTGGAGTTGATGATGTACCTGTTGTAACAATCACTTTATGGTCAAATGATGTTGATGATGCCTCCCTCAAGCTGGTAGCACTGGATTTGTTGCAAAAGCTGCGAGAGGTGCCTAATGTCAGTCAAAGCTTTATTGTCGATGGGCGTACAAATCAACTTTTAATCGAAGTGTTGCCAGAAAGATTAGCTACTTATGGTGTTTCGTTGGGACAGGTTGCTAATACCATTCGAATGGCAAACTCAGAAAGGAATGCCGGTTCTGTTGAGCCAAGTGATAAATATATAAAAGTTATAACAGGCTCATTTTTACAATCTGCCGAGGATGTTAAACGTTTAATGGTGGCAGTTGTAGATGGTCGTCCTGTCTATGTTCGGGATGTTGCTACTGTTACTGAAGGCCCAAGTGAGGCTAGTAAAGTCGTAGGCTATTATACGGGTAAAGCAAATAAGGGCGAGACAAAGGAGGTTGCAAAAGGAGCTCCGGCCGTAACGATAGCTATCGCCAAAAAACATGGAAGTAATGGTGTTGATGTTGCGGATGCCGTCATTGAGCGCGTGGAATATCTGAAGGGGCGTTTAATTCCCGATAATGTGCATGTAGAAATCACGCGAAATTATGGAGAAACAGCGCGTGAAAAAGTCAATGAACTAATGTTTAAGTTGGCTGAAGCGACCCTGATGGTTACGGTGCTGGTTTTCTTGTTTTTGGGCTGGCGTGCTGCTTTGGTAACGTTTGTTATTATTCCTGTTGTTATTACGGTAACTGTTTTATCCGCCTGGTTGCTAGGTTTAACGATAGACCGGGTTAGTTTATTTGCCTTAATATTCTCGATTGGAATACTTGTCGATGATGCTATCGTTATCGTGGAGAATATTTATCGTCGTTGGTTGCTGGCTGGATGTCTCGAAATTGATATTGCGGTTGATGCTGTTCGTGAAGTGGGTAATCCGACAATTCTGGCAACATTCACGGTTATTGCAGCATTGTTACCCATGGGGTTTGTTAGCGGCATGATGGGGCCTTACATGTCTCCAATACCCGTACTGGGTTCAGTTGCAATGCTGTTCTCTCTGTTTGCTGCATTTGCCTTTACTCCCTGGTTGACCAATAAGTTTAAGCCAAGTCTAGATCAACTGGAGAAAATGGAAGAGAAAGAGCATCGTCAAGCGGCTGTTCTTGAGAGGTTTTTTAAAGGTTTAATAATCCCCCTTATTCGTGATAGACGAAAAGGCCGGCTCTTATTGTTTTCAATTGTCGGTGTGTTTTTCCTTTGTATGATTCTTTTCTACACAAAAGGCGTCAAAGTTAAAATGTTACCTCTGGATAATAAACCAGAGTTTAATATTGTTGTAAACTTTCCAGAAGGAACGGCTCTTCCTGTAACTGCCAACTTAGTGAGTAAAATTGCAGAAACCATGCAAGATATAGATGAGGTGACTGCAGTACAGACGTATGCAGGAACAGCCTCACCCTTTAACTTTAATGGGTTGGTGCGCCACTATTATTTGCGTCAGAGTCCCTGGATGGCAGATGTTCAAGTCCAGCTTACCAATAAGCATGATCGAGATCGTACCAGCCATGAGATTGCCGAGCAGGCACGTAAACTGGTAACTCCCATGGCAAAGGAACTTGGTGCAAAAATTCAGGTTGTTGAAATGCCACCAGGCCCTCCTGTTCTCCAATCTGTTGTAGCTGAAATATATGGCCCAAGCGCACAAGTTCGACGTCAAGTTGCAAAAGATTTGACTAAAATTTTTGAAAAAGCACCTAATCTGGGGGACGTTGATAACTTCCTGGAGGAGCCTCATGACATATTGCGCTTTAAAGTAGATGCGGCTAAAGCACAGAGAAATAATATCAGTGTGGAAGATATTAATTCGACACTAGAAATGGCTATGGGAGGATTTGTTATTGGCGACATTAAAAAGAATGCGTTAATTGATCCTACCCCTATTGTTATGCAAGTTCCTTTGAGTGCTCGCTCTCAAATTAACCGCTTAATACAGTTGCCAGTGACCAATAAAAGAGGTCAAACTTTGCCATTATCCGAATTGGGAAGTTTTGTTAAAGAGAAAGCTGATCAGCCAATTTATCATAAAGACCTGCGGCCAGTGGAATTCGTGACAGCAGAAACTGTAGGTGATTTGGCAGCGCCTGTTTATGGGATGTTCCAGGTTCAAGATCTGCTTGCCAAGGCAAATGATGGCAAGGGGTATGTTGCCCCGGATGGAGCGGTTGTTACTGGCGGAAGCTGGTTTGGACGGGAGCCGACAGCAGATAAAACAAACTTTGAATGGGGGGGCGAATGGACAGTTACCTTTGAGACGTTTAGAGATATGGGGATTGCCTTTATGGCAGCTCTTATCTTGATTTATATGTTAATTGTTGGTTTATTCGGAAACTTTATTTTACCTGCGATTGTTATCGCTCCAATTCCGCTAACCCTGATAGGGATCATTCCTGGTCATTGGATTATGGGGGCAGACTTTACAGCAACATCAATGATAGGCTTTATTGCGCTTGCGGGTATTGTTGTTCGAAACTCAATTCTTTTGGTCGACTTCTCAAAGAATGCCGTTATCAATGAGGGCAAAAGTGTTGTTGAGGCCGTTATTCATTCTTGTGAGGCACGAACCCGTCCTATTGCGATAACGGCTTTTGCGTTAATTGGTGGCTCACTTGTAATTATTACCGACCCAATATTCAAAGGTATGGCCGTTTCTTTGGTATTTGGCGGCTTTGTTTCAACACTTCTTACTCTTTTGGTTATCCCATTAGGTTGTATTAGTGCAGCTAAGGCGCTTAGTGTCGATGCGGATGGAACAGTTGTTACACCACCAGAGTATGATTTAGGCTCTTCAAGGGGTGCCGAAAAAGCGAGTTCTTCTTATGAAGAAAGTTTTACGGAGAAAGTATCGGATATTTTTTCAACGGTATTTGGTATTGTAATTACTGTTGGTGGTGCTCTTGTTTCTGCACTTAAGGGAATTGTGAGTTTGGTACTTAAACGCGGTAAAAAAGATGATGATGACTGGACACCGTCACCACCAAAATCTAGAAAGGTTAATAATGGTGCTAAGGTTCAGGCAGCTAAGGCGGAAACAGTAGAGCCCAGTTCTGTTTCTTCTAAAGCTAAGGCAACAGCCAAGCCAAAAGCAACAGCCAAGCCAAAAGCAACAGCCAAGCCAAAAGCAACAGCCAAGCCAAAAGCAACAGCCAAGCCAAAAGCAACAGCCAAGCCAAAGGCAACAGCCAAGCCAAAGGCAACAGAAAATAATAATAAACCTAAGCGTAGAGGAATACGCTTAAAGAAAGATATTTAAGAGGAATTAAAATGAATGTTAAACAAAAAGGTAGCTTTACTGTAATAATAGCTACCCTTATTACATCTATAACGATTCTTGTGATGGGAAGTAGCGTTGCTGATAACCAAGTAGTAAATCAAGTTGGGATAGAGGCTAATTCTTCTTCTGATGTAATTGCTAGCAAAGATAATAGTACTGCTGTTACAGCAAGTCAGACTTTGGTTGAAAAGAAAAATAATAAATCTGGAATAGCATTATCAATTCAGGGCCGTGTGCCACAGCCACCTCCGGGTCCTTTTTTTAATACTCAAATAAAACAGAATAATGTGGGTGTACCATCTCATGTTAAACACTTGGTTCCTCCTGCAGCACCAACACAACCAGTTTTGGAAAACGTCTCTGATCTTATTGATAAACCACCAGCTATTTCGCTGGAAAAAAAGCCCTCAGAGATAAAATTTATAAGGATGAGGCCATCACTCGAACAAGTAGCAAAAGGCTCCATTGAACCTCCTTTGAAACCAGCGCAGCCTAAGCAGGAAGAACACTCGAATTTATCTGGGCCAATTTCAATGGAGACTAAGCTAGAAGAAAGAGTGCCTCCCAAACGACCTAATAAGCTCGTAGTTAAGCCAATTGCGCCAAAACAAAAAAAGCGAGAGACTTGGGCTCCAGATCTGGGTGTAAATCGTGAACCAGTGTGGATGCAAAAAGAGTTATTGCAAAAGATGGCTCCTCCTAAACAACCAGTTCAACCTAGAATTGGTGGACAGTTAAATGATCATTATGACAAGCAAAATAATGAACGTACAATAGCTCAACCTACACAAAGATATATATTTATTCCTGCGCCAACGTACTATCCAAACTATGCGTATCCACAGATGCCAATGCCTGTTGGTGCAACCGGAATGAGACAACCTCCTTCTATGATGCCAATGCCTAGTTATAATCCGTATTATCAGCCTCGTCTTCGCTTGGCACCAAAAGGAACAAATCAATGATAACTGTTATTGGAAATTTGAAAGGCGGGACGGGTAAAAGTACCGTTGCTTTTAACCTTTCAATATGGGTTGCAACAAGGCGAAATGTACATGTGTCAGTTTATGATCTTGATCCTCAGGCCACCATCACTGATGCGCTTGAGATAAGAGCTGAAGATGGTTATGTTCCTGTTATAGAGCCTATGCATTTTGTGAGTCAATTAGGTAGCGAAGGGAAGCATACAGAAGTTATTGTCGATATTGGCTTGTCTGATAGTGAGGCAATGAATGCCGCGTTGAAAAAAGCTGACCGGGTATTAATACCCGTGGCACCTAGCCAGGCTGATGTATGGTCTACCCAGCGTTTCTTGAAACTAATATCGCAAGTTAGAAAAAGTGGCTCGCAACCTGAAACTCTTGGTTTTATGAATCGTTCGGATACGCATAGAGCTGTAAGAGAAACGGATGATGCATTTGATGCCTTGAGTTCTCTTGACGGCATTAAAATGCTTAAGCCTCGGTTGTATCAAAGAACCGCCTTTAGACGCTCTTTTAGTGAGGGAATGGCAGTATTTGAGATGGATCCAAAGTCAAAGGCAGCAGCTGAAGTAGAAGAGTTAGGTCAAGTATTATACTAATCAATACCGCAATTATTTCTTGATTGTGGAATAATTGCTCATATAAAGGTAGTAACAAGGAGTTTTATTTAATGTATATAGTACGATGGCTAATGGGGCATCCAATGATTGCGGTTTGGGTATTAGGAGCGATAGCCATTTTATTGAGCTATGGTTCATCTCATAAAGAAGTCTCTAATGAGTCAGGTCATGAGTCTTCAAAAGTATCACCTTCAATAAAGCAAGGCTCTCATGCAAATATTGTATCTGATGCTGAAGATTCGAAGCTATTAGAAAAATCAGACCATGTCGATAAAAAAGCGCAACGAGATAACGTGGCTAATAATAAAGATAAAAAAGAAAGCCATACGGAAGACATGGCTAAGGAAAATACTAGAGCTGGACATATTAGGGAGCCACAAACAACTTTACCTAAAACAGAGCAGCATAAAACAATGCAACCCGTTTCTCCAGAGATGTCTTTAAATGAGGTCGACAAAGGGGAAGGAAACGATAATTCGCTAAATACAGAATCAGGCGTTGAAGATTTAAGTTCGTTAACTACTGAAGAAATGCTTGTCATGGCGAGAGAAGCTTATTGGAATAATGGCCTGGATGAAGCTGCGGTTATTTATCAGCAACTTATAAAAATAGAGCCAAAAGTGGTTGCTCATCGTGGTGAACTGGGTAATGTCTATTGGAGGCAAGGCTATCCAAAAAAGGCAGCTGAGCTATATTCTGAGATCGCAATACCAATGATAGAGAGTGGAAATGCCGAGAGGGTAGCAAATATGGTTGGTTTTATCGGATTATTCTATCCAGATAGAGCGTCTGTGATACAAGACAGACTTGAGCAATTAAGTGACAAGAAAAAATAAGTGGTATACTAGGGTATGGCAAAAAGTGAATTACATAGAGATTATATTCTTGAGTTAGAGAACGAGCTTCTTGAATTTGAGAAAAAAGCGGATAGCACAACCAAGCGAATGCAACTGTTGGTTTATCCAGCTATGGTTGCCTTTTTTATATTGGCGGCTTTCGGATTTTATCTAATTTATTCACTCACGTCTGATGTGAAAAGAATGGCGGACACATTTGCAACCATGAATGGCTCAATCGACGGAAGCATGGATAGTATTTCAGATACCATGGGGCATATGTCGAAACAAATGGATAATTTGGTTGATTCAACTTCAAGTATGTCCACGAGTGTAGGAAGTATGTCTGAAAATACTGTTGAGATGGTGAATAGTATTGGTGGTCTTCGCTCGGCGACTTACGATATGGCTGCCTCTACTAATAATATGCAACGCGATATGTGGAGTCTGAATAAAAATATATCCACACCTCTTAGCTTTATGAATAACTTCCTGCCATGGAAGAATGATCAAAGTTTACCTTTCCAGGGTTCGAGAGCACCTCTCCCACCGTCATATTATGCCTATCCGGCAAGAAGACCTGCAGCTTATGGTTCAGCAAATGCTCCAGGGCAAGTTCCCATGCCCATGGGTATCCCAATGCCGCAATCCATGCCGCCAGTACCAAATGGGTATGCAGTACCTAACCAAATCCAACCCGATTCAGCAGCACCGGCTGATGTCACGGTTAAATCAAACGATCAGAGTTCATTGCCGCAATCACAATTTACACCTGCTGTTACTTCGGCTTCGTTGAATTAATAATACTTTTTTATCCCATCAGTCATTGGGTGCAGCCGTTATTCATGGTTAAATACAACTTCCTCATAAAAGAAGATAGAGGTAGTTGAAAATGACGAATCCAGCCAGAAGAATGCAAAACCGTCTTGAACGCTTGCAAGAGCATCTTGAGCGTGAAAACCCCATTTTGGTTTCGGTTGTTGGCCGATACAGAAAGCTCGATACAATATCCAGCAAGATGGGTCTTATCTCGACCGACTCATCCTATGCCACTCAAATATCCTGGTGGCCCTTGGTCTCCGTTTTAGGAACATTCTCGGCGGGTAAATCAAGCTTTATTAATTCTTATCTTGGTTTGCCTGTGCAAAACACCGGCAATCAGGCGGTTGATGATCGCTTTACTGTTCTTACTTACAGTAGCGACTCAGAAGTTAGAACATTGCCCGGAATTGCACTTGATGGTGACCCCCGATTTCCTTTTTATCAGATTAGTGAAGATATTGAAGACGTCACCGAAGGTGAGGGCGCAAAGATAGATAATTATCTGCAAATGAAAGCAGTGCCTAGTGAAAAGCTAAAGGGAAAGATACTCATTGATTCACCTGGCTTTGATGCGGATGAACAGCGCAAAGCAACGCTAAAAATTACCGATCACATTATTGACCTGTCTGACCTTGTATTGGTACTTTTTGATGCAAGACACCCAGAGCCAGGAGCAATGCAAGATACCTTGGAGCATCTGGTGCGTGGCTCGCAACGACGAAATGACAGCAGTAAATTTTTGTTTATTCTTAACCAGATTGACACCTCTGCAAAAGAAGACAATATGGAAGAGATTGTTTCTGCATGGCAAAAATCACTGGTACAAAGCGGCTTGAATACGGGGCGTTTTTACGTTATCTATAATAAAGATCTAGCCACTCCTGTAGACAATAAAACCGTCTGGGAGCGATATGAAAGTAAAAATGAGGCCGATCAAGCTGAAATTAACAAGCGCATGGAAGATATTAATATAGAACGCGTTTACCGCATTATCGGTAGTATGGAATCATTGACCAACCAGATTGAGCAACAAGCGGTTCCTCAGGTGGAAATGGCACTCAAGCGTTGGCGAAAGCGCGTTTTTATTACCGATATGGTTATATTCGGTGCAACTTTTGCTGGCTTGTTATTTCTATCAATCGTATTAGGCTATTGGCAAGGCTTTACCTTTAACCCGCCCTGGCTTGCAAACCTGAAAGAAAATAAATGGCTTGGTTTGGCCACAATAGGTGTGATTGTCTTACTAGCATTCCTGCTGCATCAACTGATCAGAAGCAAACTGGTTAATGGTGTGGCAAAACACCTTGGTACAGATGAACCCTATGGTAATGTTCGTAATGCTTTCATAAAAAGCACCCGCTGGTGGCGTAGTATATTCAGAAAAACACCCGCTGGTTGGGGTAATGGCGTTCGTCGTCGGCTTGATCGTATCCGCAGTGATATTGACGAATTTGTACAGACTTTGAATGATCGTTACACAAGCCCTGCTGGAAAAGATCATCAGGAATAAAACAAATAGCCGAATTAGACATGGCGATGTTAGTGCCGAGAAAAGCCATAAAAAGGTGGTGGGTGTACTTTATACTCCCTGTTGTTACTAATACGGGGTGATATGATGGTAATAAATGGCTTCAATTAGGCTCCTTTATTATGTTTCTGGGAGAAACAATGACAAACTCTGAAAAACTCTTTGAACAAGCACAAAAAACCATACCGGGCGGCGTTAATTCGCCGGTTCGGGCATTTAAAAGCGTCGGCGGAACACCGCCTTTTATCGCACGCGCCGAAGGCGCCTATTTGTATGATGTTGATGGCAACCGCTATATTGACTATGTTGGCTCCTGGGGGCCGATGATTGCCGGCCATGCCAATCCAGAGGTGATAGAAGCGGTCAAACAGGCTGCAGAGAATGGCCTAAGCTATGGCGCACCCACCGAGATTGAAGTCACCATGTCACAGAAAATTTGTGAGCTAATGCCCGCGATTGAAATGGTGCGCATGGTTAATTCAGGCACAGAAGCCACCATGTCGGCGATTCGACTAGCGCGCGGCTTTACCGGGCGGGATGATATCGTCAAATTTGAAGGCGGTTATCACGGTCATGGCGATTCGCTGCTGGTCAAGGCAGGCTCCGGCATGCTGACCTTTGGCGAGCCAAGCTCACCGGGCGTTCCCGCTGATCTGGCAAAGCATACCATCACCCTGGATTATAATAATCCGCAGCAAGTGCGCGATTTATTCGCAAAACAGGGTGACAAAATAGCCTGCATTATTGTAGAACCGGTCGCGGGCAATATGAACTGTATTCCACCCGCTGAAGGTTTTTTACAAACCTTGCGAGAAGTGTGTGATCAATCGGGCGCTTTATTAATACTTGATGAAGTCATGACGGGTTTTCGTGTCGCATTGGGCGGCGCTCAATCGGTTTATGATATTAAGCCTGATTTAACCACCCTGGGTAAAATCATCGGTGGCGGGATGCCCGCTGCCGCTTTTGGCGGGCGCAAGGAAGTCATGCAAAAGCTATCTCCACTTGGCCCCGTCTATCAGGCAGGCACACTATCAGGCAACCCTTTAGCAATGACAGCGGGATTAAAACAGCTTGAGATTATCTCTCGTGCTGGTTTTTATGAAGATTTGACTGTGAAAACAGAACAATTTGTTTCCGGTATGCTTGAACGTGCCAAAGATGCAGGAATCGCCTTAACCAGCAATCAGGTGGGTGGAATGTTTGGATTGTTCTTTAGCGATGAAGATAAAATAGAGAATTTTGAGCAAGTCTCACGTTGCGATATTGATCGTTTCAATAAGTTCTTTCATCAAATGCTTGATTTGGGTATCAATCTGGCACCATCGGCGTATGAAGCAGGCTTTTTATCCAGCGCACATACTACAGATGATATTAATAAAACACTGGATGCGGCATCTCGGGCGTTTGCAAACTTATAATAAGCAAAGTTTTTTTCATATTATCTGAAACTTTTAATGGAATTAGCACTCTAACGGTTTGAGTGCTAAAATACGCACGATTCAAGATTTAGGAGATGATATGACCAACCCATTAGCTGTTCGCAGTACGGATGCTAGCGCCGCAACGTTTACGATGCCGGTTCTTTCTGGTTCCATAGAGAACTATATACAGGCAGTGCGTGAAATCCCCGTATTGAAAAAATCTGAGGAACAAGCCCTCGCTGTAAGATTACGTGAAAACGATGATCTCGAAGCGGCGCGTCAGCTTATTATGCACAACCTTCGTTTTGTGATTAAAGTTGCCCGGGGTTATAGCGGTTATGGTTTGCCACTGGCTGACCTTATACAAGAAGGTAATGTTGGTTTGATGAAGGCTGTCAAGCGCTTTGATCCGGCTGTTAATGTACGCCTGGTGTCATTTGCTGTTCACTGGATTCGTGCTGAAATTCACGAGTTCATACTCAAAAACTGGAAGATCGTTAAAGTAGCTACAACCAAAGCACAGCGTAAACTGTTTTTTAATCTGCGCAGTAAAAAGAAACGCCTGGCATGGATGAATGACGCAGAAGTTAGCGATATTGCCAATGATCTGGGTGTTAGCAACAAAGATGTGCTGGAAATGGAAAAGCGCATGTCTGGTCAGGATATCGGCTTTGATCTGTCACCTGGTCAGGAAGATGATGAAAGCGCCTATCACCCCAGTCAATACCTTGAATCAGAAGCGGTTACTGACCCATCTGAGCTAATCGAAACGGCTGATTGGGAAAACCATACACAGGGCCTGTTTAATAACGCCCTGGCAACTCTGGATGAGCGTAGTAAAGACATACTTGCAAAACGCTACCTCACCGACAAGAAGGCGACCCTGCAAGACCTTGCAACAACTTACAATGTCTCTGCAGAACGCATACGCCAGATTGAAGCGAACGCAATCGCCAAACTTAAATCAGCCGTAGC
>JALWMR010000252.1 GCA_027083815.1 Thiotrichaceae bacterium
CCGAAGTTGTTTTTCAATTTTCCCAGCTTGATTCAAGTACTGGTGAGGATGTGGACGCGCTACAGTTCTATTCACCCGATGAGTTGTACCAGACCTGTCCAGAGGCTGACCTGGTGCTTATTGATGAAGCGGCTGCAATACCAATCCCCTTATTGACTGCTTTTTTAAAACACTATTCCCGGATTGTGTTTGCCAGCACAATTCATGGTTATGAAGGCAGTGGCAGGGGCTTTGGCATTAACTTCCGTAAGGTATTAAACAAAGTCGCACCCGGCTGGCAGACATACCAATTAAGCAAACCCATGCGCTGGTATGAGAATGACCCGTTAGAACAGTTTGTTTTTAAGGCACTTTTGCTTGATGCAGAGCCAGCCGATAGTCAGCATTTATCGACTGCAAGTTTGAAAAACTGCCAGTTTGCTACGATTAACAAAGATAAGCTGGCGCAGGATGAAACACAGTTAAGTTCACTGTTTGGCCTATTGGTTAACGCCCATTATCAAACCAAGCCATCTGATCTAATGCACATGCTGGATGATAAAGCCGTTAGTATTCACAGCCTGCAATATAACGGACAAATCATTGCCGTTGTGTTGTTAATTGCTGAAGGTGGTTTTGATGAGCAACTGGCTGCGGATGTGTTTGCCGGAAAGCGACGCTTAAAAGGCCATTTGGTGGCGCAGTCTTTGGCGGCCAATGTAGGAATCGAGGTAGCACCGACACTTAGAGGTGAGCGCATTAGCCGGATTGCGGTACATCCCCATCTTCAGCGTCGGGGTTTTGGCACACTGCTGTTAAAATCGCTTATTGCCCAAAGTTCTGCTGATTATTTAAGCAGCAGCTTTGGCGCAACCGAAGAGGTCATTTTATTCTGGAAAAAAGCAGGGTTTTCACCTGTGTATCTGGGCATTAAACGCGATGCAAGCAGCGGCACACATTCTGCTTTGATGCTTTATCCGCTGAGTAAACAGGCCAAGAACATTTTGCAACAAGGTCAGCAACACTTTGCACAATCTTTTCCACTGTTGCTGCAAGAGTTTTTGACTGATCTAGAGGCAAATATTGTGCTACAAATAATGATCCCCGATAGTCATTTGACTATTGAGCCGGATGACATTAAGCAGCTAAAGGCGTTTGCCTACCAGCACCGCGCTTATGAAAGCACTATTTACGCTTTATGGAAACTTGCTTGTATTGAACTACCTAATGTTAAGTTATTAGAGCAAACTGAAGTGACCATTATTGTTTATAAGGTTCTACAAAAGCGAACCTGGCAAGAGGTAGTGGCAAAAATGAAAAAAGAGTTAAGTATCGATATAAGCGGTAAAAAATCAGCTCAAGTTCTGCTTAGACAGTCAGTAGCTAAATTGCTTGACGTTCGTAATTGATTATTTTTTGGCTGCTGGCTGGGGACGAGTAAATACCCAGTTTTTATTGGTCGATTCTTGCGGTGAGAAGCGATAACCGCCCGCGCCAAAATCTTTGATTTCTTCACGATCTTCAATGCGGTTGCGCAAAATATAATCGGTCATCATGCCACGCGCCCGTTTCGCAAAAATAGCAATAACGCGGGATTTACCATCTTTGCGTTCTTTAAAGTTAATATTAAGCAGGTCACCATTCAATTTTTTTGGCCTTACTGCTTTAAAATATTCATTTGAAGCCAAATTAACCAGCACTTTGTCTTGCTGTTTTTCTAGTACTTCATTGAGCTTTTCGGTAATCCGGTCATCCCAGAACTGATAGAGGTTTTCACCACGAGGGTTCTTTAGCTTTGTTTTCATTTCAAGGCGGTAAGGCTGGATCAGATCCATCGGCCGCAATGCGCCATAAAGCCCGGAAAGAATGCGTAGATGATCCTGTGCATAAGCGAGATCATCATCGTTATATTGATCTTTTTGGATGCCTGAATAAACATCACCTTTAAAGGCGAACAAGGCTGGTTTAGCGTTCTCTGGCGTAAAGGGTAAATGCCAGGTATGAAAGCGCTCTACATTCAAAATGGCGATGTTCTCACTCACATCCATTAATTCACGCACATCTTTGACGTCCAGCTTTTTGGCTTCATTAATGAGCAGTTGTGAATCTTCAAGCTGGTCAGGAATCGTGTAAATAGACGACGGTGAAGGCGTCTCGAAATCCTGACCTTTAGAGGGTGAAAGAGTGATTAGCATAGTGGCCCTATTACTCGGCCATTAGCTTTTCATACTTTGCCATGAGCTCTTCTTCAGACTCTTCATGGTTAGGGTCTTTAGGGATGCAGTCAACCGGGCAAACTTCAACACACTGTGGTTCATCGTAGTGGCCAACGCACTCGGTACACTTATCCGGGTCTATCTCATAAATCTCATCGCCCATGTAAATTGCTTCATTGGGGCACTCTGGTTCACATACATCACAGTTAATGCATTCGTCGGTAATCATTAAAGCCATAAGACAGCATCCTTCAATATAAATTAGTACAGCGTATTCTAGCAGTGACGTGTTAAAAAAACATTAACCATTGTCAATCTGTGTTTATCGCTGTTACAGGGTAAAAATTAATTGAGACCTTTGCATGAGAGTATGGCGAGAGGAAAATTAAGCAATTTTTATCCGTCATATCTTTCGTGCAAAGGTCTCTAATTGTATAAGCTTAGAATAAGGGTTTAAACGGGCTTTACAAGACAGCGATGGCGATATAAATATCAACCTCATTCTCATTTTTATAATATTCAAAATCAGTCGTATAAGCTCGTTTATGCTTAGGCTGCTTGTCTTCAGAAAAATAATCCCAGACTTTCATCCAGGTGTCGATTACAGCTTGTGGCATGTCACCTTTTCCTGAAAAAAGCAGATAATCGCCGGCAGGCAGGCTTATTTCCTGTAAGGTAATCCTGGAAGCTTCTACCTTGTCAGCGCCAGCCAGCACCGAGAATTCACCCGATGCGTCGGTTTCATAATCGTAATAAACGCCATAAACCCGAGCGCCGTTTTGATAATCGACACTAACATTATTATCAAATTCTTGATGCAAAGGGCCAATTTTGGCTGTCGCCGGATTCATTTCATTTGCATTGCTTGTCCGAATGCTGATTCCTTTTATGGTTTTACCTGCAAATTTAGTGACTTTCATGTTTTTTCTCTAAAGCCTCATTAATAACAGGATGAACAAATTTTGCAACATCGCCGCCTAATAATGCTACCTCTTTGACTAATGAAGATGAAATAAAGGAATATTCATCGGCAGGCATTAGAAAAACCGACTCAACCCCAGGCGCCAGGTTGCGATTCATGCTGGCCAGTTGAAATTCATATTCAAAGTCAGAAATGGCTCGCAGTCCACGAATCAAAATATTTGCATTTTGTTCTTTAGCGAAGTCAACGAGCAGGATACTAAAGCCTTTAACCGCTACATTAGGGCAGTGTGATAAAACTTCTTGCGCCAGTTCAATGCGCTCATCCAGTGTAAAAAATGGATTTTTCTTGCTGTTGGAGGCAATGGATACAATCACCTGGTCGAAGAGTTTGGCGGCTCGTTCAACCAGATCAATATGCCCATTGGTAATGGGGTCAAATGTGCCGGGGTAAAGGGCTATTTGTGGTTTATTTGTCGTCATGAGTTATTAGTCCAGCGCCGTTAAGCCAGCACCATAACGGCATCGGCTTCTACTTCGACACCCTTGGGAAGCGCTGAAATTTGCACCGCTGCACGTGCCGGATAGGGCTGGCTAAAAAACTCTTCCATAACGGAATTAACCGTTGCAAAGTTATCCAGATCAGTGAGGAAAACGGTCACTTTTACAAAGTCGTTAAGACTTCCACCAGCCTCTTCTGCAATGGCTGACAGATTAGAAAAAACCTGCCGGACATGATCAGCAAAATCACCATCATGAACCTCCATCGTTTCCGGAACCAGGGGGATTTGCCCAGAAATATAAACAGTGTTATCAACCTTAACCGCTTGCGAGTATGTGCCTATTGCTTGTGGTGCTTTATCTGTTGAAATTATTTCTCGTGTCATTTGAGCTCCCTGTTTACCTGTTTAGATATCTTCTAAAGTACACCCCACCTTTTTACGCCTTTTCTCCTTTTTGTGGCTTGTCAGGCATAAGAAAGGCGAAAAAAGCGGGTTTAGCGTTCAATATTGTGTGCAAATGCCCGCGAAACATTAATAACGTGTGACTGGTTATTAAGTGACTGTGCAATTTGACGCAAGTGTTTTTCGTTGTTTACCTGCAGTAAAAAATACATCTCTTTAACATCGCTATCGCCGCTGATATTGATATCTTCTATATTGACCCGCATGTCTTCGAGCAGGTTAGTAATATGCGACAACACACCAACCCGGTTGCGAACCGTTACATTTATCGGTGCTAAAAAGTGAGATTCGGCGCGGGTATCATCCACCCAGGCTACGCTTATGGACTCTTTCTTTTTATGACCATGATTATTGTTTAAAACGGGGCAATTGCTGCGATGCACCTCAAGGCCGCGTTGTTCATCTAACTCTGCAATAATAGGGTCATTGGGGATAGGGTAGCAACATGCTTGCAGGTTAACGGCCAGGCCTTCTGTGCCTTTAATCAACAGAGCCTGATCTTCATCTTTTTCGCTGACTGGTTTCAAAGTGTCATCATTTAACAGCCGCTTGGCAACCAGTTTAGAGCTTTGATTGCCCCGCGCAATGCTGCTGAACATGCTATCAACATCTTTAAGGCCAAGTGTGTTGAGCGTTTGTTGCAGGTTTTCAGGCTTAATATTATCAAAACTGAGTTTATATTTTTTTAGCGTTTTATTTAGAATTTGTTTGCCTAATTCAACAAATTCATGTGATTTGCGTTTATTAATCCAGCTTCTTATCGAGGAGCGTGCCTTTGCAGTAATAGCAAAGTTTAGCCAGATAGAATGGGGCGTAGCATCTTCGTCGGTGATAATTTTAACGGTTGCTCCATTGGGGATTGGGGTGCTCAGGCGACACGGCTCGCCATCAATCATTGCGCCGACACACTTATTACCCACTTCGGTATGTATTGCATAGGCAAAATCAACCGGGGTTGCTCCTTTGGGAAGCACTTTGGGTTCACCACGAGGTGTAAGAATATAAATCTCCTGGAGGAATAAATCGGCCTTCATGTCCTCCATAAACTCGGCAACGCTGCCGGTCGCTTTTTGTATTTCTTTTACTTGTTCCAGCCAGCGATTTAGATAGGTTTTTGATTTGTCGGAATATTTTAGAAGGTCGGGATAACGATAGTGAGCGGTAATGCCATATTGAGCAATCTGGTACATCTCATGGGTTTGAATTTGCACCCGAACAAGTTGTTGATCTGGCGTGACGAAGGCAGTTTGCAAGGCTTGAAAGCCATAGCCTTTAGGGGTCGCGATAAAATCTTTAAAAGCGTACATTTTAGGTTGATAAAGCTGGTGAATATAGCCAAGAGTTTTATAGCATTCATCTGAGGTATTCACCAAAACCCTAATTTCCAGCGCCTCGTTCTGGGTGTCGAGGTGTTTGCTACCTTTTTGTTCTTTTAAACGCTGATAAAGACGATAGATGTTTTTTTCCCAGCGGAATACTTGCCCTTTTATATGATTATCCAGTAAAGCCTGTGTAATGTTTTTGGTGATTTGGTGATGTTGTTCAGCATTTTCATCTATAAAACGATCAATGCGTGATTGTAAAACCTTGTAGCGCCACGGGTAAAGGTGCTTAAAAGCAATGACCTGGAGGTCTTTGCGTAACACATTCATACCCATGCGTCGCGCCAGTGGCACGTGGATGTCGAGAGTCTCGCGTGCGATGCGGTGTTTTGCCTGCGGTTTGCGAACTGCCAGCGTTTTTACATTATGTAGCCGGTCAGCAAGCTTGATAAGCACCACCCGAAAATCCTGGGTCATGGCAACCATCATTTTATGGAAGCTTGCAGCAGCCACCTCTTGCCGGGTAGTAAATTCTCCGCCTGCCAGTTTGGTTACGCCGTCAACCAGGTCAGCAACAACCTGGCCAAACTGTTTGGTAATATCGTCTTTGGTATAATCGGTATCTTCAATAACATCGTGTAATAAAGCAGCGCAAATGGTGTCTGAATCCATATGCAGATCGGCAAGTGTATAGGCGACTTCGAGCGGATGAAAAATATAGAATTCACCTGATTTGCGAACGACGCCCTCATGGGCTTCGGCGGCGAGCAAAAAAGCATCATAGACCCTGCTGGCATCTTCATCACTCATATAGCGAGTGACGACTTCACTTAAGTCGGTTGCGCTTTTGAGCGGTTTAGATGCTACTTCGGGCATGGGGTTAGTTTTGCGCCTATTGTATGTTATGCCTCTGATGTATATATCTTGATGTGATATAAGGGATGAGAAAGGCTAATGTATAGAAGAATGCTAATAATTTAGCTGACTGAAATCTCAAGTGGCTCTTGAGACTGGTCCTGGTCCAGAGTCATTTCGCTCGGTGCTTCGACTTCAAAAACTTCTTCTGGTTGTGCATCTTCGGCAATTTCACGAAGCGCAATTACAACCGGCTTGTCACCTTCCTCTTCAACTAAAGGCTGCGCGCCTTCGGCAATATTGCGTGCGCGTTTAGCCGCCATTAAAACCAGCTCGTAGTTGGTGTAACCGCGCTTAAGGCAGTCTTCTACTGTTACTCGTGCCATAATTATTTACCTGATTTTTTAATGTGTAATCTTTGATTATAACTGCCTGACAACTAAAATATAAGGCCTTAAGCCTGATTAAATGGGTCAATTAGCAGAAATATGCCAATTATTAGGATTAATACTTTTGTGCGCTGCTCTGGTAGAATCGCCAAACTCCTGTAAACAAATATGAGAAACCATTGTGGCAAAGGTTAAAAGTGATCCATTATTTTTTCACGGAAAGGTGGAAGCAACAGGCGTGTTAGTGGTTAATTTGGGTACGCCCAATGAGCCGACTCCAACGGCAGTACGTCAATACCTTGCCCAGTTTTTATCTGACCCACGGGTGGTAGAAATTCCACGCATGGTGTGGTTGCCGATATTATATGGTCTTGTGCTGCGTAAACGTCCAGCGGCAAGCGCCGAAAATTATAAAAAAGTCTGGTCGGATAATGGTTCGCCTTTATTGAATATCAGCCAAAAACAGGTCAAATTAATCCGGCAGGAAATGGAAGTACGCTTTAAAGGCCCCGTATTTATTGAGCTTGCAATGCGTTATGGCAAGCCAGGTATTGAGGCGGGGCTTGAAGCACTTCGCGAGAAAGGTGCAAGGCGTATTCTTGTGTTTCCTATGTACCCGCAATATTCAGCGACCACAACGGCAACGACCTTTGATGAGGTCGCCAGAGTTTTGAGCACTTGGCGATGGATACCTGAAATGCGTTTTATAAATCAATATCATGATAATGACGGCTATATTTCGGCGCTAGCTAATAGCGTTAAAACACATTGGCAAAGCCGTCCTGCGGGCGATGTTTTGTTAATGTCTTTTCATGGCTTGCCAAAGCGCAACCTTGAATTGGGTGATCCTTATTATTGCCAATGCCATAAAACAGCGCGCTTGCTGGCAAAAAAGCTGGGGCTAAAAGATGAACAATGGCGTATGACCTTTCAATCACGCTTTGGCAAGGCCGAGTGGCTAAAGCCATATACCGATAAAACCTTAATGGCAATGCCAAAAGAAGGGATAAAATCGGTAGATGTAATTTGCCCCGGATTCCCCGCAGATTGTCTGGAAACGCTTGAAGAAATAAACGGTGAGAACCGTGATTATTTTATCGAAGCCGGTGGTGAGCGTTACGAATATATTGCAGCACTCAATGATGATATTGCACATATCCGGGTGTTATCTGATCTTATTCAGCAGCACACTCAAGGCTGGCCAGAAACCAGCCAAAACTGGAGAGCCACTGCTATCGAAAAGAAAAATAATGAGACACAAAAGCTGGCAAAAGATGAAGGGGCAGATGTCTAATGTTAAACAAGGCTCATTCATGGAGAAAAAGGCTAAAAAGGTGGGGGGTGTACTTTTACACACCTGTTTATAGCTTTAAAAAGTACACCCCCCCACTTTTTAGCCCATTTCTCCTGTTTGATTGCTCTAATAAGGGTGCCTATTAATGGAAAAGCAAACAACAGGCCTTATTTTAATCGGGGATGAGCTTTTAAGCGGCACACGTCAGGACAAACACATGCAAAAAGCCATTGAGTTGCTGAAAACTCGCGGTATGCCACTTAACTGGGTGCGTATTATTGGTGATAGTGAAGATGAGATTGTTGGCTGCCTGAAAGAAACCATTCCAACGGGTGATCTGGTCTTTAGTTTTGGCGGCATCGGGGCAACACCGGATGATCTGACACGCTCCAGCGCCGCAAAAGCGTTTGGACAAAAGCTTGTCAGGCATCCTCAGGCGCAAGCAATCATAGAAGAAAAATTTGGCGAACAAGCCTACCCAAACCGAATCCTGATGAGTGATTTACCCGAGCAGGCGAGCCTGATTCCCAATCCGGTAAATCGGGTGCCCGGCTTTAAGGTGGCGCATCATCATTTTGTTCCCGGTTTTCCTGATATGGCCTGGCCCATGAT
>JALWMR010000253.1 GCA_027083815.1 Thiotrichaceae bacterium
CAAAAGTGATAATTTTCATCCCGTTTTTAATATTATCCTGATATTATCTTAATACACTCAAAAATGAAGGACTTTTAAGTCACCTTTTTACAGTCTATCTTTCGAATCAACTACAAACAATAAATATTACATTTTATGAAAATTACACTTTATGGATCAGGCTATGTTGGCCTGGTTACAGCAACCTGCCTTGCTCAAGTTGGAAACGATGTTTTATGCGTCGATACGGATACCCCCCGGATAACCAATATCCAAGCAGGAAAGATACCTGTTTACGAAATGGGCCTTGATACCATGATTGCTGAAAACGTCGCTGCTGGGCGTTTACATTTCTCCTCGTCTATCGAAGAAGGCGTAAAACACGGGATCTATCAGTTCATAACCGTTGAAACACCCCAGGATAACAATGGCGCAACTGATATCAAGAAGGTTATTTCCACCACCAATGCCATAGCAAAACACATGGATGGATACCGAGTAATTATTAATAAATCAACTATCCCTGTAGGCACAGGCGATACCATTGCCAAGAATATCACTGATATATTAAAGTCCCGAAATGAGAAATTTGAGTTTGATGTCGTTTCCAATCCCGAGTTCTTGAAAGAAGGTGGCGCGGTAGAGGACTTTATGAAACCCGACCGGATAGTCATTGGCTGCGATAACCCCAGAACAATGGAGCTAATGAAAGAGCTGTATGCGCCTTTTAACCATGGTCGTGATCGACTCGTTGTAATGGATGTGCGCTCTGCAGAGATGACCAAGTTTGCTGCCAATGCGCTACTTGCCACCAAAATAAGCTTTATGAATGAGCTTGCCAATATGGCTGAACACCTTGGAGCGGATATTGAACAAGTACGCATTGGCATAGGCTCTGATCCGCGCATAGGCTATCATTTTATCTATCCCGGCTGCGGCTATGGAGGCTCACACTTTCCCAAGGACGTTAAATCTCTTATCCATACGGCTAAAACCATTGGCTACCAGGCTGATTTATTATCTGCCGTAGAAGCCGTCAATGAAAAACAAAAACAACGCCCCTTTGAGAAGTTATCACAATTTTATGGCGCATCACTTAAAGATAAAACAATTGCCCTTTGGGGCTTATCCTTTAAACCCGATACAGATGATATGTTTGACGCATCTAGCCGGGTGCTCATGGAGGCACTCTGGAACATAGGCGCAAAGGTACAAGCTTACGACCCCGTTGCAACCCAGGAATGCGAACAAATCTATGGTAAACGAAATGACTTAATGCTGTGCGATAACGCCGAAGATGCATTAAAAAATGCGGATGCACTGGTTATCGTTACCGAATGGCAAGAGTTCCGCTCACCAGACTACAAAAAATTACTTTCATCATTGAAAAAACCTGTCATTATTGATGGCAGAAATCTTTACAACCCCGAACACATGAAAGAACTCGGATTCACCTACTTTGGCATCGGCAGAGGCGCATAAAAAAACAATAATAGTTAGAGACCTTAGCACGAAAGATATGACGGATAAAAACTGCTTAGCCGAGCAACGCGAGACAACAGCTTTAGCTGACCCGTTAGGGTGAGGCGTTGTTTGCCGAATAAATTCCCCTGTTTTTTTTTCGTATATTTTCGGTCAATAGCCCTGCTATTACCCTCAAATCTACAAAAATCAGGAAAATTACGCTAATTTTTCTCTCGCCATACTCTCATGCAAAGGTCTTAGATAATAGAAAGTACACCCCCCACCTTTTTTGCCCTTTTGTCGATACGGCCTCTAAAAACACCCCATTACCAATTGGCCCTATGGATAATAACCGTTTGTTGAGCGATACTGTGACCGATATTGTGGCCTGTATTGTGATCTGTAAGCCGGATTATATTGCGGACGCCTGACATCTTTCTGACTACCAATAACAGCACCACCGGCACCCCCGATGATCGCACCCCATGCCGCCCGACTATCATGATGATTTCCGGTCGATTTACCAATAGCTGCTCCGGTCAGGGCACCAATCACAGCACCATTACCAGCATTACTGGAACAACCATTTAGAGCAACGACTGGTACAAGCAGGGCTACAGCTAATACAAGTTTATGTCTGAGTATTTTCATCCTTGAGTCCTCTATTTACGTTTTCCCCTATCTATTAGGCATAACTAACCACCATTAGTTCAAAGAATACCACTAAAAATATTTTTTATCTCTTTCTGTATAATAAGTCCCATACGCCATGCCCTAACTTTAAACCACGCCGCTCAAACTTGGTCTCGGGCCGGCTTTCAGGCTTTGGTGAAAAAGGCCCACCTGATAAGGACAAAAACAGCCCAGATGCTTCCATCACTTCCGCCATATGTATCGCGTATGGCTCCCAGTCGGTTGCCAAATGGAATACACCATCGGGTTTTAAGCGTTTTGCGATCAACTCAACAAACTCAGGCTGAACGATACGACGTTTGTTATGACGTTTTTTATGCCAGGGATCAGGAAAGAAAAGTTGTACGCAATCCAGTGAATTTTCTGGGATGCGTTTTTTAATTATCTCAACCGCATCATCATCCATAACACGCACATTCGATAGCTTGTATTCTTGAATCAAATGTAAAAGTCGGCCTACCCCTGGCTTATGCACCTCAATACCGATAAAATTACGTTGCGGATCAGTCTTGGCCATGGTCGCCAATGAAACACCATCGCCGAAGCCTATTTCCAATGTAATCGGCGCATCATTATCAAACAAAGAGGATAAATCCAGTTGAGCGTTCCCCCGCTCAATCCCATAAACAGGCCATGCTGTCTCAAGCGCTAACGCCTGCCCCTTAGTTAATCGTCCCTGACGCAATACAAAACTACGCACAGGACGCATAAATTTATCAACGTGCTTCTGTTTCATTACAATATCATCAATATAGTTAAGAGCTGCACCATAATAGACAGCAAAACGACTTGCAATAAGAATTCATCACCAGTAGCCAGTCCTAGTATTTCGTAAAGCTATCTGATTGAACTTTTCACAAGAAATAGAGTACATAGTTATCAGACTTGTTAAGGAGAACTTAACCTAACCCCTTTAAACAACCATGGAAGGAAGAAAAAATGAAATTACGTATCACCTTATTAGCGCTGCTTGTCGCACTATCACTAAGTGCTTGCGATAAAGACAAAACCGAAAAAGCCACAGAAAAAACCAATGAAGCAGCAACTCAAACCATGGAACAATCTGGTAAAGCTATTGACAAAGCGAAAGAGTCTGCCACTGAAGCCGTTGAATCAACAAAAAAAGCCGGAAAATCCATGATGGATGCCATTGGCAATCTGAAAGATGCTGCAAAAGATGCCGCAAGCAACGCAAAAGAGAAGCTAACAGACAAAGTAAAAGACACTGCTGATACCCTTAAAGACAAAGCCAATGAGATCAAATCAAAGGCAAGTGATGCTGTTCAAGAAACCAAAGAAGCATTAACTGACAAGGCCAAAGATGCTGTTGAAGCAACCAAAGAAATGGGCAACAATATGATGAACAAAGCATCTAACATCAAGGACAGCGCCGTTCAAAAGGCATCAGAAATCAAAGATACCGCCGTTGAAAAAGCCAAAGATGCTGTAGATGGCGCCATGAAAAAAGCACCTGCAAACTAATTTTTACAACAATTTACAGATAAAAATGCCGGCATTCAGCCGGCATTTTTTATACTTTACCAAAAGGCTTATGCTTAAAGAGCTTTGCTAAAAATGTAATTCACATGCTTCTGGCCCACACTCAACAAAACTATCTTTTTCTCCCCAGTCGCCCAAAACCATTCTTTTTACCGGTTTGCCATCTAAATCAAACTGATGAACTGCTGGTCTATGAGTGTGCCCATGAATCAGCAGACTCACATCGTTTTCTCTCATGACCTTTTCAACCGCTTGTTGGTTAACATCCAGAATCTTGGTGTTTTTATTTTTTGTAATTTCCTGGGTTTTCCCTCGCACACTGTCTGCTTTCTTACTACGCCGTTGCGGGCTGAGCATTAGATACAAGGTCTGTATCAGTTTCATCCGAAACAGAGCGCGCATTACCTGATAAGCACGATCATCAGTACACAAGGTATCTCCATGCATAATCAAAACTCGCTTACCATAAAGATCAACCACACTATGATCAGGCAGCAGCGTTGCTCCCGTTGCTTGCATAAATCGGTCTTGCACAAGAAAATCACGATTACCCTGAACAAAGAAAATTTTTACACCCGAGTCCGACAGTTCTTTTAATTGATTAATAATCGGCAAAAAGGGCTTACCAGCAGGTAAATCAATAATGTCATCACCAACCCAGAACTCAAATAAATCGCCAAGAATATAAAGCGCATCCGCCTCAGCCTGAATACGGTGAATAAATTTTTCAAAAAGTTTAAAAAGCCCTGGTCGGGAGGGGTCAAGATGCAGATCAGAAATAAACCATGTTTTTTTCATATCCTACACCTGTAGCACCTCCTCAGAAAGAGGAGGCAAAACTAATTATATACGACAATATTTACTGCGAGGATTTATTTAACAACCGTTGCCTTTTTAATAACAACTGGCTCTAAAGGCACATCGCCATGCGGACCATGATTACCTGTTTTAACTTTGGCGATCTCATCAACAACATCCATGCCATCAGTCACTTTACCAAATACAGCATAACCCCATCCTGCTGGTGATTCGCTGGTATGATTTAAGAAGTCATTATCTTTCAAATTGATAAAGAACTGTGATGTAGCCGAGTGCGGATCTTGTGTTCTTGCCATGGCAATAGTACCGCGATCATTCTTAAGACCGTTATTTGCCTCATTCTTAATCGGGCTACCATTTGGTTTTTCACTCATATCAGGGTTCATTCCGCCACCCTGAATCATGAAGTTTGGGATCACGCGATGAAAAATCAAACCATCGTAAAAACCTTTTTCAACATAATCAACAAAGTTGGCAACGGTTTGCGGTGCTTTCTCAGCATCCAGTTCCAGCGTAATAGTACCCTTATTTGTTTCCAATTTAATTACAGACATTTTTTCTCCAGTCGATTTCATGTTTTTGGTATTTGTATCTTTATTCGACTTTGCCGTTGTCGTTGCTTCCTGAGCATTACAACCACTTAACAAAATAAAAAAAGAAACAAAAGCGATTAGAACATTATTTAGTGTTAAAAATTTCATATTCAAGCCCTGCGTTTTTTATAGTGACAATAAGGCGGGAATAATAGCGGAATTAACCTCCTTCTGCTACCATTTGCGGCGTCTGTTACGAGCACTTGAAACGATGTTACAAATATATAATAGCCTGACGAATCAAAAAGAAAACTTTAAACCAATCGAAGATAACAAAATCCGCATGTACGTTTGCGGAATGACGGTGTATGACTACTGCCATTTGGGGCATGCGCGAGTCATGGTCGCCTTTGATGTTGTTTTTCGCTACCTTAAAGCGCGTGGCTATGATGTGACCTATGTACGTAATATTACCGATATTGACGACAAAATTATTCAACGCGCCAATGAGAAAGGTGAAAATTTTAAAACCTTAACCGAACACTTTATCAATGCCATGCATGAAGATGAGAAAGCATTGGGTATTCAAGCGCCTACCGCAGAACCCAGGGCAACGGATAATATTACCGAAATCATCAGAATGATTAATACGCTGATTGAAAAAGGCTATGCCTATCAGGGCAATAGTGGCGATGTTTACTATGATGTTTCCAAATTTAAAGATTATGGAAAATTATCCGGCAGAAACCCCGAAGAGCTGCGCTCGGGCGAGCGCATTGCCGTCAACACCGATAAAAATGATCCGCTGGATTTTGTCCTCTGGAAGATGGCCAAACAAGACGAACCATACTGGGATTCACCCTGGGGAAAAGGTCGTCCCGGCTGGCATATCGAGTGTTCTGCCATGTCAACCAAACTGCTCGGTAACCACTTTGATATTCACGGCGGTGGTCACGATTTACAGTTTCCTCATCATGAAAATGAAATCGCCCAATCCGAAGCCTGCACTGGCGAACACTTTGCCAATTACTGGATGCATAATGGCTTTATCCGCGTTGATGAAGAAAAAATGTCCAAGTCACTGGGCAATTTTTTCACCATTCGTGAGGTACTGAAAAAGTACAAAGCCGAAGAGATTCGCTATTTTATGCTGACCAGTCAGTATCGTAGTCCGCTCAATTACAGCAGCGATCAACTGGACGCCGCCGGTGCCGCGCTGGATAGGCTATACACCGCATTGCGCGGCCTTGAAACCAGTACTGCAGCAGAAAATAGCGAATACGAAAAGCACTTTAATGAAGCGATGGACGATGACTTCAATACGCCCGAGGCACTGGCAACTTTATTCGATTTGGCACGCGACATTAACCGCGCCCGCCAGGAAAAAAACATCAGCAGAGCCAATGAACTAGGCGCGCTTCTTAAGAAACTAGGTAGCGAATTAGGCCTGCTTGAAGGCAATATTGAATCCTGGTTTCAGGGAGACACCAGCTCGGGCGATCTATCCAACGAAGCAATCGAAGCACTGATACAGAAACGCCTTGATGCCAAGCAAAATAAAGACTGGGCTAAAGCCGATGAAATCCGCGACCAACTAAACGAACAGGGCATCACACTGGAAGACAAGGGCGATGAAACGCTCTGGAGACGTGGCTAAGAACCTGTCCGAGCACCCTATATATATATCAGAAAAGCTTGCTAACATTAGTCAAGATTTGAATCAGCTCCCAAAGCCTCGGCTATCTGTGCAAATGCCTCCTTCTCGCCTTCACTAATTCGAGTACCACCGATCCCTAAGAATCCACCCTCTTTCGCTGCTTTGGCTACATTCGCTGCAACCTCCATTGCCCATGCTTTATATTCCCTGGCTTCTTCTGGCGTTGCTTTAGCCTCTAAAATAGCTGCGACTTCTTTGGCATCCTTGATAACTTGCTCACGTAACTTTTCAGTAGAGTCTATGCCCAAAGCCTTTAAACGATCGTGCGACTTTTGGCGCATTTCTTTGGCCTTGCTCATCGCCTCTTTAATATCACCTACGGTTGGCAAAACACCCGTGATAATTTCATTATTGGGATACTCTTTGATGCCGTTGATATAACTTCTGGAACTGGCGAACATCTCTTTAATCGTGCCCAAGCCACTTCCCTCTGCAAAGGCCATAACCGTACCAATCTGAATAGGCGTAGTCGCTAATAAAAAGATTTCATCTTCAGTAAACCGGGATTCAAGTGACATTATTATTCTCCATTAATTGAAAACATAAAATATGACATTCAAGCTACTGTTATTGGTGAAAAAAGTGAGTTTAAAAGTACACCCCCCACCTTTTTATGGCTTTTCTCTTTTCCCTTCACAAACAACATTTCAAAATAGTCGTTTACACCTGGCAGGCTGTTGAAGTTCTATTTATACGGCACGATGCTACGTTAAAATAGACTTCAAAATACTCATTTACTCCAGTAAACTTCGCTTTTTCGATCTATTTTGCCTTGTCTGGCACTCGTCCAGGCGAATTTCAACTACCAGCTAGAATTACAACAAACGCTTAGTGCGAAACAAACGCAAACTTAACAAAATGAACAAAGAGATAAGACTCGCGCTACCTCCTCCACTACTACTAGAACTACCTCCAGATCCTGAGCCAGTATTTCCAATATTAACCGTGACCCTGGCACTTTTGGTACAGCCTTTTTTATCCGTCATCGAATATGTAAATGAATCCTTACCTGTGAAGTCAATTTTGGGGGTATAGGTAAACGTACCATCATTATGATTAATAACAGAGACGCCTTTCTCCGATATCATGTTTCCTGCGGTAACACTTAATGAGTCACCATCAACATCGGTATCATTAACCAGCACATTAGGTGTAACGATAAGCGTGTTTTTAGCGGTGCTTACAGAATCAGGTAGCGCTTTACAAGACCCTTTTACTGTGCTGTTTTTCTTGATAAATTCTACAGGGTTAACAAAGCCAAGCGTATCACTGCAAGATGCCGAGAAACCAAGAAGCGAGGCTTGACTGGTATTAATACCGAAGTGCAAATGAGATAACTTAATACCGCCCGCTGAATAGGGCGCAACCTCAGCAATTTTCTGTCCACCTGTAACCTGGTCGCCTACTTTTACCGTGAAGTTCTTGATATGACCATACAGCCCATAAAATACTTTTCCTGATGAAGTTTGGTGCTTAATAACAATAGCGCCTCCTGTACCCGCAGGGCTGTTATAACCTGTTATATTGTCATTTGCTATCTGGACAAGGCCATCATCCGTTGCATAAATAGGGCTGCCTATAGAAGCTTTAAAATCTTTAGCTAAATGACACTGTCCACCAACTACCTTTTTAAAATCAAAATAACTGGAAGTCTTTTTATTGGCAGGATAAAAATAGCCCGTATCCGTCATAATCACACTTGCCGCATTTAAGATACTCGATGAGAATAAAGCAACCACTAAAAACGTAGTTTTTTTCATGTTTCTCCCCTCAATAGTCATCGTATTAGCATAGCTATAATCTAAGAATATAGTATAGTCAGCGTAAATTATCAG
>JALWMR010000254.1 GCA_027083815.1 Thiotrichaceae bacterium
CCTCTCCGGTGTACATATCATGTGGTCGGGCATCCACCAGAACGGTATTGGGGTCACGCAAAGAAATCACTTTTTCATACACATCCATCCACTCAATCAGCATCTCTGGGTCTTTCGGTTTGAGGGTGACATTACCCGGTGCCGGCTTTGGTGTTGCCGCTTTGGTGAGATCATTAAAAGCGCTCCACTCACGGGTGCCGCCATTAAGCACTTTAACCTGACTCATATTAAAGCCATACATTTTTAGCATAACGTATAAACGCGATGCCAGGGCAGTGCTGGAATCATCGTAAATAACAATTTTAGAGTCATTATTGATGCCCCAGGCACGCAGCCGTTTTTGAAACACCTTATAGTCAGGGAAACGCATATTGGGGCTTGCCAGATTATCACCTAAATCCTTAAAACGCTGTACCTGAATCGCCCCTTCGATATGGCCCACCGTAAAATAACGGTGTGGGTGATAACGAACCTCAAGCACAATGGGCTTGTTGTCGCTTTCCATAAGTTCAGTCAAACCATCGGCATCAATCAAGGCCGAGGCGGCAAAGGCATTGCCCGAAAAAAACAGCACAAAGCTGATTAAAAATAGTTGAAGTCGTTTAGTCATTAATCTCTCTCTCGTTATCATTCGTTAACCTTACTTTTTGGCATCTTGTCCCAATTAATATTATTACAGGCTGCACATTCTTCTTTGATAAGCCCGATTTTGACTAACAAGGCGTGTACCTTGCAGCCCACACAAAAACCGAAAACAGTTTCTAGCCACATAAAACTTAAACACACCCAGACCAGGGTTGTGCCTGTACCTTTTGGCATAAAATTCTCGGTTTCTGTTAATAGCTCCCGCCCTGCCAGATGATTTAGCCAGCCTGCAAAGGTATCAGGGTTAAAAAACAACAAACAGGCAACTGCCACACTTGCGCCTATCGTCCAGGCAAACCGCTTTGGCGCTAATGGCTTCCAGACGGGTGGATGGTTTCTGGCGAAATAACTACTCAATAAAATTGACGGTGAAAAACGTGAGGTAAATACGGTCATACCAGATAACAATTCAAACAGCACATAAAAAATTAGCGCTGTTTGTACTGAATATTCATAAACGCGATGTGTCACCTCTGCTGTATAAATAATATGTTGATCCTTATTGGTTTCATAGGTATCCACCAGCGTATTGGTATCAACAATATAAGGTGAGGTATAAACCACATCGTATAAGGTTAAACCTAAAAACAGCGGAATGAGTAGTAACATGCCAGCTCTGATACGCACCGCTGTTTCATTAACGTAAAGTGGACGCGCATTGATATCTTGATACCAAAGATTAATTAGTGATTTGTTCATATTTCCTGGCTATTTATTTTAACTTTCTGGTAGCTATTCAGTGTAGCCCATAAGTGTTCAGGTTTCGCTGAGTAGTTTAGTTTTTTGCGGGTAAAAATAATTTCGCACCTTCTTTCAAGTCCACGGTACGCATATGACCAGCCTGATCTTTAGCAGTCAACACCACATGAGGGTGAACCTTGTAACCTTTGACCATAAAGTACTTAGACTTATCTTTTGCGGTAAATAGCCCTACAATTTCAACGTCCAGATCTTTTTCATCCGTTACCCGAGGATGTTCTGTATCCATGCTCCATTTAAGTGTGTTTGCATGACCAATAATCTTAAAAGGAATCAGGGCATCATCGCCACAATCATAGTCTTCGGCAATGCTTTCCATGGCAAAATTCAAATCCTCCAGTGAGCTGATTGCCTCCATTTTACCCGCATAAGCCCATGCATTGGGTGAAGCTACCTGTAGCATTGCCGCGCCATCTTCAGCTGTGGGGTTATGGCGAACGATGACCTCATTATCCCCTTTGGGCGCGTCCATGTGGATTTTTCCAT